>PLDF01000258.1 GCA_003135055.1 Bryobacterales bacterium | reverse complement strand
TGCATCATGAGTGAGGGTTCTGTTGGAGGGTCTGTCCCCAGGTGTGGAGCACACTCAGGAAACCGATCTCGGCGCCGAGATGCTTGGGATCGGCGGCAATCTCCATCAGGGTCGCGGCGCTGGCGCGAAACAAGAGGTCGTAGACGACCTTCTTGTTTTGCAGCGCCAGCCACGACAGCTCGTGGGGAATCGTGAAGACGACATGGACGTAGTTCACCGGCAGCAGTTCCTGTTTGCGTCCGGCGAGCCACTTGTCGCGAGCGTTGGTTTGGCACTTTGGACAGTGCCGGGACCGGCATGAGTTGAACGAGATGGCCTCATGGCCGCATTGGCCGCAGCGATCCAGATGACCGCCCATCGCAGCAGTGCGGCAGTGCTCGATGGCGAAAAGCACGCGGAGATGGAGCCAGGTCAGCCAGACCCGGCTCTTCTCGACGAAACTGTTGCCATGCGCGCGGATGATATCGGCCACCTCGAAAGGTGGCGGCTTCATCTCTTGTACAGCCTTCGCGACCGCTTCACCTGGTCCAGGCTGGTGAGCTCCGCGTGGTCCAGCGGCGTGCCGGCCGCTCGAAGATGGCGCGCGGACAGATGCAGGTAGATGGAAGTGGCTTTGAGGTCGACGTGGCCGAGCAGCGCCTGCACTGTCGGCAGATCGGCTCCGCCTTCCAGAAGATGCGTGGCGAAACTGTGCCTAAGCAGGTGCGGGCGGACGGCTTTGGTGATGCCCGCTCGCCGCGCCGCTTCCCGGCAGGCCTCCCATGGGACTTTGGGTGTGATCGGCCTGTCGGCGCGGGAACCGTTGATGGTGCCGGGAAACAGGTAGGTCTTGGGCTTCATCCACCGCCAGTATTCACGCAGGGTCTCCAGCGCCTTTGGGCTCAATGGCACGTCGCGGTCTTTGCCGCCCTTGCCTTGCTGGATGCGAATGAGCATGCGCTTACTATCGATATCCTCCACTTTGAGATGACACAGCTCAGCCCGGCGCATGCCAGTCGAGTAGAGCGTAATCAGCATGGCGCGATGGTACAGATTGCTGGCCGAATCGATGAGTCGAACCGCTTCTTCCTGCGTGAGGATTATCGGCAGACGGCGCGGCGCCTTCGGATATGGCACTTCTTCTATGGGATATGCCCGTTTCAGAGTCTTACAGAAGAAAAACCGCAGCGCCGCCGTACAATGACCGACGGTGCGGACGCCGAGCTTCCTCTCCTTCAGCAGGTATACCTGATAGGTGCGTATCTGTTCCGGCCCAAGCTGATCCGGAGAACGGCCAAAATGTTTTGCGAACGACTCCACAATCTTCAGGTAGCTGTTCACGGTAGTCTGAGAGTAATTACGACGCTGGAGCTCTTCCAGCATCATTTTNNGGGCGGCTTCGTTCAAACGGCCTTCAAGCCTGGGCTGCCACCGGGCAACCCGCGAAATGCGCCCGCATCTGGCTCGCCGTGAATCGCCAAGTGTTTTACTGACGTTTCGCTTTCGGATGCTCGGAGCGGATCACTCGGAAACTGGTCCACCGGGCGCTACCAGCCCGAAGTCCTTTCGAGGAAGTAGCCTGTGAACCGCCGGATCTTCCCCATGAAGCCCATTACCGACAGCCCCATTCATCCACCTAACGTCTCAGACCAACTTTCAACTGGCAGGACCGGCCAAAACGGCCGCGCTGAGCAATTTGTGAAAATCGAACCAAAGACCGGGCAAGCTGGCGATTCGCGTCGCGTAGTGGTCTGCCACCCGGCTGTCGATCGGAGCCGGAGTTAGCCGGCGCCGGCTTAATGGCTGGTCAAAGCAACGGCGAGGGCAATCAGCGCCTTGATACCCGGCACGATGCTGCTGGCGTCGGTGTTTTCTTCCAGCCGGTGAGGCAAGCGTTCGTTAGTCGCGCCCACGGCTACCGCGGGGATGCCCATGCTCACCGCGATATTCGCATCCGTAGAGCCTACATCGTTGGCAGCTATCTCCGGCGTGCCCGGCTTGCGGAAGTAGTTGCTGGTGGCCAGCGCCGTCTGCACCAGCGGGTGGTTAAGCCGCTCCTTCTGCGGCAAAGCCTTCGAGTAGTCGATGCCCATTTTCCGCTCCATCCGGAAGCCGACGCCTTCCTGCTCGCCAATTCCCCGCGCCGTGGAAACAACCGCGCTCTCCAGACGATCCTGCGTGGCGCTGTCCAGGGAACGCAGGTCCACCGTGAACCACGCCTCGCGCGGGACGGCGTTCATCACCGTGCCGCCGCCTAACATCCCCACGTTCAAAACGGGTAGCTTGAACGTGCCGAGGCCCTCGGCGATGGGCGGCAGCGGAATCTCGTAGAGCGCCGTAATCGCCTTGGCGACGGCTTTCGCCGGGCTCGGGCCGCCGCGGCTTTCGAGGGTGTGCGCTCCGGGTGAAGTATAGAAGAACTTGAACTGATCGATGCGCAGCGCGCCGTACCAGACTTCCGCGGATGAGACATCGGCGGCCACGAACATATCGGGTTTATAGCCGCTGGTCTCTAGCCAGTGCTTGGCGCCCAGCAGCCCCAACTCCTCCTGGACGGACGCTAGAAAGATCAGGTCGCCTTTGGTCTTGACGCCGCCTCGGTTCAGCGCGCGGAACATTTCCAGAACGGCCATCAGGTTCGACGTGTCGTCGCCCACGCCCGGCGCGCGCAAAATATCGCCTTCGCGCTTTACCTTCAGGTCGGTTCCTTCGGGAAATACAGTGTCCGTGTGGGCGGCAAAAACAACCGTGGGACCGCCGCCCGTTCCTTTACGGACGCCGCTCACGTTAAACATATCGTCGGTTTTGATCTCGCTCAGTCCGAGTTTTTCCATCTCGGCGCGAATATACTTTGCGCGAGTCTGCTCCTTCCCGGAGGGCGCCGGTATTTCCACCACCCGGATCCATTCTTCGACGATGTCCGCGGCGCGGCCGTCCACCGACTGCAGGGCCTTCCTCATCTCCGGTTTCTCAAGCAGCGGCGGTTGAAACCAGCTACTTTGCGCGCACAGCCGCGAAGATGCCAGCAGAAGGAGCGCGACTCCCGGTTTCCTCATGAGCATATGAAGAATCATAGCCCAGTCGTGGCGCGCGCACTCATGCGTGCAGCGTTCACANNCTCGTGTGAACGCGCTTCGTCCCCGCGCCAACACGCGTCGAGACGAGTCTCGGTACTGTCGCAAGAGCGGGCAGCATGAGTGCGGGCACATGCCGCCGTCCCGTCGTTTTGGCGCGCGCTGCCAGCAGACCCTTGCGCTTCTGCATATTGCAGTGTATATGTAGAAGTACGAGGTATCTGCCGGCAATGAACTGGGTACGACGCCTTTTTCGGCGTGGCCGCTTAGAGCGCGAGCTCGATAAAGAGCTCCAGTATGACTTCGATCTCCGCGTCGCGGCACTGGAAGCCCAGGGAGTAGCTCCCCAGGAAGCCGCCCGCCGCGCCCGCCTGGAATTCGGCGGCGCCGACCAAATCAAGGAAGCCTGCCGCGACGCGCGCGGCGCCCGCTGGCTTGAAGATTTCATCCGCGATTCGCGCTATGGCCTGCGCACACTGCGCCGCAGCCCGGTGTTCACCACCGTCGCCATCCTGTCCGTGGCCCTCGGCATCGGCGCCAACACCGCCATCTTCAGCCTGATGGACCGCGTCATGTTCCGCATGATGCCGGTGCGCCAGCCTCGGCAACTGGTGCAGATCACGCGGTTCCATCCGCCCTATGGTCCCGTCACCGTGTCCTACCCTCTGTTTCAGGCGCTCGGAAAGGGGCTTGGCAGCTTCGAAGGGTTGCTGGCGCATTCGCTGCTGAGCGCCCGCGATATCGCCATTGACGGCAATCCGGAGACTGTCGACTTCGATCTTGTCTCGGGCTCGTATTATCCGCTCCTGGGAGTCCACGCCGCCATCGGCCGTACTTTCGACAAAGATGCAGATCGCGCGCCGGGGGCTCCCGCCGTCGCGGTTATCAGTCATCGCTACTGGGAACGCCGCTTCGCGTCCAATCCGGCAGTCATCGGCAAAACCTTCCGGCGTTTGGACACAGTCTTCACCATCGTCGGCGTGACGCCGCGGGATTTCTTCGGCACGGTCGTGGGCAAGGAGCCCGACATCGCCGTTCCCATCACCATGGACGCTCAGGTCCGGGGTGGCAAGTCCTTTCTGAATGAGCCCAATTACCAATGGCTCTCGGTTATGGGCCGCTTGAAGCCGGGCCGGGGAATCGACCAGGCGCGGGCGGAAGCGAGGCAGGTATTCGCCAACATCGTAGCGGCAGACGCAGTGTCGGCTGCATTGGATAGTGACCGGCGCGGCAGGCTGGGCGAGTATGTGGAGCTGCAACCGGGCGGCAACGGCTTTGACAATTTACGGCGACGGTTCGCGGAGCCATTGACTATCCTGATGGGCACAGTAGCGCTGGTGCTGCTGCTGGCGTGCGCGAACCTGGCGAATCTGCTGCTGGCAAAATCGGCGGCGCGGCAGCGCGAGATAGCCGTCAGGCTGGCGATCGGCGCTGGCCGCGGCCGCGTAATCCGGCAACTGGTGGCTGAAGGATTGCTCCTAGCGCTGGCCGGTGGAGCGCTCGGCGTGCTGCTGGCGTATGGGTTCGCGGAGAGCCTGGTGACCGCGATGTCGAACGGCGGGCCGCGCATGTCGCTCGATGTCACTCCCGATGCGCGCGTGCTATTCTTCGCGGCGGCCGTGTCCACCATCGCGTGTGTTCTGTTCAGCTTCACGCCAGCGCTTCTGGCCACGCGCCAGAGCTTCCAACCGGCGCTGGCGGAAGTTCGGGCGGCCCGGTGGCGGCTGGGCAAAGCGCTCATCGTAGCGCAGATGGCGGTCACGGCTCTGCTGCTGATCGGCGCCGGCCTGTTTGGCCGCACGCTGATTAACATGTATTCGCTCGATCCCGGCTTTGACCGCCATGGCGTACTGCTGTTTTCCACCAACGCCGCGCAGTTGCGCTACACTCGCCCGCGAATGCAAGAGATGCAGCTCCGTGTGCCTGCGGAATTGGAAGCGTCGCCCGGCGTCCGATCCGCCAGCGTGTCCATGTTCGCCCCAATCAGCGGAGGCGGCTGGGACGGCAGCTTCGTTGTCGAGGGCCATCCCCCGGCTGGGAGTCAAAACGACATTTCGCACGTCAATTCGGTGGGCGTCGATTTCTTCAAGACCTTCGGTACGCCGGTGGTTTTGGGCCGCGAGTTCAACCAACGGGACACCGAGACTTCGCCGCGTGTTGTCGTAGTCAACCAGGCATTCGCACAGTATTATTTTCCGGATCGGTCTCCGCTGGGTAAGTGGGTGGCGTTCGAGGGACCGGAGCGAAATTCGCACTATCAGATCGTGGGAGTTGTAAAGGATGTGAAATACGAGAGTCTTCGCCACGATTTCCCGCGGACCATTTACATGATGAACGCGCAAGTTCCGCCCGGACCCGATTCGTATACGTTTGCCGTGCGGACATCGGCGGAAATGGCCACAGCCGTACAGGCGATCGGGGCGGCGCTCGCGCACGTGGATCCGGAACTCCGTCCCGTGAGCGTGGTCAGTCTTGAGGATCGCGTCGCGCGATCGCTGTTGCAAGAGCGCATGCTGGCGACGCTCGCAGCGTTCTTCGGAGCGCTGGCGCTATTGCTGGGCGCGGTGGGGATTTACGGGACGATGGCATTCCAGGTAGCGCGCAGGCGCAGAGAGATCGGCATCCGAATGGCCTTAGGCGCCGGTCAGAGTTCAGTGATCGGAATGGTTTTAGGCCAGACGGCCCGCCTAACGTTAACAGGCTGCGCCATCGGAGCCGCCGCGGGCCTCGCGCTGACGCACATCGCGGAAGGCATCTTGTATGGCGTTCGCACCACCGACCCGCCCACATTCATCGCCGCTGCCGCGGGGTTATTGCTGATCGCGCTCGCAGCCGCTTATTTGCCGGGCCGGAGCGCAGCGCGAACAAATCCGATAGACACGCTACGCGTCGATTAGAGCCAGTGGCGCGGGCCCGTGGCCTGCGCTGTCGTTCCGTGTCGTAGATCGAGAACTGACTCGGCGCAAGTCGCACAGGCCGCTAGAGGCACGGGCTCATGGCCGGAGCCTTTTGCTGGCCGTGCTGGCCGCTTACCGTACTGCAAGGACGCGGCGCAGAAACCCAGTCAGGCTGCCCTCGCGGTCCGCGGCTAGGGCGAGGTGCTTGCGGAGATCGGCTAGGCGCTCACTTGGTTTTCCGATCGGACGACCGGCCCGAACTCATTTACCCGGTAGCCGCCCGGCGCTTCGGCGAACTCGGCCATCAGAGCCGCTTCTTGGGGCAAACCGAACCGGAAAGGACTGCGCCGCTTTGTGTTCGCTCTCGTGACGGATTTCAAGTTCAGGCATCGGTAATCTTCGGGCAGGTTCCCGTATGATAGCGAGTGTCCTTGCACGAATCCTTTATGCGCGAAGCCATCGCGTTGGCGCGGGCAGCCGAGGCTGCGGGCGAGGTGCCGGTCGGCGCGGTAGTTGAGCTGGGCGGACAGATCGCCGGCCGCGGCGCGAATTCGCCCATCGCGCGCCACGACCCCACGGCGCATGCGGAGATTCTCGCGCTACGGGAAGCCGCGGCGCGCATCGCAAACTACCGGCTGGAAAATGCCACCCTCTACTGCACCCTGGAGCCGTGCGCGATGTGCGCCGGCGCCCTGGTGGCCGCGCGCATCAAGCGCGTCGTCTTCGGCGCGCGCGATCTGCGCTTTGGCGGAGTCCGCAGCAAGTTTCAGATAGCGGATTCGGATGTATTGAACCACAAAGCGGAAATTGTGGAAGGCGTGCTGGCGGTGGAATGCGTCGAGCTGCTGCGAGGGTTCTTCGAACGAAAGCGGTAATGGCGACCCGCGAGTGCCATTGTGGGGCAGGCGCTTTCGCCAGGCGCCTTCGCCTGCCAACCGCGCGCTCGACCGATGCCAGGCGCCTCGATTCGCTGCCAGGCCGGCGCTGACCGGGTTGTACTCCACATAGCGACGCTTCGCGCCAAACCACCCTCGACGACGCCACGGCGTCATTGAATTTGGCGGTGGAAGTAGCCGGCCATTTCGGATTGTCGCGCAATCGGACGCGCCGGATTGCCGCTGGCGCGGGCAAGGGTGCGGCTCGGATTCACTTCGAGAAGCCATCGAGCGTATGCGATCGGCCGTCCGGTTCTCGAACACCCGCGGCGATTTGAAGCAAGCCGTTACACTACGATGATAGTGAATGCAAACCGCGCCCCTCAGAGCCGCGCGCGCCGGCACGCGGTCGGGGATTCTCGTCTGTCTGGCACTCTTTTCGGTTGCCACCGGATACCGCCAGGCGCTTCCCGGCTACCACTACCAGTTCCCGCGCGATCACTTCGACCACGCGGAATTCAAAACCGAGTGGTGGTATTACACCGGCAATGTGCGCGCGGCGGACGGGCGCCATTACGGCTTCGAGCTGGTCTTCTTCCGCGAGGCCCGGCATGCCCGCCCCGGTAACAGCGTGGCGGACAACCCGTCGGCATGGCGCATCGACGATCTGTATCTGGCGCACCTCGCCCTCACCGATATCGATGCGCGCAAGTTCCGCTACTCCGAGCGGCTGAACCGCGCGGGTCCGGGCATTGCCGGCGTGAGCTTAGAAAACGGCCGCATCTGGAACGGCAATTGGCAGGCGCAATGGGACCAAATCACCGGCGTCCAGACCATCTCCGCGGTGGAAGAGGGCATCCGTCTCACGCTCCATCTCGCCCCGCGCACCGCGCCCGTCATCCATGGCGAGAATGGCGTGAGCCAGAAAGCGGAAGGCGCCGGCCACGCCTCTTACTACGTGTCGTTTCCGCTGCTGGCGGTGGATGGCACGCTCAACGGCGCCGCTGTTACCGGCACGGCCTGGATGGATCACGAGTGGTTCAGCAACGCGCTCGAAGGCTCCACGCAGGGTTGGGATTGGTTCAGCGCCCAATTCGAAAACCACACCGAGCTGATGCTTTTCGAGCTTCGCGGCAAGCAGCCTTACTCCTCGGGCACTTACGTCGACGCCTCGGGCCGCGCGGTGCATCTCAAGCGCTCCGATTTCGCCGTGCAGCCCCTCGACTATTGGACCAGTCCCAAGACCGGCGCGCGCTATCCGGTGCGTTGGCGCCTTTCCGTGCCGTCGTTGAAGATCTCGGTGGAATGCGCAGCGGCGATTCCCGATCAGGAGCTGGTTTCGAAAGACAAATATGCTCCCACCTATTGGGAAGGCTCGGTGCGCTATTCCGGTTCGGTTTCCGGCGTGGGGTATCTCGAGCTCACCGGTTATGCGGACCGCGTTCGATTAGATTGATGCCGCGATAAGTCCCCGATAAGTCCCCGATAGGTCAAGGATGCGGGGTGGTCCAAATGCGGAGGAACGCCGCACCGATGTAGACCGCGTCACTCTGGCTCGCACCGGCGTCGGGTACGAAAAGGTTCACCTGCATAACGCCGGCGACCTGGCCGACAGCGGCGCCCAGGAACACTGGCTGCTCGGGCGAACCGTTCACCGCAATCTGAGGAATCGTCCGAGGCGAAACGAAGGGCGTGGTATTGAGCGCTCCATCCACCGATGGTGGATTGGTCTGTCCGAGGCCGGTCAGGTAGATGGCGGCCACGCTATTGACCGGTGCGGGATTGGATTCCGAGTTGAGCGAACCGTCCTGGTTAGCGACCGCGACAAGATCGACGTTCTGTGGCACAACCCCAATGCTGTACAGGTTCGATGCCGCTCCCGCATAGGTGACCTGTACGTTCGCGGAGGTTGCGCCATCGAGCGCGAAGGGGACAAAACACACGATCTGGTTAGCCTGCACGGAAACCAGTTGCGCCACGATGCCG
Source organism: Bryobacterales bacterium (assembly GCA_003135055.1). Taxonomy (GTDB): domain Bacteria; phylum Acidobacteriota; class Terriglobia; order Bryobacterales; family Bryobacteraceae; genus PALSA-243. Next base: position 55,869 of record PLDF01000258.1, on the reverse strand, counting down.
TTGAACGTCACCTGCACGCCGGCAATGCCGGGCAGGACGTGGGCGGGAGCGGCGGACGCATCGGCCTGATTCACGGGACCAATGCCGCGGCCGATGAGCCGCACCGCCTCTCCAGGAGCGACGTTGAACGGCACATAGGCGGGAGACAGAGGCTGGCTTGGGCCAAAGGAGTGGATCTGGTCGAGCGCAATCGCAGGAGGCAAGGTGGCGTCGATACTTGCGATCAGGACGGCGCTGCCGGTCTTGCTGGGCACTGGCAGGGGCTCTGTGTAATAGACAGTTCCTCCAGGGCCGGCGGCAACGGCGCCGGCATTGCTGGAAATGCTCGCGGAGAGAAGTGCGGATCCTGTCGGGTCCAAGGCCGCGAGGAAGCCGGCCGACGAGCTCGCGCTGCCGAGATTCGGAAACGGGGCCACGGTGGTGAAGTCGCTCGAGAAGGTCAGGCCGCTTACCCAGATGTCGCCGGCCGAATCGATGGCAAGGCGGCTGATGTAGTCCTGGCATGCCCCGCCGATGGTGGCGAGGAACAGGGGAGCGGAAGAACCTGGGCTCAGCTTCATGACGAACCCGTCATCATCGGCCAAAGAGAAGGTGCTGAAGAAGCCAAGGACCGGCGGACAACTGCTGGCCGGCCGCTGGTAGGAGCCGGATGTCGCTTGCGCCGGCGCTGCCCCCGCGATGACAACGTTGCCCTGCTGGTCGAGCGCGAGGGCGTTCACGGTCGTGTCGCTACCCGATCCCACAAAGGTCGAATAGAGAAGCCGGTCTCCCGCCGCACTCAGCTGCGAAACAAATCCGGCGTCGCTGGCGGTGGGAAAAGATCCCGTCATGGCGTTCGCGGTCGTGGCGAAATCGGGCGAGTAGGTTGTTCCGCCCACCCACGCCGCGCCCGTGGAATCGATCGCCACATCAGTCGCTACATCTCCGCAGGAGCCGGTGAGCCAGGTGGCATAGAGATAGGCCGAAGCGCCAGCGTTCAATTTGGCGGCGAACGCGTGCGTTGAGACTTGCACGGTCAGCCCGATCTCGTTCGAATTTCTGGTGCAGGGTCCGGGAGCCGTGGATTGAAGGGCATTCGGCGTTACGGGGATGGCGCCCGTCGCGGCGCCGGCGATCACGGCGTTGCCCGCCGCATCGATCGCGATGCCGTTGACCGGCATGCCGTCGAGCAGAGTGGAATAGAGCAGAGCGCCGCCATCGGCGCGCACTTTCGTGACGAAACCGGCGGAGCTCGAGGCGAAGCCGCTGCCCAAAGCACCGGGAGTGGTGGGAAACAAGTGGGACTCGGTTGTTCCTGCCATGTAGACGTTGCCGGCAGGGTCGACAGCGATGTGGGAGATGCTACCGGGGCCGATGAACGTGGAGTAGACGATCTGCGTAAGCGTCGGGTCGAGCTTGGTGAGAAAGACGGTGGGCGAAACCGACGCGGCAACGTAGATCTGGCTCGCCAGGGCGAACACGGCGTTAATCTGCCCGGACGCGACGGTAGTCCACGTCAAGCCGCCGTCGAACGTGGCATAAACGTTGTGCAGATCGCTAGCGAAGACCTGCGAAGAATCGACATTGGAGACGGCGATGGATCGCCACGAGCCATCGCCCATGGCGGCGGCCGTCTGAAACGTAGCGCCGCCGTCCGTGCTCTTATGGATGCCCACTCCATCCACCAGCCACACAACCGAGGGGTTTTGCGGATCCACGGCAAGCGCATTTTCTCCAGCGGCGCCAATGGGCGCGGCGGGCTGCCAGGTGACGCCTCCATCGAAGCTCTTCACCAGCGGAAAGTAATACGTGGTGGCGTAGGCGATGTTGGGTTGCGAGGGAGCGATGGCGAACGCGGTGGGATTGGTCTCGCCCAGATTGGCTTGCGCGGCGGGAATGTTGAGTTGCTGCCAGGAAGCGCCGGCATCGGCGCTGCGCATCAGCGCTGAGTTCACGAAGGCGTAAACGATGGATGAGTTGAGCGGATTGACGACGATGCGCGATACCGCGGCGGTGACGGGCGACAGCGTGAAGGCGGCCGAAGTTTGCCAGGTTACGCCGCCATCGCCGCTCTTGTAGATGGTCCAGGTCGAATTCGTGGCGGGACCCGCCGGCATGCTGAAAGTGCTGCTGGTGAGGACAACGGCGTACGCACTGGCGGAATTGGCGGGATCGACCGCGAGCGCGAGGATTTGGCCCGTGAGGGTGCTGGATGGCGCCCACGTGGCGCCGCCGTCGATGCTGCGGTAGAGCCCGGCGCTGGTGGCGGCCAGGACGAGGCGGCCGTCGCTCGATGCCGCCACCGAATCCACTTCGGGCGCCGAAAGCGTCGCGGGGACGAATGTGCGGCCATCGGTGGAGACCCGAAGAGCGGGCTCGGGAAGCTGCGCAAAGAGCGCCTGCGTGAGAGGGAAATCGGGCGAGGTGGTGGCGCCGGCGATGTATACATTGCCTTGGGAATCGGTGGCGATGGCGGTAGGCGTGTCATTGGCGGAGCCGCTCAGGTTTCTGGTGTTGAGGAGGGTTTGGGCGGAGAGGATAGCGCACGATGCCACACCGACTGAGGCTGTTCGCACCACCAGGGCGCAGACGGACGCGCGGAAACGCCTTGTCTTCTCGCGGGATTGGAACATCGCCACGATCATGGGCAATTGCGGGGCCACCGGTGGAGTAGGACAGACGATCGATTTTTGTCGTCTGTCAAGCGGCCGCGCCTTAGCGGGTGCTTAAACACACGCAGCCGAGACAGAGCCGCAGCCGAGACAGAGCGGGATTTCGCGGCCGAGCGAGGAAATCCCGAAAGCGTTTAAGCACTCGGCTTTAGCGGCCGCGCTTTTGCGAAACAGGACAGACCACGAAGGGCGATGGTCTCTCCTCCATGGGGCGGGAGGCGCCTGCCCCCCATGGGATAATGATTTCCATGCACCTATCCGAAGGGAAATTGAAGCGCATGAAGGCGCTCGCCAACAGTCGCGGCGTGATCGCCGCCGCCGCCATGGATCAGCGCGGCAGCCTGCAGAAAGCCTTGGCCGCGGGCCGCAGCGTGGATGTCAAAGAAGTCACCCCGGAGACGATGAGCGAGTTTAAAGTGGCCGTGAGCAAGGTGCTCACGCCGCACGCCAGCGCCATCCTGCTCGACCCGGAGTTCGGTCTGGAAGCCGCCAAAGCGCGCTCGAAAAACGCCGGGCTGCTGCTGGCCTATGAGTTGAGCGGCTACGACAATACGCAGGCCGGCCGTTTGCCCGATCTGCTGCCGCATGTTTCCGCCAAACGCATTGTGGACTTGGGCGCGGATGCTGTCAAGATTCTGATCTACTACTCGCCTTACGACGATGCCGGGGTCAACGACATCAAGCACGCCTTCGTCGAGCGCATCGGCGCCGAATGCGAAACCAACCAGATTCCGTTTTTCCTGGAAATGGTCGGCTACGACCCCAAAGGCGGCGACGAAAAAGGCGTGGAATTCGCCAAAGCCAAGCCGGACGTGGTCAAGAAGTACATGGCGGAGTTTACCAAGCCGCAGTATGGCGTGGACGTTCTGAAGGTGGAAATCCCCATCAATGCCGAATATGTCGAAGGGTCCAGCGTTTACAAAGGTCAGAAGGCCTACAGCCACGACGAGGCGCTGACGCATTTTCGCGAGTCGGCGGCCATCGCCACCAAGCCTTTCATCTATCTCAGCGCGGGCGTGAGCAACGCGCAGTTCACCGAATCCTTGAAAATGGCGGCCGAAGCGGGCACCGATTACTCCGGCGTGCTCTGCGGCCGCGCCACGTGGAAAGATGGCATTCCGATTTTTGCGAAGCACGGCGCCAAGGCGCTGGAGGATTGGCTGCAGAAGGAAGGCGTGAAAAACATCAACGCGGTGAACGACGCGATTACGGGCGCCACGCCGTGGTACGCCAAAATGGGAATGCCGGCGCCCGCGTAACGCCGGCGGTCTTGCCGCCGGTCTTCAGAAGCCTGGCGAGGTTCAGCAGTGCACAAGACATCGGCGGCATGACCGCCGGCGCTACCCCGTCTTTTACGTTTTGCGCACCAAGGCCTGCGCCAGGGAAACCAAAATCACGCCCACTGTGAATAGGATGAACATGAGCCCTAACAGCGATTTGGTGCGGGCATCGCCGTCCTTGAACTCTCTCCACGCCAGCGTGCCCCAAAGTACGGCGATAAGCGCGGGCGTCTGACTCAATCCGTAACTGAAAGAGGGCACGATGCGGACATTCTCGGCGCTGGCCGCCACAAACCCGGCCACCGCTCCCAGACACCAGATCACGCCTCCCAACACCGCCAACCCATGGGCCTTCGGCGAAGACTGGAAATACTCCATGAAATCGACCGGCTCGCCTTCTATCGGCAGATTCATGAAGAACAGATTGAACACGAATGTAGAGAGAAAAGCTCCCCCCGCGAAGATCATGGCGACGGAATACGGCCCCAGGCCGGCTTCGCCTTCCTTCGCCTTCGCAAGCAGCGGGTAGCACCCCGCCATAAGGGCTCCGCTCAACACTGAGATCACCACGCCTTTTACCGCCACTGGCCTTTTGGTACTCTTCGCCTTTCCCGCCCTTGCTTTAACTTCATGCCGGATCTCGTTGATGAACCGGTATACGGCCCCCGCGACCAGTATCGCTATAAACACAAAAACGCAACCGGCGAACGTCATCAGCGGGTTTCCCGTGGGCTTTTGGAAATGGCCGATCAAAACCCCGGCGATGAGCGCCAGCCCCGCGGATATGGGAAACGCCACCGTCATCCCCGCCACGGCGATGGCGGCCATCAGCAACATGTTGGCCAGGTTGAAGATCACGCCCGCCGTGAAGGCATAGAACCACTGGCGTTTGCCGGCGTGCAGCATGTCGTCGAGGAACGTGAAACCGTCGAAGCCCATGCTGCCCACCGTGAATGCCAGGATGGCGGCCGCGACCAGCAGGCCGAACGAGAAATCGAAGTAGTAGAGCTCGAAACGCCAGCCTGAGGCCTTATAGGTGTTGGCCCACGATCCCAAGCAGACCATGCTGAAGACCATCAGGAAGATCGTTACGGCGTAGGTTTGAGGCAGAATCATCGATTGTGTCCGTGATAGGGACTGTACAATGTTACATCAGTGCGGGTCAACCGCCTCCACCAGCTCCGGCGGCCGGCCGGGCAGTTGGATCGCCTGCAGCGATTTCGGGTTCTGCGAACAATCCGGCAGGGGAACGGTGGAATAGTAGTTCAAGCCATACCGCCAACTACGGTCGAGCGAGGCCACGCAGACGCCGCCGGCGTGGGTGGAAATGCGATTCCAAAGACTGCGCGCGAAGGCTGTCCTGCCCATTTCCAGCTTTAAATAAACCATTCCCACCGCGGCCGATACGGCTAGACAGGCCACAGCGGCGAGCCGGCGGCCGCGCGCATCGAGAAGCCAGACCAGCGCCGCGACCGCAACCGGCGCCAGCCAAACCGGCTGAAACTCGGGGCGTGGGGCGCGCGACAGGCCGCTCTCAATCGCCGCCGCCAGCAACGGCGCGGCGATGGGGTATGCCGCCAGCAACAGCGCCGTGAACGCCAGCCAGGGCGCTGAATTCCGCATCTCATTCAGACCAAGAGCGATCAGCGCCGCCAGCGCGGGCAACAGCGGCAGAATGTAGCCGGGCAGCTTATTTACGGAAATGGAAAAGAAAACCAGTGGCCATAGCGTGACCAGCAATAGATACAGCCGGCGCCGGTCGAGGGGCTTCGCGCCAATGGCAGCCAGCGGCGCGAGCGCGGTCCATGGCAGCAGCAGCAGCGCTAGCGCTGGAACGAAATACCACCAGGGCTGAGGGTGCTGCAAAGCGGCGGTGGTGAATCGCTGGAAATTGTGCACCAAAAAGAAATCGTGCAGAAAGGGCGCCCCGTTGCGCAAATAGCAAAGCACGTACCACGGCAATGCCACCAGCAGAAACGGCAGCATGACGCGCACGCGAAGCAGATCGCGAAAGCTTCGCCACCCGAGCGCAAGCGGCGCCGCGAGAACCAGGGGCGCAGGGCCTTTAGCGAGCACGGCTAACCCCATCATCGCCGCGGCGTAGGGCAATTGGCGTCCATCGCGCCGCGCCACCCACGGCAACGCCAGCAGCATCGCCGCCCCGAACGCGGCCGAAAGAGGCAGATCGGGCACCCCGCTCTGGCTATACGCCCACCATCCGGCCGACGTGGAGAGCATAAGGGTGGCGAACCACGCCACCGCGCCACCGAATTCGCGCCGCAGCATCCACCAATAAAGCGCGAGGAACGCCACGGACATGAGCGCCACCGGCAGGCGCGGAGCAATGTCCGGTCCCAACCCCATGCGGAACCCGGCGCCGGTCATCCAATACAGCAGCGCCGGCTTTTCGAACCATGGCTGTCCCCATAGCCGCGGCGTGATCCAATCGCCGGACCGCCCCATTTCGCGGCCGATGGAGGCATAGCGCGGCTCGTCCGGCCCCACCATTCCCGCAGCAGTGAGTCCGAAGAAGTAGAGGAAATATGCCAGCGGAAATGCCAGCCAGAGCAGGGCCGGGATTTTGCGGAGCATTTTCCCTATCATATGTGTCGACAATGAAAGCCGAGTTTAACGCATTGACAGCCGGCGCAATGGAGCGCGCACTCGACATGATGGGCAGGCTGTACTCCGAAGCCGGCGCTGCGCACCATCGCGAGCGGGCGCGGCGCGCGGCGGATGGGCTGATGGCGAATCCCGAGCTGGGCGGAGTCTGGCTGATCGAGGTGCATGGCGAAACCGCAGGCTATTTCTGCGTCACCCTCTGCTACAGTCTGGAATTCGACGGACGCTTTGCGCTGCTCGACGAACTCTACCTGGAAGAAGCGTGGCGCCGCAAGGGAATTGGCGCGCAGGCGATCGCGTTCGCCGCGGAATGGAGCCGGGCGCGCAGTCTCGCCGCCATCCGCCTGGAAGTGGCGCACACGAATTCGCGCGCGCTCGAGCTTTACCGGCGCGAGGGCTTCAAAGCGCACGATAGGCATTTGATGACAAAATGGCTATAGCGACCATCGTGGCGCACGGGGTGCCCACTGGGCCCATGCGCGCAGCTTCACACTCCTGTGAACGCGACATATTTCACGGCCTCTCAGCGGCGAATCTCGCCACAGATCCGCGAATTCCCCCAGATCGCATAAGCACCCCGCCATTCCCGCATTCAGCCGGCGGTAACCTGTCCTCGCGATATACTAGATCGCTAAACACACATGACACGCGTTTCCCTTTTCGCCATACCCCTAGCTGTCCTTTCAGTCGGACTGCTCATCGCGCAACTGGTCGTTGCACAACCAGGCGCTACCCCGCGGCTTACGGCCGAACTGGTGAGCGGGCTCCAGGTGCGCAACATATCCGGCGTCTTCTCGTCGGGCCGCATCGCCGATGTAGCGGTCGATCCGCACAATCGCAGCGTGTGGTACGCCGCCACGGCATCCGGCGGCCTATGGAAGACCAGCAACCGCGGGCTCAACTGGGCGCCGGTCTTCGACGACGGCGGGTCGTATTCGCTGGGCGTGGTGGTAGTGGATCCGAAGAACTCCGACATTGTCTGGCTGGGGACGGGCGAGAATCAGGCGCAGCGCGCTATCGGCTATGGCGACGGCATCTATAAGAGCACCGACGCCGGCAAAACGTGGAAAAAGATGGGCCTGCCGAATTCGGAGCACATCGCCAAAATCATTATCGATCCGCGCAATTCGAATGTGGTGTTCGTGGCCGCGCAAGGGCCGCTCTTTTCGCCGGGCGGCGACCGCGGCGTTTACAAGACCACCGACGGCGGACAGACGTGGAAGCAGGTTTTGGCCATCAGCGAGAACACCGGCGCCACCGACCTCGATTACGACCCGCGCAACCCGGACGTGATGTACGCGGCCTCCTATCAGCGGCGCCGCAATACCAGCATCATCGTTGCGGGCGGCCCGGAATCGCACATCTACAAAACCACGGATGCGGGCGCGCATTGGACCAAGCTGACCGAGGGTCTGCCCACGGTGGACACGGGCCGCATCGCGCTGTGCGTTTCGCCGCAGAAGCCGGACGTGGTGTATGCGCTGATCAGTCTCGCTCACAACATGAGCTACTTCTACCGTTCCGAGGATGGCGGCGCGCACTTCGCCAAAACGGCCGACCTGACGCAACGCGCCGCGCTGCAAGATCCCGAATATTACGGCGAGATCTTCCCGGACCCGTTCCATTACGACCACGTCTACATCATGGATACGGTGGTTCGAATGACCGACGATGGCGGCAAAACCATCAAGCCCGCGGGCTTCAATGTTCACGCCGATAATCACGCGCTGGCGTTCGACCCGGCGGATGAGAACCATCTGCTCGAAGGCAACGACGGCGGCCTGTACGAATCGTACGACCACGGCCATACGTGGCGGCACTTCAACAATATTCCGGTGACGCAGTTCTACCGCGTGTCGGTGGATAACGGGCTGCCGTTCTATAACATTTACGGCGGCGCGCAGGATAACGGATCGCAGGGCGTTCCCTCGCGCAGCATCGACCGCGCCGGAATTCGCGTCAGCGACTGGATGAATACGGGCGGCGGCGACGGGTTCCAATCGCGCGCCGATTACGCCGACCCGGACACGGTCTACACCTGCTCGCAACAGATCAACTGCGTGCGGCTCGACCTGAAGACCGGAGTAAGCGTTTCCATTCGCCCGCGCTTCACCGGCGACGAGGCCAAGGGGCTGCGCGACCGCTGGGATATTCCGTTCATCGTCAGCCCGTTCTCGCATACGCGGCTCTACATTTTCGGCAACCGCCTGATGCGCAGCGACGACCGCGGCACGACCTGGAAAATGGTGAGCGGCGATCTGACGCGCAACATCGACCGCGATACGCTTCCGGTGATGGGCAAGGTATGGGACAAAGACGCGGTGGGCAAAAACATGTTCACCGATTCGTACGGCACCGGCACCACTATCGCCGAATCGCCGCTGCGCGAAGGGCTGCTGTTTCTGGGCACGGACGACGGGCTGGTGCAGATCACCGAGAACGGCGGGCTGGACTGGCGGAAAGTCGACCGGCTTCCGGGCGTGCCCGAATTCAGCTACGTGACCGACGTGTTTCCGTCGCCCAGCGACGTGAATACGGTTTTCGTGACCGTCAACGACTTCCATCGCGGCAATTTCAAGCCTTATGTTTTGAAAAGCGCGGACCTGGGGCGGACGTGGAAATCGATCGCCGGCGATCTGCCGGAGCGCGACCCGGTGTGGACCATCGTGCAGGACCACATGAACCCGAACCTGCTGTTTGTGGGCTCGGAATTCGGCATGTCTTTCAGCGTTGATGGCGGCGCGCACTGGGTGAAGATCAGAGGCGGCATGCCGGCCATCGCGATTCGCGATTTGACGATTCAGCGGCGCGAGAGCGACCTGGTGGGGGCGTCGTTCGGCCGCGGATTTTTCGTGTTGGACGATTTCTCGGCGCTGCGCAGGCTGACGCCGGACGCGCTGGCGCAGGAAGGCGCGCTCTTTGCGGTGGGCCGTCCGGCGCGCGCCTACGACGAGATTGGATACTACCGCGCGCAGGGCGACAACGTGGCCGATCCTAACCCTCCATTTGGCGCGCTGCTGACTTACTATGTCCGCGACAACGTGCAGGGCGATGCCAAGATTGTACTGACGGTGACGGATGCGGCGGGCAAGCAGGTGCGGCAGCTCGATGCATCGGGCCAGGCCGGATTGCACCGGACGCCGTGGGATCTGCGCGAGACGGCTCCGCCCGCCGCGGCGGGCGCACAAGGCGGCGGGCGGCGCGGCGGCGCCGATGTGACCGCGGGTGTCGCGGCGGGTGATGCGGCGGGTGACACACCTCCTAACGCCGAGCAACCGCAGCAGCCGGCCGGACGCGGCGGCGCGGGCGGCGGGCGTGGCGGGCGAGGTGGACGCGGAGGTGGACGCGGCGGTCCGATGGTGAGACCGGGCACTTACACGGTGCAGCTTGGAAAACTGGTGGGTGGAACGGTGACGCCGCTCGGCGAGGCGCAAAAGGTAGAAGTTGTGCCGCTGGAAGGGTCGAATCGGTAAACAAGCCCTTTGGGGCTCTGAATGCAGGGAACAATACAAAAGCCTCGTGACAACTGAGGAGTTTGCCCAAGCATTGAAGGACCAGGCTAGCGGCAATCGGAATAACCCTCGACAATCTGGGGTGGCCTCCAGGGCGAAGACCTAAACCCGACTTTTTGAGGAGGGCCGAATGGTTCAAGGGGTGGATCGGGCCGGCCGGCAGGTTCTCGCTGAGATCGTTCGGGAAGCTGCCGAGAACGCTGTTCCATTGTTCCATTGCACGACGTCTACAATGGCCTGCTCCCTCCTGGGTGAGTCGGCGGGGCCACGGCGCCTGGGGCGTATATCAGCTAACGGCCACTTCCAGCGGACATTAAGTTGGTGAATGCAACCCGCTTGCACCTTTTCAACGGCCAGCCAGGCTTTTGAGCCCGGTTCGCGGCATAACCCCAGTCACAAGCTGTATCACCATGAAAACAATACGCAAACTGCCAAAGCGCTTTTGCCCATACTATATACTTTAAGTAGGGGCGCTAAATCGTGGCGCACGCACTCGTGCGTGCAGCGTTCACACTCGTGTGAACGCGCTTCGAATTGAGCCAAGACCGTAATTTCCGGGCTAGAAGCTAGAGGCGTTAAGTGAACTGTATTGACCCTAGTCCCATACACCTATCTGCGCCCGCGGCTCCTCTCTGATCAGCCGTTCGCCGCGCCTCGGATCTTTGACAATTGAATAATCGACAGGCCGGCGCAGGAGAACCGCGATTTGCTTCCGCGCCGGCCAGTCGGCGGCGCTCAGCCGTTCCACGCTTTTGACTTAGTTACCCGCAACAAACTATTGTTCTTGCTTCACTATTGCCGCTGTCATCACCCGAATCACGGCCCGCATCTTTCGCGCCCGCAAGCCGGTCGGCACCCTCGATATTCCGAATTGCCAAACGACCCTAGTCCCACAAACGGACACTATTCCGCCCCAGTCCAGCCGCCGCAAGACCACGCCAGCCACCCCAAGAAAAGCCGCGAGAAATCCGGCCTGGTGGGTCCCGAGGGCTATCTGAAACTACGAGGTCTACTGACTCGAAGGGTCGAACCGGCCAAAAGAAAAAAGCCCTCGGGGCCTTTGAGGGCTCCCGAGGGCTATGGAAACTGCCGGGCTCTACCAACTACAGGGCCTGACTACCGGGGTCTACTGAAAGGCAGTGGCCTTTCCGGCGGTGAAGGTCACTTTCAGGTCCTTGAAGACGTAGATTTTCTTCGTCCCCATATCGACGATGTTCACCGGTTGTCCCAGTATCGCAATCACCTCGTCCGGAGTCTGACCCACAGTGAGGGGATTCTTGGCGTTGGGAGGGGTAGCCGGAGCTACCGGCTCCGGATTCGGTCCGGCGCTCGATCCGGCACTCGGGCCGCTGTCTTTGAGCGCTTCCTGCTCGGCCTGGTCGGCTTCCTTGGTTTGCGCGCTTAATTCGGTGGCGACGTTGGGATCGGGCGGCGGCGCGATGGCGGCGAACGCGGTCTGCACCGGCGGCGCGGCCGCGGCTGCGGGAGCCGCTGGAATTCCATTCTGGCCTTGCTTCTTCTGCAGGTCGGCCAGACCCAGATCCAGCGTTTCGCGCATGTGGTTCTGCATGTCTTGCAGGTCGGCGACGCCAACCGTAACCGTGGCGCCCCTTTGGCAATCCTGACCCTTGGTCGCCAGCACCGTCAGATTAGCCGACGGCGCGCTGGGAGGCGTTCCCGGCCTGAGCTGCAACACATCTCCTTCGGTGACCGCGCAGTCCCCGGCGTTCGATTGCACGTTCAGGGCAGCCGAAACCACGAATACGTGAGCCGTGTTGTCGGATAGCATACGGGCGATCCCACTCGAACCCGGATCGGGCGCAGCCTGGGCGCCGGCGCCGGCTTCGGAGTTTTCGAGAGCGATCTGGCGGTGGACTTCGTCGGCGATCTGCTGTTTGACGTCGGGCCCCATGGGCGTGAAATTGGCCTGGGCGTTCGCCTGGGCGTTCGCCGCCTGTGCCGCATAGGCCGCCTGCAGGGTTTGCGACACCAGATAGTCGGTCAGCCACAGCGACGGGCTGGCGTAGACCGGGTAGGGAGTGAAGTAACCGCCATAATATCCGTACCAGGGGTTCCCGGCAAAACCCCAGCCAAAGGAGATCGGCGCTGCCCAGGGGTTATACGCCCATCCATAGAACGCGGGCCCATAGTAAAAGCCCGGCGCATATACGTTCATGGAAATTCCGCCCCACATGTAGGGCTGGTAGACGCGGCCGTATGCGACCCCGCCCACGTAGTAAGTGCGATGCACGAATGACGAGCCGTGATAACTATAGCCGCGCTGGATATAGCCATGCCCGTAACGGTCGGATACCACTCGCGAATGATCCGCCCGCTCTCTTTCGATGGTCCTCGAGCCGCCCGGCCCGTGGTGGATATCCATGCCGTGCGCATGTACGTCGCGGACGTCGCCATGCGGGCCGCGGGTGACGTCGCCATGCGCCGAATGACTGGTGGTCTCGCCCGCATGGTTGCCGGACCTGCCACTCACGGCCCCGCCTCGGCCAACGTTGGTAGCCGGGCCTCGGCCCGTGTTAGTAGCCGGGCCCCGGCCCGTGTTAGTAGCTGGGCCCCGGCCCCCGTTAGTGGTGGGCGTGCCTCGGCCCCCGTTAGTGGTGGCCGTGCCTCGGCCTGTAGCTGGGGTTGAGGTACCTCGTCCCGCCGCAGGCGCGGTCGTACCTCGGCCGGCGGCAGGCGCGGCCGTACCTCGGCCCGCGGCGGGGGCCGCTGGGTGAACTGCCGGCTTGGGAGCCGCAACCGCTGGCTTAGCAGCCGGCTTGGGGGTTTGGGCGAGTAGGGCGGCAGGGGAAAGCCCGATCATGGCCGCAACGATTATCTTGATGTATCCGCGCGAAGCGGTGTGACGAAACCCAATGGCGTTCATAGATTCTCCATGTCTCTCCGAAACAGTTTCTAGTACAATGCCCGACGGCTAGCGGACGTCGATGTCCGCCACCTTGCCGCCAATAAATGTTATTTTCCACTCCTTGAACAGGTAGATTTGCTTATCGCCAACCGTGGCGGTGGTTTGCGGCTGGCCGAGCTGCGCCACCACTTGGTCGATAGTCAGACCTTTCTCAAGCTTTGGCTGCGGCGGTGGTGGAGGCGCTGGCTCCTCGATCGGCTTAAACTTAACAGGCGGGTCCGGCGCTGCCGCCTGGGCCGGCGGCGGCTGTGCCTGCGTCTGCTGGTTCTGCTGCGCGTTCTGTGGCGCAGCGTCCGCAGCCGGTTGCGCGGCTCCGGCGTCGGGGACCAGCAGCAGTGCGCCAATCGAATCCTGAACGTGTTTCAAGTCGGTAGCGGCCAAAAAACCTTTGATAAACTTGAACGAAATCGCCGCCCGGTATGGCTTATGGGAAGGGTCCACCGCGGCGGGATCGCACGAGCCGCACGTCTGCACGGTCATCACGATCGCATCGCTCTTGACTTCCATCCCCAGCAGGTAGACTTTCTCTTTGGCCGCCAAAACTCGGGGCTTCGGGCCGAAGGGGCTCTTGGGAATGGTTACTCCGGGAATCGTCCGCCCCCCTGTGCCGACCGCCCCGTCCTCGAATACATTTTGAAAAGGGGACGATTTGACTGGGTTCGCCTGTATGCCATCCAACTGGATCTCGAGGGTAGTACCCGATTTCGAAACCTTGAAGCCGGTGGCGTCCATTATGGTCAGCGGATAGGCGGTCTGCAGTTGATTGATAAGACTTCCCTTGGGGGCTTGATCTTGCCAGTCCGCCAACAGAGCTGGCGTTAAGAGCCCTGTTATCAATACTGTAGCCAATATGGTGGTTCGCATCAGAGTATCCTTCCTCACATTCGCGGCATTCCGTTTGGAGCCCTCAGTCTGGAAACTGAGTCACGTTATTATAGCCCTTAGCTTTTCGGAATACTATGGCCCTGTCCACGTTTCGGTGACTAGCCGATTACTCCCTTCAATATAGATAGCGGAGGATGTCTGAGAAAATACTCATGGTTCGTGAAAAAAAACCGCGTGGCCCGGATATATACTGATTCAAAGTGGGTACGGACCCCAAAAAGGCGGAAGAGCCTGAACCGTCAAATGTCACAGCCCTCCTGAACCGGATGCGCGGCGGCGACCGGGAAGCGGGCGACGAAGTGGCCGGTCTGGTTTACGAGGAACTCCATCGCATCGCTTCCCGCGAGATGCGGCATGAGCGGGAAGGGCATACGCTGCAGACCACGGCCCTGGTTCATGAGGCCTACATGCGCCTCGCCGGCTCCGAATCGCTGGAGATCCAAAACCGCGGGCACTTCTTCGCGGTGGCCAGTCGACAGATGCGCCGCATCCTGGTGGATCACGCGCGTTCGAGCGGCGCGCAAAGGCGCGGCGGATCCGCCATCAAAGTGGAGCTGGACAAGCTGCAGATCGCCGCCGCCGAGCGAAGCATCGACGTGATCTTACTCGATGAGTCTCTGAAGGCGCTGGAGCGGCTGGAACCGCGGGCCGCCAAGGTGGTGGAGCTTCGCTACTTCGGCGGCTATACCGACAAAGAAGTGGTTGAGGCGTTAGGCGTTTCTCTGGCCACGGTGCGGCGCGAATGGGAGTTCGCCCGGTCCTGGTTGTTCGACCACATGCAAGGGAAGCGCGAGCCCTAAAGCGCCATGGCGCCGGAACTTCATGCGCGAGTACGAAAGCTCTTCGAGGAAGCCCTGGAGAAGCCTGAAGCCGAGAGGCCCGCGTTTCTTCAGTCGGCGGGCAAAGGCGAAGCGGAAGTTTTGCAGGCAGTCAATCGGCTTCTGGAAGCGCGTCGCGGCTCGCAATCCTTTCTGGAAGACGACGCGCACCTCTCGCAGCGCATCGGCCGCTATCTGGTCACTGGCGAACTCGGCCGTGGGGCCATGGGCATCGTCTATGAGGCGTTCGATCCGCTGATCGGCCGGAAAGTTGCCGTCAAGGTCATCAATCTTCAGGATTTCGCGGATGCGGGCAAGGCCAAGTTTCTGCGGGACCGGTTAATCCGCGAGGCGCGCTCGGCCGGCACACTCTCTCATCCGGGTATTGTGATTGTCTTCGACGTGGGCCAGGAAGGCGACTTGGCGTTCATTGCCATGGAGTACGTAGAAGGGGTTTCGCTTTATCACGAGCTCGCGTCGGGCAGGAAGATCCCGCGCGCCGAGGCGTTCGAGATTCTACGGCAGGCAGCCGCCGCGCTCGATTACGCGCACCGGAACGGAGTGGTACACCGGGATATCAAGCCTGCAAACATACTGCTCGATAAAGGCGTCACGGTAAAGGTAGCCGATTTCGGTATCGCGAAGATTGCATCCGCGGAGCGCCAAACTCTGACTAGCGTGGTGATGGGAACGCCCAGCTATATGTCGCCCGAGCAGATTGAGGCGCTGCCCTCGGATGGCCGGTCGGACCAGTTTTCACTTGCGGTCGTGGCTTACGAGTTATTGACCGGAAGCCGGCCGTTCGAGGCGGATTCTTTACCGGCGCTGACTCACATGATCGTATATGCGGATCGGCCTTCGGCTCGGGCCGTTAATCCGGAGCTGCCGGCGGCGGTGGATGTGGTTTTGCACCGGAGCCTGGCGAGACTTCCGGGCGACCGTTATCCGAGTTGCACGGAGTTTGTGACAGCGCTCGAAGAGTCGTCGAAGGACGCGAGCAGAGCACAAACGAACGGGGAACAGCCCACGCGGACGCTGACGGGAACGCCGGCGCGGCTTTCCGTTGGAGGCGGCAAGGGCCGGACCGCTGGCGGGTTCCGCAACCTGCTGCGAGCCGGCGTGGCTCTGCTGGCACTGCTTGCCGGTTTCGTTCTTTATAAGGTGCTGTCGCCTAATCGGAATCCGACGGACGATCCGCCGCGGGTGGTGAAATTCACGGTGGACCCGGCGTCGATAGAGTCCGGCGCCCCGGCGACGTTGCATTGGGATGTGACAGGCGCAACGGAGGTGGCGCTGGATCAAGGAATCGGCAAGGTAGCGGCCTCGTCCACGTTCGAGGTCAGGCCGCGAGAGAAGACGACGGCCTACGTACTGACCGCAACGGGTCCGGGAGGGAAGGTGTCGGCGCGGGCGTATTTGAATGTGAAGCCGGGTGGTTCCGGAATCGAACCGCGCGCCAGCCAACTTTGCGACGAGGCGGAGGCCAAATGGCGCGCGCACCAGCCCACTGCGGCTATCGAGTTATTTCGCCAAGCCGCGAGTCTGGGCGAGCCGCAATGTATGGATGAGTTGGGCGAGATCTATCTGGACGACAACGCCGGCGAAGCGGCCCCGTGGTTCCGTAAGGCAGCCGAAGCCGGGAATCCGTCCGGCATGCTCCATCTGGGCGCGATGTATCAATTGGGAATCGGTCTTCTCAAGGATTACGGTGCGGCGGTCTTCTGGTACGGCAAAGCCGCGGACAAGGGCAACGCGGACGCTATGTACAATCTTGGCAGGATGTATGAGAGCGGCCAGGGAGTGGCAAAGGATCTGAAGCAGGCCAAGGAGCGCTATTTGAAAGCTGCCGGACTCGGAAATGCCGAGGCTAAGGCCAGGCTGGCGCTGTTAAGCGGCAATTGAGAGTGAAGGGTGAGACATCGCGGAGATAGGCCGGTAGGACCGATCTCGACGCGGAAATGGCGTTCATAGATTTTCCATATCTCTCAGAACAGTTGTAGTACAGGGCCCGGTGGCTCGCGGACGTCGATGTCCGCGACTTTGCCGCCAATAAATGTTATCTTCCACTCCTTGAACAGGTAGATTTGCTTCTCGCCAACCGCGGCGATGGTTTGCGGCTGGCCGAGTTGCGCCACCACCTGGTCTATAGTCAGACCTTTCTCGATCTTTGGCTGCGGCGGTGGTGGCTGCGGCATCCGATGCATCACTCCAATCGCTGGCGGATGACGAGCGGCGCTGACCTTTCCATTGGTGAAGGTCACCTCGAGACCCTTTGTACGCCAAACCGTGTTGAACAGGTAGATTTTCTGCGCCCCCATATTGGAGATGTACACCGGTTGCCCGAGTATCGCAATCACCTCATCCGGCGTTTGACCCACGGTGAGGTCGGCTTCCTTGGTCTGCGCGCTCAATAAGCCGGCGACGTTGGGATCGGGCGGCGGCGCGCTGGCGCTGTACGCGGTCTGCACTGGCGGCGCGGCCGCGGCTGCGGGAGCCACCGGAATTCCGTTTTGGCCTTGCTGCTTCTGTAGTTCGGCTAGACCCAGATCCAGGGTTTCGCGCATGTGGTTCTGCATGTCTTGCAGGTCGGCAAGGCCAACTACGACCCGAGTGCCCCTTTGGCAGTCCTGGCCCTTGCTCGCCAGCACCGCTAGAGTGGCCTTGGATGGATACGGACGCGCCCCTGGGCTGAGCCGGAGCACATCTCCCCCGGTGATGGAACATTCCCCGGGGTTCGATTGCACATCGAGGGCCGCCGAAACGACGAATACGTGAGCCATGTTGTCGGATAGCATGCGGGCGATTCCGCTGGAACCTGGATCGGGCGCGGTTTGGACGCCTGGCGGGCGCGGATATCCGCTGAAAGAATCGGCTGCCTGCATGACCGGCCTCCAGCCATGGGCATTGGCTGCGGCTTCGGAGTTTTCGAGAGCGATCTGGCGATGAACTTCGTCCGCGATCTGCTGTTTGACGTCGGGAGTCACAGGCGTGAAATTGGCCTGGGCGTTTGCCAGTTCGGCGGGCCGTTCCTGATAGGCCGACTGCAATGTTTGCGCCAACAGATAGTCCGTCAACCACAGCGATGGGCTGGCGTAGGCCGGGAAGGGGGTGAAGTACCCGCCATAATGCCCGTACCATGGGCTACCGGCCCAACCCCAGCCAAAGGTAATCGGCGCGGCCCAGGGGTTGTAAGCCCATCCATAGAACGCCGGGGCGTAGAGGAAGCCCGGCGCATATACGTTCATGGCAACTCCGCCCAACACGTACGGCCGGTAGACGCGGCTGTAAGCGACCCCGCCCACGTAGTATGTCCGATTAACGAATGCCGCGCCGTGGTAAATAAAGGGCCACTCGACGTAGCCGTGTCCGAAACGGTCGGAAACTACCCTCGAATGATTCGCCCGCTCTCTTACGATAGTTCTCGACCCGTCAGGGCCGTAGTGGAATTGGTAGCTTTCGCCGGGGAGTCGGATAGCCGGGCCGGTTTGAGCGCGTAAGGCGGCAGGCGATAAGCAGATCAGTGCCGCAACTGCCGCAACGATTATCCTGACACATCCGCGTGTCGCAGTGTGGCGAATTCCAAGGGTGTTCATAGATACTCGCTTCTACGATGACGGCCTGTACTTCTTCCGTCTTCATAAAGGTTAGCGTGGAATTTTTGGCAAACTACTCATCTCGCACCAAGAACACTTGGCTTTCCTGGAGTGGGCATGGCCGGAGCCGCGTAGTGGCAGGGGTAGGGTGAGAAATGTAGGGTTATGCCGCTCCGCGAGACACGCGATAGCGATTGTGCCGCTGGAGGGGTCGACCCGGCAAAAAAAAGCCCTCGGGGGCGCTGAGCGCTCCCGAGGGCCTTGAAACCATCCGCTTCTACTGAAAGGCGCTGGCCTTTCCGTTGGTGAAGGTAACTTTCAGGTCCTTGAAGATGTAGATTCTCTTCGGCCCCACATCGACGGTGTTCACCGGTTGCCCGAGTATCGCAATCACCTCGTCCGGGGTCTGACCCACAGTGAGCGGATTCTTGGAATTGGGAGGGGGTTGCTGAGCTACCGGCTCCGGATTCGGTCCGGCGCTCGGGCCGCTTGGACTGGCGGGGAGCGCTCCCTGATCGGCTTGGTCGGCTTCCTTGGCCTGCGCGCTTAATTCGGTGGCTACGTTCGGGTCGGGCGGCGGCGCGATGGCGGCGTACGCGGTCTGCACCGGAGGCGCGGTGGCGCCTGCGGGAGCCGCTGGAATTCCATTCTGGCCTTGCTTCTTTTGAAGGTCCGCCAGACCCTGATCCAGCGTTTCGCGCATATGGTTCTGCATGTCCTGCAGGTCCGCGACGCCAACCGTGACCGTGGCGCCCCTTTGGCAGTCCTGACCTTTGCTCGCCAGCACCATCAGGGTAGCCGTGGATCCATCCGGACGCGCACCTGGGCTGAGCCGGAGCACATCCCCCTCGGTGATGGAACATTCCCCGGGGTTCGATTGCACATCGAGAGCCGCGGAAACGACGAATACGTGAGCCGTGTTGTCGGATAGCATGCGGGCGATTCCGCTAGAACCTGGATCGGGTGCGGTCTGGGGGCCGGCTGCGGCTTCGGAGTTTTCGAGAGCGATCTGGCGATGGACTTCGTCTGCGATCTGCTGTTTGACGTCGGGCGTCATGGGCGTGAAACTGGCCTGGGCGTTGGCCAATTGAGCGGCCTGTGCTGCATAGGCCGCCTGCAACGTTTGCGACACCAGATAGTCGGTCAGCCATAGCGACGGGCTGGCGTAGACCGGGTAGGGGGTGAAGTAGCCGCCATAATACCCGTACCACGGGTTTCCGGCCCAACCCCAGCCAAAGGCGATCGGCGTAGCCCAGGGATTATAAGCCCATCCGTAGAACGCGGGGGCGTAGTAAAAACCAGGCGCATATACGTTCATGGCAACCCCACCCCACACGTATGGCCGGTAAACGCGGCTGTAAGCGACCCCGTTCACGTAGTACGACCGATGCACAAATGCCGCGCCGTGATACATGTAGGGGCGCTGGATATAGCCATGTCCGTAGCGGTCGGATACCACCCTCGAATGATCCGGCCGCTCTCTTACGATAGTTCTCCGCCCGTTCCCACCTATGTCGGACGGATGCTCGGGTTTCCTGGGCTCGGTCGGATGCTTCACCTCAGGGTGCGTTGGCGCCGGGGGCTTCACTGGTGGCTTAACAGGCCCAGCGGGCTTAGCTGGCGTCACTGGCTTCGTGACTTTGGGTGGGGCCTTAACAGCCGGCTTGACTTGGGCGCGCAAGGCGGCAGGTGAGAGCCCGATTAGGGCCGCAATCACGATCGTGACGTATCCGCGCGAAACGGTGTCGCGAGTTCGAAAGGTGTCCATATTCTCCGTCCTCCGAAGGCGGCCTCTATTTCCGCTGCCTTCATAAGAGGTAGCGTGAAATATTTGGCAAACTACTCACCTCCGCTAAATACTTGGGTCCGGAAGGGGGCGCAACCCGAATGGGAGTTCGCCCGTTCCTGGTTGTTCGACCACATGCAAGGGAAGCGCAAAGACGGGGCTTAGGCGCTTTCGGGATCTCCGTTCGGTTGCGAAATCCCGCTCCACCAGACTGACGGCCGCGGCTCCGTCTCGACTGCAAGGTAAGTGTCAGTACCCCGCGCAAACCTTGGTGTTACGCGGGACGCTCTTGTTGGAGTATCCTTAGAAACAACTGGGGGTGAGCGATACCGCGCTCGCCGGGGAAGCGAATGATTCAACGAGTTAGTGCATTGCCATGGCGCCGGAACTTCATGCACGAGTAAGAAAGCTCTTTGACGAAGCTCTGCAGAAGCCTGAATCCGAAAGGGCTGCGTTTCTTCAGTCGGCGTGCAATGGCGCACCGGAAGTATTGCAGGCAGTCAACCGGCTTCTCGAAGCGCATCGCACCTCGCAAAGCTTTCTTGAGGACAAGACGCGCCCCTCGCAGCGCATCGGCCGCTATATAGTCACCGGCGAGCTGGGCCGCGGGGCCATGGGCATCGTGTATGAGGCGGTCGATCCGCTGATCGGCCGCAAGGTTGCGGTGAAGGTGATCCATCTCCAGGGGTTCGCGGATGCGGGCGAGGCCCAATTTCTGCGGGACAGGTTATTCCGCGAGGCGCGCTCGGCGGGCGCCCTCTCCCATCCAAACATTGTGGTTGTTTTCGACGTGGGCCAGGAAGGCGACCTGGCGTTCATCGCCATGGAGCGCGTGGAAGGGGTATCGCTCTACCAGGTGCTGGCGTCGGGCAAGAAGATGCCGCGCGCCGAGACGTTCGATATCCTGCGGCAGGCGGCCGCCGCGCTGGACTACGCGCACCGGAACGGAGTGGTGCATCGCGATATCAAGCCTGCGAACATTATGCTCGACAAAGGCGTGACGGTGAAGATCGCCGACTTCGGCATCGCGAAGATTACCTCCACCGAGCACCACACGGTGACTGGCATGGTGATGGGCACGCCCAGCTACATGTCGCCGGAACAGATCGAGGCGCTGCCCGCGGATGGCAGATCGGACCAGTTCTCACTGGTCGTGGTGGCTTATGAGCTGTTGACCGGACGCAGACCTTTCCTGTCGGATTCCCTGGCGACATTGGCCCACATGATCGTGTATGCCGACCGGCCTTCGGCCCGGGCTTTGAATCCGGCGCTGCCCACGGACGTGGACATGGTATTTCGCCGGGGCCTGGCAAAGCTTCCCACCGATCGTTATCCGAGTTGTAAGGATTTTGTGTGGGCGCTGGAAGAGGCGTCAAAAGGTACGGCGATTGCGGAACCGGCTGTGAAAACGCCCGCGCCGGACCCCGTTCCAGCGACGGCGGCGCCGGCCATTGAGCGCGCCATGCCCCGCGCCTCCAATTTGACGGGATATCTCTTGGGCGCCGGCATTGTGCTGCTGGCTCTGATTGCCGCAGTTCTGATTTATAAGGTTTGGCCTCACAATGGACAAGGGCCAACTAGCGGCGATCGGCAAGCGAAAACGGATGTCATAGCGCCGGTGGCCGCGCCGCCGGCCGCTCCGGTAGTAACGCAATTCATTGCGGACCCGCCATCGATTGCGTCCGGCGCCGCGGCGACGTTGCGCTGGAATGTGACGGGCGCAACGGAGGTCGCGCTCGATCAAGGCATTGGCCGAGTGGCGGCAGCGGATAAGTTAGAGGTGAAGCCGCTCCAGGCTACAGCCTACGTACTCACCGCAACGGGTCCGGGAGGAAAAGCAACGGCGCCGGTGACCGTGACCGTGACCGTGACGCCGCCGGCGGCGGTCAACAAGGTCACGCCGCCGACTGCGGCCAACAAGGTGACGCCGCCGGCTGCCGCCAAACCCGGCAAACCAAATCCCGCTCAGATCTACACTGACGCGCTGGGCTTGCTTAAAACAGACCAGGCCAAGGCTGTTGAGTTATTAAAAAAGGCCGCGAGTCTGGGTGAGCCGCGGGCCATGATCGAGTTGGGCGAGCTTCAAATGGAAGACAACCCCAGCGAATCGGCCCAGTGGTTCCGTAAAGCGGCAGATGCGGGGGATTCGGCCGGCATGGTCAATCTGGGTGCGCTATATCATTTGGGAAATGGCGTTCTTGAGGATTATGGCCAAGCCGCCTACTGGTACCGCAAGGCCGCGGACGCCGGCAACGTGGACGCTATGTACAATCTTGGAAGAATGTATGAAAACGGGCAGGCCGTTGGGGTAAAGGACCCGATTCATGCCAGGGAATTCTACGTTAAGGCAGCCGCACTGGGAAACATCGAGGCCAAGGCGGGGCTGGCGCGATTGGACGGGCAATCGAAAGCGAAGTCTAAAGAAGAAACACCGTGAGCGCGACCGCGGCGCCGGTTAATCCGGCGATCACGCCCATCACGGGAAACATCATCTTCTTCGAGATGAAGTAGAGGGAGCTCAGCACCAGCCCGATTTCGAGCAGCCCTTCACCGATATCGAAGCGTAGCGCCTGCTCTTCAGCAGCCTTGCTGGATGCTTCCGCGGCTTGCGCCTGGTCTTGTATCTCCTTGCCCTGCTGATCGTATTTCTTCTTCTGCGCGGCGTAGCTGGCGAGCATCTTTTCGGTGGATTCGCCTTTGGCGCCGAACACCGTGACAAGCTGTTCGCCCAATTCCACGTTGTGGGACTTAACGCGCGTCGCCTGATAGTACGACCACTCGTCGTTGGCGGTGGATTTATGAATGATGGCCGCCGTATGCGCGCGGTGCGAGGCGATAGTTACGATGGCCAGCCCAACCGCGAGCACGGCGGCAAGGATTCCCACCTTCTGGCCCGTGGGATCGGGTTCGTGCCCGTGTTCGTGATGGATCTCAAGTTCCGGCATGGAGGTTCTTGAATTATAGCCGGGGAGCCTTTGGATTTTCCAGCATGGCGGCTGACGGGCGCTGACGGGATGTACTTCATGCCGCCGCGCAACGGCTTGTTCATGCCTTGGAACCGACGGCTTGTTGCCGGCGCGCGCATCGACCAAGACCACATCGGCGTGCCCGGTCAGCTTGAGTCTTGCGGCTCATTCCTTTGGGCGGCGGATACGCACGGCGATAAGTCCGGCAACCCCGCCGCCTCCCATAACCCTCATGCACTTAGTATCTCCAAGCTCGCCAAAGACGCCCCCGGCCACGCCCCAACCGGATCCACGACGGATTCTCCGCTTCCTCCGCTAACTCAGCCGTTGCCGTTAAGCTCAGCCTCGAAAAAATCCGCGCGATCCCAATCTCCGCGACTCCGCGTTGAACCCCCGCTCCCCACCACGGAAATGCCGCCCGACCCTCTACTTCGCCTTCCCCATCGCCTTCCGCAGTATCCTAATTGCCCGGTCCACTTCCTTCTCCGTCACAATGTACGGCGGCAGAAAACGCAGCACGGTGTCGTGCGTGCAGTTGATCAGCAGCCCTCCCGCCATTGCGTCCAGCACGATCTGTTTCCCCGGAATCGTCAGCTCCATTCCCAGCATCAACCCCAGCCCGCGCACCTCTTTGACGAAGCCGAACTTCTGCGCCACCTCATCCAGTTGAGCGCGGAAGTATCCGCCCATGCGTCCGATCGAGGGCAGCAGCTCGTCCAGAATATTCAGAAACTCAAGCGCCGCGCGGCAGGCCAGCGGACCGCCGCCGAAAGTCGAACCGTGCATTCCCGGCTTGATCGTGGCCGCGGCCTTTTCGTTCGCCACCACTATGCCCAGCGGAATGCCGCACGCCAGCGGTTTGGCCGCCACCATGATGTCCGGCAGTATTACCGGGTCCACGCACTGATACGCGAAGTATTTTCCGGGCCGCCCGATGCCGCACTGCGTTTCGTCGGCCACCAGCAGCGCGTTGTGGCGGTCCGCCAGCTCGCGCGCCTTGGCCGCGAATTCCTGCGTGATCGGGTAGATGCCGCCCTCTCCCTGAATCAATTCCAGCAGGATGCCGGCCGTGCGCTCGCTGAACGCCCCTTCGAGCGCCTCGATATCGTTCGCCCGCACGAATTTCACCCCCGGAAGCAGCGGCTCGAAATCGGCGCGGTACTTGGCCTGGCCGGTAACGGAGAGCGCGCCAGTGGTGCGGCCGTGGAAGGAATTGTCGAGCGAAATAATCTCGTATTTATCCGCGTGAATCGCCCGGCCGTGCGAGTGAATCATCTTCAGCGCGCACTCCACCGATTCCGATCCGGTATTGGCGAAGAACACGCGCTGCAATCCGCTCATCTGCGCCAGACGCTGCGCCAGCGGCCCCTGATACTGGTGATAGTAGAGGTTCGACGCGTGGATGATCAGCCCCGCCTGCTCGCGAATCGCCTTTACCATCCGCGGATGCGCGTGCCCCAAAGCATTCACGCCGATTCCGGTGATGAAATCCAAATAGCGGCGCCCTTGCGTATCGTAGAGGTAGCAACCCCTGCCGCGCGCCACCACCAGCGGATAGCGCGCATAATTCTGCAGAACGTAGTCGCGTTCCAGGTCCATCGTAGCCTGGGCGGGGCTCTCCGCCACAGGAGGAAGAGTGCTTGTCATTTCCTCATCATAGCGTCTAGCCCGCGTATCTCACCAGGTTTCGTCGCGGGGCGCGTGAGAAGGCTGCGGATACCCGGCGCGCCACCAGGCGCGTGCCGCTCCGGCATGGTAGCGCCGGCGGTCTTGCCGCCGGTGGTTTTTCAGTACGTCGAGCACAGTGCCCTTTGGGGGGCGCGCCCTCTGGGCCCCGCAACGAAGTAGACACGAAGTAGACGCGGCCTTGCGCGTTGCGCAGAGAGCTGGTGAAATACGCGGGCTACTGGTGCTGGCGCCGCACCGCGGACGATTGCCAGGCCCGATCTGAGGTTCGTCGTGCCGGCAGGTGACATTCTGCGGCGCATTTCAAGACTTCCTTCGATTGAATCCGCGAGCATTGCGACGGACGCTCCGCTGAGCGGGAACGCTGTTTTCTATAGGGTCGAGAAACAGCCGCCGATCAATGCGCAGGCCATGCCGCGCGCCTGTTTCCACCGCGTCTCCGCGGACTTCTTCCACACGCTGCACGCACGCCTTCTCGCTGGACGCCTCTTTACGAATGATGAAGTCCACGGTAGCGCGAACGTTGCGATTGTCACCGAGAATATGGCCAAGCGCTTTTGGCCCGGACCGGGTCCGATCGGAAAGCGGATTAAAGTGGGGGGCCTCGATTCCCCCCGTTCGCGGCTGGCGATGGGTGGGCGTAGTCGAGGAGCTCAAGAATCGCGGATTACCCGAGAATCCGACACAGCCGGCCCCGACCTATTTCAGGTCTTTAACGAGCGCTCGCTCGATTTCTCCGTGCTGGTCCGAACCTCCCTTGAGCCGTCGGCAATGCTGCCGCCATTCGCACGACCCTCGCCCGGACCGAGCCATCGATGCCGGAACTCCGGAGGATTCGATCGGCGGAGAGACGGAGCGGCCCCGCTTCAGCGGCTGGCTGCTGGCGATCTTCGCCGGCATCGCGCTGGTTCTTGCCATGATTGGAGTATACGGCGTCATGTCGTACAGTGTTTCCCGGCGAGCGGGGGAGATTGGCCTTCGCATGTTGCAGGCGCGGGGTATCGTTAGCGACCCTGCGCATGCTGCTGGGCACAGCCGCTGCGTTTGCCCTCGCGCGGATGATGGCAACGCTCATCTATGGGTGAGACTCGACGGATCCCCTGACGTTCGCAGGCGCAGTTGGATTGCTCGCGGCGGTGGCGGCGCATGCCTCCTGCCGGCATCTCGCGCCGCTCGCATCGATCCTGTGGCCGCTCTGCGAGACGAACAGGTCCCGGGTTGCCGGGTAGGATAGAACGGCGCCTGAGAGGCGAGAGCTAAATCAAGCTCATTTGCCGCGGGTCGGGCCCAATCTCCGGCGGCCGCTGCAAATCGTCGTGGTTCGGGTCGAACTGGCGAATCAGGCGGTTGAGATTCAGCGAAGCTTGCCAAATCTCGAACAGCAGGTTGCAGCGCGGGCAACCGCCGCGAACGCCGCCAAGCCCATCGACGGCGGGATTGTACCTCTTGTGGCGGCTGCAGCGCCCATCGAACTTGCGCGCGCGGATCTTCAAGCGATTCCTATCTTACCCCGCGGTACAATCCAAGTGAATGCCGTCCGCGCGCCGGGTGAGATGGGCTAAGTTCCGCGTGACCAGCGTCTCCTTGGCGGCGCTCCTCATCCTCATGACCCTCGTTTACCTGCTCACCGGCGGCACGCTGCTCGAGCAGAAAGCCACGATCTATCTGTACATCCCCGACGCCACCGGACTGAGCCACGAATCGCCGGTACGGGTGGATGGCATCGACGCCGGTACCGTGAGCACGGTTGTGCTTACCGGGTCGAACAACCCGCTCCGCATCGTCAGAGTCACCATGCGGGTGGGGCGCGACAAGCTGGCCGCCATTTCCACCGACTCCATGACGCAGATCAGCGCCGATACGCTGATCGGCGACAAATTCGTCGACATCGTCGGCGGCAAAGCGACGGGCCACATTGCGCCCTTCGGCGAATTGAACTTCAAGGCTCAGCCCGACATGATGCGAACCATCGACCTTGTGGACTTCGAGCGCCAGTTGCGCATCGTCGACGCCACGCTCGCGGATATCGAGAAAGGCGCCAATCCCCTGGGACAGTTCATTCAGACGGATACGGTCTATGTGAGTCTACGCAAGAAGTTCATCGAACTGCAGGGCGCCATCCGCGTGGCGAAGCTAACCACCAGCTTCGCCGGCAGCGTGATTTACACCGATGCGCTATACCGCAAGATGCGGGACCCGTTTGTGCAATTGGACCAGGCGCTGGCGCGCCTGCAGGCGGGTCGGGGAGGGCTTGGCAAATTCCTGCGGAATCCGGCGCAATACGAGCAGGCGCGCGCGGAGGCGCGGGATTTGCGGAAGTCGATCGCCGGGGTGCAATCGGCGGAATTCGTCTCTTCGGACGGGATGTACGCCGATTGGAATCGTATGCTGTCCGGAGTGATTCAGAAGGTGGACGAAGTAAACGCGATGCCCATGTTCAGCTCATCGGAGATGTTCGACAACCTGCACGGCGCCGCGGCCCAAATGCGTAATACCTTGAAGGATTTCCGCGAGAATCCGCGCAAATACCTGCGCCTGAAAATTTTTTAGTCTGTAGCTTCCACCGCAAGGTAAGCCGGTTTTCCGGGCGAGGTGACGATGCGCAGCTTGACGATGCAGGGCGGGAACCGTCGTCTGAGAGTCGGCCGCTGCCTTGCTGAACCCGCTGAAAAAGAGGAAGCTGCTGCCGTCGGCGGCGCGGAAGAAAGCGCCAGTCGACCGGCCCTTGGCATAATCGACCGAGCCGTAGGTGTCGGAGTACGGGACAAAAACATTCAGCGGACCGGTTCGCCAAATTGCAGCCGGGGTCCGGGCGGCGTAAACGATTCGGGCGGTGGCGGGATCGTTTACGCCGCGCGCGCAACCAGGCTGCCGGGCATATGATCGCGGTCCATTTCGGGACGCGATGTTGTGAGCCAACCGCGCAACTGCGGTGGATGCCTAGGGCGCGAACATTCAGGAGAGCCGGATGCCGGGAAATCCGCATGTCCGGCTCGACGAGGGGAGAGTGGGACCGCATCCCGGTGCTCGCCCTCTCTCCCGATCTGCCGTCGAGATCCGATCCACTCGCTACAATGAAATTTGGAAAATCGGGAAATCGCGCGCATCCTTTGGGAGACGGCCGACCTCATGGAGATCGCGGCCGAAGATTCGTTTCGCATTCGCAGCTACCGGAATGGCGCCACGGCGGTGGAAGGCCATCCCGAGCGCATTGCCGATATCCTGCGCGACCCGGCGCGCAAAGTGACGGAGATTTCCGGCATCGGCAAGGGCTTGGCGCACGTCCTCACGGAGATTGTCGAGCGCCAGTCTTGCGAGCGGCGCGATGTCTTGCTTGAAAAGTTTCCACCCGGGGCGCTGGAGTTCCTGAAGATCCAGGGGCTCGGGCCAAAGAGCATTGCGCTCATCTTTGAGCACTTTCAGGCCAAGACCATCGACGATCTGGAACGCCTCTGCAAGGAGCAGAAACTGCGCGACCTGCCGCGCATGGGCGCGAAGCTGGAAGAGAAAGTGCTGCGCTCCATCGCGCAATACCGGCAGCGCACCGGGCGTTATCTGCTGAGCTATGTGGAAGGCATTGCGGAGGAGTTGATCGAGACGTTGCGGCAAGTTCCCGGCGTGGAGGCGATCACGCCTGCCGGAAGCCTGCGCCGCGGACGCGAGACGGCGGGCGATCTGGACTTGCTGGTAACCGGTCCTGCGGCGGTCAATGCGCTGGAGCGGTTCATCGCATGGCCGCGCGTCGAGGAGGTGCTGGGCCGCGGCGAGAACAAGGCCAGCGCGAAAGTGGGCCGCGAGGGCTTGCAGGTGGATGTGCGCGCGCTCAAGCCCGAGAGCTTCGGCGCCGCGATGCAATACTTCACCGGCAGCAAAGACCACAACGTCGCGATTCGCACGCGCGCGGTGAAGATGGGCCTCAAGCTGAGCGAATACGGCCTATTTCGCGTGGAGGACGATACGAAAGTCGCGGGCGAAACCGAGGAAGGCGTGTACGAAGCGCTGGGCCTGGCGTGGATTCCTCCGGAGCTGCGCGAAAACTGCGGCGAAATCGAAGCGGCCGAAGAGCGGCGTCTACCGGAGTTGGTGGAGCTGCGGCAGATTCGCGGCGACATCCACATGCACACCACCGAGACCGACGGCCGGGCGACGCTGGAGGAAATGGCCGCGGCCGCGCGCGAGCGGGGTTACGAATACATCGCGATTACGGACCATTCGAAAGCGCTCGCCATGGCGAACGGACTCGATGAGCGCCGCGTGGTGGCCTTCGCCAAACAGGTGCGCGAGATCAACCGCAACGGCCTCGGCATCCGCGTGTTTTCGGGACTGGAGTGTGACATCCTGAAAGACGGCGCGCTGGACGTGGAGAACGATGCGCTGGCGGAACTCGACATGGTGATCGGCAGCGTGCATAGCCACATGAACCTGGAAGCGGCGGAGATGACGGACCGTCTGTTGCGCGCCCTGGAATGTCCGCATCTGCGGATTTTGGGTCATCCTACGGGGCGCATCCTGCTGCATCGCGATCCGTTTCCATTCGATTTTGAGCGCGTGGTGGCGGAAGCGGTTCGCCGCGGCGTGTGGCTGGAGGTCAACGCCAGTCCCGAGCGTCTCGACCTGGGGGGCGCGATGGTGCGGTCCGCCAAAGCCAAGGGCGCCAAGTTCACTATTTCAACGGATGCGCACCATCCCAAGCACCTCGCCAACATGCGTTACGGCGTGCTCACCGCGCGGCGCGGATGGCTGGGGCCGGGCGATGTGATGAATACGCGATCCGCGGACGATTTCGCGGCAGCACTACAAACAATATCATGAAAATCACTTCCTCTCACGAAGCTTATAAGTGCAGTTTGTTTCAAGTAACTGAAGACGAGGCCGTCGATAAGAAGGGCGGCTTCGAGATCAAGCGCTCGGTGGTTCGCCATGCCGGCTCCGCCGTGATGATGGCGGTGGACGATAAGAAGCGCATCCTGCTGGTGCGCCAGTACCGGTTGCCGGCGGACAAGTACCTTTGGGAGTTACCGGCGGGCAAGCTCGACGACGGCGAGAAGCCGCTGCAAGCCGCCAAGCGCGAGTTAGTTGAAGAGACAGGTTACAAGGCGAAGACCTGGACTAAGTTGGCAAGGTTCTTTCCAAGTCCCGGGTATGTGCAGGAACGGATGACTATCTATCTGGCGACGGATCTTACGGCGGGGGAAGCGAAGCCGATGGAAGACGAGCGCATTGAAGCGGAATGGTTCAAGAGGAAGGAAGTGGCGAAGATGATCGACAAGGGCGAGATTGAGGACGCCAAGACGATCATTGGGTACTACCGATGGCTGGCGTTGAAGTAAGTCGGGGGTAGGACAGACGATCGGGTTTTGTCGTCTGTCAAGCGGGCGTGCTTTAGTTTAGCGAGGCATGACAGACGGCGAATCGTCTGTCCCACCTGTCGCTTGTCGCAGCCCGTCACTCTAAGCCTGAGCTCATAGTGGCTGACTCCGACTTACTTCTTCTTCCCCGGCAGCCCCGCCGGATTCTCATGCGTCCTTTCTCGAAACGTCCCCCGCATTCCCGCAGCCAACCCCACCGCAGCGTCGCCGTACTTATCGCGCATGCGGTCGGCCACGGCCAGCGTTTTGCGCCAACGCTCGTGGCGGTCTTCGCCTAACAAATCCATCTGCTCTTCGCCATCGGCCCACGAGGACGCGTGTATTCCAAGCAGCCGCACCGACGCTCCTGCCTTCCAGTTGGCGTCGAACAAGGCCCGAATCTCCTGATAGATTTCCGTGTCGAGCTGCGTTCCGCGCGGGATGGAATGCGCGCGCGTGATGGTGGAGAAATCCGAATAGCGCAGTTTCAATTGCAGGGTGCGCGCCTTTAGCGCGTGCTCGCGCAGGCGGCGGCCCACCATTTCGGAGAGCTTGGCGAGCGTGGATTCAAGCTGCGCGCGGTCGGCGGTGTCTTCGGAAAAGGTGTGTTCATGGCTGATGGATTTCGGGCCGGTATCTTCGCCGATTTCAGTGTCGTACCAGCCGCCGGCGTCCAGGCCGCGCGATTTTCCAGCGAGCGCCAGGCCCCACTTGCCGAACTTCTCTTCGAGAAAGACGTCGTCCAGCTGGGCCAGGTCGCCCACTTTGCGAATGCCGAAGGCGTGCAGGTTCTTCTCGGTGACCTTGCCGACGCCGGGTACTTTGCGCACGTCGAGGGGCGCGAGAAAGGCCGACTCCCGGCCCGGAATCACCCACAAGACGCCGTTGGGTTTGGCCTGGTCCGACGAGATCTTCGCCACCAGGCGCGAAGCGGCGATGCCGATGGAGCAGTTGAGATTGGTGGCCGCCTTCATGCGGTCGTGCAGCAGGTGGGCGGCCTTCAACGGAGGGCCGTAGAGGCGCTCGGATCCGGTGATATCGAGATATGCCTCGTCCACCGACGCCATCTCCACCAGCGGCGAGAAGGCTTGCAGCACTTCGTACACCTTGCCCGAATACTCGCGGTAGCGTGTTGGGTGGCCCTCCACGAAGATGGCTTGCGGGCACAGTTTGTACGCGGTGCGCAGCGGCATGGCCGAATGCACGCCGAATTTGCGCGCTTCGTAGGATGCGGCCGAGACCACGCCACGCTCGTTGGGGCGGCCGCCTACGACGACAGGCTTGCCTTTCAACGACGGATCGTACAGTTCTTCCACCGACACGAAGAAAGCGTCCATGTCGACGTGGAAGTAAGTCCGCACGGCTTCTATAATGGCAGATCCGCTTAACGGTTTATCGCGTACGATTCTACTGGTCGCGCAAAACCCGGGACGGGTCGATTCTTGCGGCGTAGCGCGGGGGCAAGAGGCACGCCAACGTGGCTACGCAAGCGAGGCCGAACGGGACCGCGCCCAGGGTCAATCCACCGTTGCGCCGACGCCGAAAAGCAGGCTGCGGACCAGGCGGCCCGCGGCAAGCGCCGCTGGCATTTCTACCGCGAGCCCGGCCGTTACCGGCCGCAATCCCCGCCAGACCACCATGCGCGATGCCTGTTGGGCGCGCGCGCCGGCATTTCGGCAACGGTGGCAAAGTTCGAGACCGGGCGGCTGTCTTGCAGGGTCCACAGCGGACTTGAGAGAGTACGTTCCCAAGGAAACCTGCTCGGTCGTCCTTGAGCCATCGTTAGATCGAAGCAAGCTGGCGAGATTGCGGGAACAATGCTTCAGTTTAGGGGAAATTGCTGCGAAGACGGTCCACAGCAGTATGAGTCTACAACGGACATTGAAAGCTCTCGGTTAGGAGATACTGGTTGAACGGGTATCGTAGAACGGCAAGTAACATTCCTGGTGGCCGATGTCAATCCAAAACGACGAATCGGAACTGTTGGATCTTGGACTCGTTCCGTGAGAGCGTGTTCAGGCGAGACGGGTATAGGTGTGTCATTTGTGGGCGCGGCGAACCGCCGCTTGACGCCCACCATATTATTGAGCGCAGGCTGTGGGACGATGGCGGCTACTACATTCGGAATGGCGCTACCCTCTGCGACGATCGAGAAGGCCGAAGCGGTTGCCATCGCGAGGCCGAACAGACCATCCTGAGTTGCGAGGAGATTCGAGCGGCAGCAGGCATTCGACAGGTGGCGCTTCCGGACCATCTTTACCGAGACGCCGTTTATGATAAATGGGGAACATTGTCAACCCGGACGGCTCACGGACGAAAGGCGAACTCTTCGGAGATGAGTCTGTCCGCAAGGTGCTGGCGTCCGCCAGGATGCTCTCGGTATTCCGGGATCGGGTGAAATATCCGCGAACTTACCATACCACTTGCCATGGTCGCCCGGAAAGACGGAGGATGACCGAGTGCTCGAAGATACCAGCCTTTTCACCTTCCTTTTTAATGGCCGTCGAGTCATCGTCACTGAAAAGATGGACGGGGAAAATACGACCATGTATGCGGACTACATCCATGCACGCAGCCTGGATAGTAACTCGCATCCGAGTCGGGGATGGGTGAGGAACCTTCACGCACAGATACGGCAGACTATCAGCCCAGCATGGAGAATCTGCGGCGAGAATCTGTTCGCGCAGCACACGCTGCACTACGCCGATCTCCCTACGTATTTCATGGTTTTCTCGATTTGGGACGAGAACAACACTTGTCTATCGTGGGACGAAACTTTCTTGTATGCTGGCGTGCTCGATTTGGTCACCGTGCCCGTCATATTCGATGGCGTTTGGGATGAAGCCTACGCCCGCAAGCTGGCTGAGACGATGGACCTGACGAAGCAGGAAGGTTATGTAGTCAGAGTGGCCGATGCGTTCCCTTACGGCGCATTCCGGCGAAGCATCGCAAAGTTCGTGAGGGCCGCTCATGCCGGCACATCGCACAACTGGATGATGCAGGCGATTGTTAAGAACCAAATCAAACCAAATCCGAAGCGTTTAATACCCGAATGATCGGCGGATCTCTCGGCTGTCGAACCTGAAATAACCCGAAGCGCGTTCACACGAGTGTGAACGCTGCACGCATGAGTGCGCGCGCCACGAGGCTTTATCGAATTGTGGCAACGTTATTCCGTGGCACTCCCGTAGCGCTTTACAGTCTGCGATTCTACTCGTCGCGCAAAACGCGGGACGGGTCGATTCTTGCGGCGTGGCGCGCGGGCAAGAGGCAGGCCAACGTGGCTACGCAAGCGAGGGCGGCAGCGACCGCGCCCAGAGTCAATCCATCGGTTGCGCCTACTCCGAACAGCAGGCTGCGGACCAGGCGCCCCGCGGCGAGCGCCGCCAACATCCCAGCGGCGAGCCCGGCGGTTACCGGCCGCAATCCCTGCCATACCACCATGCGCCATACCTGTTGGGTGCGCGCGCCGAGGGCCATCCGGATGCCCAGCTCGCGCCGGCGTAGCGCGATGCCGTAGGCTACGACGCCGTAAATGCCGAGAGCCGCCAGCAGCAGCGCGGAAATGCCGAAGGCCGCCGCCACACGCATTTGGAACCGGCGCTGCGCCACGGACTCATCCACAATTTCCTCCATGGTGCGCATCTTAGGGGCGGGAATAGCGGGGTCGATGGATTGCAGCGTCTTGCGCACTTCTTCCCTGAGGTTCGCGGGGTCGGCCGTCGAGCGCACCACGAACTGGGTTGCCTGATATGCCTGCTTCCAGAACGGGACGTAGAGCATGAGAGTCGGGTCGAGTTCCAACTGGGTAGTATGGACGTCCGCCACCACGCCCACAATTTCCGCGTGGTTCACGCCCGAGCCGGAGCTCACAACCTTTCCGAGCGGATTCCGGCCGGGCCAGAGTTTCGCCGCCAGACGCGCGGAGACTACAGCCACATTGCGCTCGCGGTCGGCCGCCTCGATAGGGCGGCCGCGGAGCACGGGAATGCCCAAGGCGGCGAAATAATCCTGGCTGACGAAGCGCACGTTGACCAGCACCAGTTGACGGCTGGCAGGGTCGAGCGCTTCGGCGCCGACGCCCTCGATTTCCACGCCATCCACGCTGGCTTCGCCGGTCAGCGGCAGCTTGTTGGCGACGGCGACGGCGCGCACGCCGGGCAAAGCGCGAAGGCGGCTCGCGGCCAAATCGAAGAAGCCGGCTTTGTCCTGGATGGTGCGGTATTGGGCGGGCAGAGCCGGGCTCACAGCGAGGGCGCTGTCGGCGGCAAATCCACGGTCGACGCGCAGAACGTGCCATAGGCTGCTCACCAGCAATCCGGCAAGCACCAGAAGCAGGGCGCTGAGCGCCACTTCCGCGCCCACCAGCCATTCGCGCAGACGCAGGCCGCGGCGGCCGGGGGTCATGGCGCGGCTCTCGCGCAGCGCGTCTTGCGGATCGGCGCGCGAAAGGCGCAACGCGGGCAGCAGGCCGAATAGCAACGCGCAAAGCAGCGACAGGCCAAAGGCAAAGGCGATGACGCGCCCATCGATCCGCACCTCATCGATGCGTGGCAGATCGACTGGAGCCAATTGGACGAATGCGCCCAGCGCCGCCCAAGCCGCGGCGATGCCCAGCGCTCCGCCGGCGCATGAGAGCAGCAGCGTTTCCACCAGCGCCGATATCAGCAGCCGGCCGCGGGCCGCGCCCAGAGCTACGCGCAGCGAGTACTCGCGGGCGCGCGCGCTGCTCCGCGCCAGCAGCAGGTTGGCCAGGTTGACGCACACAATCAAGACGAGCAGCAGCACCGCCGAAAGCAATACCGTGAGGCTGGTCCGCACCGGCGAACCGATGACCTCCTGAAGCGGCCGACCTTCCACGCGCAGACGGCTAGACAGCTTATGCTCCGCGGCGATGCGCTTTTCGAACAGGTTCAATTCGCCGACTCCCTGCGCCAGCGATGCATCGCGGCGCAGCCGTCCGAACACCATATAGTCGTAATCGCCTCCCCAATATCCTCCGGTATTGGCGCTTTGGAGGGGCAGGAATATCTCGGTGCGCTCGGCCAGGCGGGTCAGAGAGCCGAGCTCGCCGTTCTTCGGAAAACGAAAGGTGGGCGGCAGGACGCCGGCCACGAGGCATGGCGCTCCATCGAGGCGCATGGTCTGGCCGGCGATCCCCGGCGAGGCGCCAAACCGCCGCCGCCAAAGGCTATCGGTGATTACGGCTACGAGGTTCCGGCTGGGCTCTTCTTCATCGGGGAGGAAGGTCCGGCCGAGTCGCGGCTGAACGCCCAGGGTCTCGAAGAAATTCGCCGTCACCAGCGCCGTACCCACCAACTCCGGGTCGCCGCCGGCCAAGACAGCATTGCCCGAAGCGAGGGCGGAAAGCGATTCGAACGAGCGTGTGTGGTCGCGCCAGAAGCGAAAGTGCTCGAAATTGACCGGCAGCGTGGGATAGATGTGGGCCAGCGGCGGGACCACTTCGCGGACGTAAACCAGCCGGCCCGGCTCGCGATAAGCCAGCGGCTTGAGCACCACCGTATTCACCAGAGAAAACAGCGCGGTGGCGGCGCCGATGCCCAGGGCCAGCGAAAGAATCGCGACCAGCGTGAAGGCCGGAGCGCGGTATAGAGCGCGCGAAGCGAATCGGAGATCCTGCGAGAAGGCATCCCAGCCGGGCAGCCAGACGGCGCGCGATTCCTCTTGGGCGCGCGTAGGGCTGCCGAAATCGCGGCTTGCGATGCGCGCGGCTTCTTCGCCCGGCAGCCCGGATTCGGCCGCGTCGTCCAGGGCCAATGAAAGGTTGGCGCGCAGCTCGTCTTGCAGATCGAGCGCGCGGGACCGGCGGCGGCCGGGCAACCATAGCATGATCCGTCGAAACCAGTACATGGGCTGCTCCATTTATTCTTCAGCGGGTTTGGGATGCAAGACCTGCGTTACCGCCTGAACGAAGCTCTCCCACCGGGACACTTCCGCATGCAGACGCTTGCGGCCCGCCGCGGTTAGACGGTAGATGCGGGTGCGGCGATTCCGTTCGGAGACCTCCCAACGCGCGGTTACCAGGCATTGCAATTCCAAGCGCTGCAGCGCGGGGTAAAGCGAGCCGGCTTCCACTTGGATGGCGGCGTCCGTGGTTTGGCGGATGGCCTGGGCGATGCCGTAACCGTGCAGAGGCCGGAGGGCCAGCGTGCGGAGGACCAGCATGTCGAGCGTGCCCTGGAGAAATTCGACGCGCGAGGGCTTCACAGGTATATAGTACCCCAATGTATAGACCGTCTATCATACAGACGGTCTATCGTCGTGGGGCGGGCAATCTTGCCTGCAGCCGCCTTTCAGGCGGCTTTTTCGCCTTGGTGCAAATCCTGGCGCGCGGCGAAAGAAGCCGGCTGAAAGCCCGCTGCAGCCAGGATTGGCTGCCCCACAAAGCAGCATCGCCGCAAGCAAAATGGGCGTGGCGTCTTCGGCAGGCCGATTTGACGATCGGCCGCAGCTTCTGACAACCTGCCCCACATAACCTGCCGCACGGAAATCAGCCTGTCGTAAGCCTCAGCTTACCGCTTTGCTGTTGAACTTCTTGATGCCGAGCGTCAGCACCCCGGCGTCGATCAATAGCAGCGCGCCCAGAGTCGCGATGGCCGGCATGTGGGGCACCTGCGGAACCAGCGAGCCGCGCATGCCTTCGCTGGCATAGACCAGCGGATTGATCAGCACCGCGTACTTCAGCGCCGGAAACGCGTTGAGCGCGCTCCACGGATAGTAGGCGCAACCGAACATCATCATGGGAGTGAGGACCATGCTGAACATCAAACCGATCTGCGTCTGGCCCACGCTTACGCCCATCCACAAGCCGCCGGCCGCCGAGAAGAGCGCCATCAGCAGGCATGTGGCAGCGAATTGCGCCGGATGCCAGTAACTCAAGTGGACTCCCGAGCCGAGCGTAATCCACGCGGCCGGAATCACCACCAGCCCCGATACCAGCGCCTGAACCATCCCGGCTACTACCTTCTCCACCGCCAGCCAACCGGTTTCCATCGGCGCCAGCAAGCGGTCTTCGATTTCCCTGGTGAATTGGAACTCGGAGATGAGCGGCATGGCCACCGCCCACACGCCCGAGAGCGTCATGCTGAGGGCCATGATGCCCGGCAGCAGGATGTCCTTGTATGAGTTCGACATCATGCCGCTCGCCGTGAGCACGCGGCCGAACACGAAGGTCAGCAGCAGCGGCTGCAAGAGATTCTGCAGCAACGTGGGAATCAAGTTGCGGCGGGCCACATGCCCGTCGCGCGAAAGCATCGCAAAAAACGTTTTCCAGTTCAATCGCGTAGGCTCCTTCCGGTGTGGTGCAGAAACAGCGTTTCAAGGCCGGGCTCGATGATGTGTACGTCGGACAATTCCGCGCCCGCGGACTGCGCAGCGGCGACGATGGGTCCGATCAGCGGACCGCCGCGATCGGCATACAGGTCGGCCTTGCCTCCTTCGGCGGCGCGCACTTCCGTGACGCCGGGCAGGGACTTCAGTCCGGCGATCAATTCTTCGGAAGAGCGGTCGAAGCGCAGACGGAGCAGGTAGCCGCCGGGAATGGACGCCTTCAATTCCTGCGGCGTGCCTTGCGCGATGACTTTGCCATGATCGATGATGGCGAGGTCTTCGCACAGCGTATCGGCCTCGTCCATGTAGTGCGTGGTGAGCACGATGGTCTTGCCCTGCTTATTGTATTCGCGGATGGTTTCCCATAGCAGCAGGCGCGTTTGCGGATCGAGGCCCGCGCTGGGCTCGTCGAGAAAGAGCACTTCCGGGTCGTGCATCATGGCGCGCGCGATGGAGAGGCGCTGCATCATGCCGCCGGAGAAGCCGCGGATCATGTGATCGGCGCGGTCGGTCAGCTTGAATTTTTCGAGCAGATCGCCGGCGCGGCGCGTGCGCTCTTTGGAGCCTTGTCCGAAATAGGCGCCGTGGAAGAACAGAATCTCGCGGGCGGTGAGCGCGAAATCGAGATTGGGCCGCTGCGGGACCACGCCGATGAGGCGCTTCACCGCGGCTTGCTGCTTCCACACGTCGTGCGGGCCGACGAACGCGCGTCCGCTGGTGGGCCGCGTACGCGTGGTGATGATGCCGATGGTGGTGGTTTTGCCCGCGCCGTTGGGGCCCAGCAGGCCGAAGATGCCGCCGGCGCGGATTTCCATGGATACGCCGTCGAGCGCCACCACTTCCGTCTTCTTCTTTTTCTTCTCTTTCTTGGGGCCGGGCCCAAAGGAGAAGCCCATGCCGCGCGCCGCCATGGGCGGAGGAGTGTCGTAGACTTTGCGCAGGTTTTCGATGCGAATGCCGATTCCCATATGGTCCTTACAGTTTCTCCAAATCGCGCCGCGCGCGGTCGAGGATTTCGCGTACCCGGTCGGCGCCCGCGGGATTGCCGGCCATGCGGCTGGAGGCTTTAACGCCGGCTTTGACCACCGCGGCGAGCGGCCCATACATCATCAGGGCGTCGGGCCCGGAGAACTCGCCCCAGCCTTCGCACCCTTCGGCGCGCTCCCAGATGTCATGCACGCTGGCCGCTTCTTTTTCGAGCTCTTTCTTGCCGGCTTTGGTGAGGCGGTAAATGCGCTTGCCGCCCTGCTGGTCGGATTCGATCAGCTCTTCGTCTTCGAGTTGCTGAAGGGTTGGATATACGCTGCCTGCGCTGGCGCGGTACATGCCGCTCGAACGCTCTTGCATCTCTTTCATCAATTGGTAGCCGTGCTTGGGGCCTTCACTGAGCAGCGAGAGCAGCGCGAGGCGGATTTCGCCGGCTTCGAAGAGGCGTCCGCGGCGGCCGAAGGCGAAGGCGGCCCAGGGATAGGCGCCGGCGAATCCCCAAAATTGCTTTCCCATGATATATCACACGATATATCAGAAAGAATATCGGCGCAAGAGAAATTTGAGGGGAACGGAGTGAGGGTTCGACGCAGAGGCGCGGAGCTTGGAGATGCTAAGGGCCTGTGGATTGGGGGAAACTTGCGTGGGGGCGCCGGGGCTAGCGGACTTATCGCGGTGCGTATCTGCCGGCTAATGGATTGAGCCACATCTTCGACGACCCATTTGAAGGTAGTGCCTGAAAAGTGCGTTTGATGGAAAACGGCTTGCCTGCGATGGAAGCGGGGATTACTGATCATGTTTGGGAAATCTCGGAACTGCCCGATGTAGTACGCACCCGCCTTCCCATCTCCTCTTCAATGTGTGATATTGGTGGCTGATGCCTATTTTTGCGGTCATGGGCTTAACCGATCCAGCAGGGTTGGAGGGCAAGGTTAAAGAACGTTCCCCGATGACCACTTTGCCGTAGCGCCCGATAAGTGGTTTGTGTCCGTAGCTGGCGTAACGGCATCTGCCGTTGCAACAAAGCTGGGCATGTCGAAGGATGAGAAGATCTGGGGGATCGTGGTAACCGTCGGTGGATATTACGGCTGGGCCTCTGGTGAAGTTTGGGAATGGTTAAAGGCGAAGGGGACGCAACTCGGTGGCTAGAGAGAAGCCAAATCCGGCTGGTGCTGCCCCATCCGAATTTGCGGCTGGTCCACCGCTGCCTTCAGGGGACTATAGCTATACCGTTGAACTGGTCGGGGCGATCCAAAATCAATTAGGCAAATTAACGGAAGCCGTAGATTCGCTGAAGAGCCAATCAAAGGACCAAGCGAAAGAGTTAAAGGACATCGGGAAGGACATCCACGCTTTCAAAGTTGCCTTGACGGTTGGCGTAGCAATCCTGGGCGCGGTTTTTGCCGTATCCGCCGCGATCATCGGATTCATCCTGATTCACCTTACCGAAATTGTACAGGCGTATTTCACGGCCAAAAAATAATTGAACGCACCGTTCAGGCGCTACCCATTTGACTGCCCGATGCCGGAACAGTTAGGCTGCACTTGAATGCCTTTTCCCACACACCGCCTGCGCCGCCTGCGCACCACCGGACGCCTGCGCGATCTGGTCCGCGAAACGCGTCTCGATCCGGCGCAGTTCATCCTGCCGCTGTTCGCCTGCCCGGGCGAGGGCGTGCGGCGCGAGATCGGCGCGATGCCGGGCAATTATCAACTCTCCATCGACGAGCTGGTGAAGGAATGCGCGGAAGTTCCATCGCTGGGCATCGGCGGCGTAATGCTGTTCGGGCTGCCGGAACGGAAGGACGAAATCGCGTCGGGCGCATACGACGAGAACGGCATTGTGCAGCGCGCCGTCCGTGCGCTGCGGCGCGAGCTGCCGGAGCTGCTGATTGTCACCGACGTTTGCAACTGCGAATACACCAGCCACGGCCATTGCGGATCGATCAAAGACGGCGACGTGGACAACGATGTTACTCTTCAGTGGCTCGCTAAGACGGCGCTTTCGCACGCGCGTGCGGGGGCGGATATCGTGGCGCCCTCGGACATGATGGATGGCCGCGTTGGCGCCATCCGCCAGACGCTCGACGCAAACGGTTACGAAAAGACGCCGATATTGGCGTACGCGGCCAAGTTCGCCTCGGTGTTCTACGGACCGTTCCGCGAGGCGGCCGACTCGACGCCGCAATTCGGCGATCGCCGCAGCTACCAGATGGACCCCGCCAACGGCCGCGAAGCCATGCGCGAAATCGAGCTCGATCTCGAAGAAGGCGCCGACATGATCATGGTGAAGCCGGCCATGCCGTATCTGGACCTGATTTTCCGCGCGCGGGAGCGCTTCGACGTTCCCATCGCGGCATACCAGGTGAGCGGCGAGCATTCGATGATCATGGCCGCCGCGCGCAATGGCTGGCTGGATCGGGACCGGGCGATGATGGAGAGTCTGACGTCGATTGCGCGGGCCGGCGCGGGAATTATTTTGACATATTTTGCGAAGCCGGCGGCGAGACTGTTGGGGTGAATCGGCTCGGAGTATGGTTGAAGCCGCTGTCACCGTCCTGCCAACTGGTATTCCGCACACCGCACGGTCTTGCCCTTCAGGCTAACCGCGACGACAGTATTGACGAATGCCGCGACCGCGAGATTCGGCGCTATCGTGAAACCGCTTGCTGACGGGGCGCCCTCTGGGCCCGGCTTCGATAAGAGCCACGACCGTAACGGAGTGATTTTCCGCAATGCACAATTCGTAAGGCATCAGGCGACAAGGCAGGAACTCGCCAGTTTCCGGATTGCGACGAATCGTCCCTCAGGTAGTTAAAGATCGGGGAGACCCAGGCTCGCGCTACCATCAAGAATGACAAGGCCGATTCGGGCAAGCGCAACGGCGGATGGCCCGAGCGGCGGAATTCTTAATTAACTGCCCGGCAGCACATCAAGCGGGCAACGCGGCAGACCGTAAATTTTACGAGCGGAAGGAGGCTCATGAGCGACCGCATGGAGTTCGAAATTGCATGTCCGAACGACCACAACCAGACAGTTACATTCAGTCGGGAAGAATTCGAAGAAGCGTTGAAATCCGGCGCGTTGGTGTTCCACTGTAATACATGCGATACGGACTGGCCTCCATCCAGTGAAGAAATCGCCGAGTTTCGAAAGCGGTTCTCGACGAATTCAAGCTAGGGCGGGCGCGGGAGGCCAAAGCGCAGCGGTAGAATGTTCCCATTTCTCGAGAAACGAGAGAGGGTCCCTGGCGCCCGGTAAGATCGGCGCCGCAACGCCAAGCGCAGGGCATCCACGACGCTTTCCGCGCCCCCGCTCCCGGTTTCGACCCTCTGCGCGGACGCGGTATCGGGCGGCTCGCGGTGAGTTGGGCGCCGCAGCGCCAGCCGCAGGGCATTCGCCGGCTCGGCGGGCGGTCACGCTAACCTTCGAGATCCTTCCTCGTCGGTTCCAGGTGATCAGCGGCTGCCGGCCGGTTCCGGCATCTTGTGAAGTGCGCGCCCATCTGGCGCACGGTGAGTTCGGCGCCTCACCCAGCCGCATTTCATCCGCGGCCCTCGTGGGCCCCCGATGAG
Source organism: Bryobacterales bacterium (assembly GCA_003135055.1). Taxonomy (GTDB): domain Bacteria; phylum Acidobacteriota; class Terriglobia; order Bryobacterales; family Bryobacteraceae; genus PALSA-243. The sequence continues at coordinate 13,884 of PLDF01000258.1, read as the reverse complement.
TTGAACGGATGCCGGCGTATAGGGGCCAATCGTCATTTTCAGCAAAGTAGTGGCTGCCGCGGAGGTCCCTTGCTGAAGGCGCGCCACGCTCGTTCTTCCCTTGGGGTGATGGTTCCTGAGCGACAACCACGCCTAATGGGGTTTAATAACTCACGCCGAAGCAATAACTCTGGTTGGAGTCGATCGGGCTGAAGGAATACTCGCCCGGATACAACTGCCGCGCCGGTGAAATTTCATAAGTGTAATCGCTGATCTTGTTGATGGTCACGGGCAGCGCCGGCGGCCGGCCTCCGCCCATCGAGGGCTGCGTCTGCCGGTAGTTCATTCGCGATTCGAGCTGGTACAACTCAAAGCGGCGCGGGTCGCCTCCGGAATTCATACGCACCACGAAAACAATGTTGTCCCCTCGTCTGACCCGCACAGGCGATTGCGGCCCCTGAATGCGGTAGACCGATGGCCCCATCCCATACGTCGCATTGCCGCGAACCGGCATCGCGTACGTTCTTTCGAGTGAGATGAGCCCCGATGCGCCGCGCATGAATGGGACGCCCGTCACGTCGGGTTCTAATACCGGTGGCGGCGCCACTGGAGCCACCGGAGCTATCGCGTTCGACACGCCGTTGGAAGTGAAATCCACCGACACGACGTCCGCTCGCGGATACCTCTGCACCCGGTCGTCCACCATAAAGCGAACTTCGTCCGCCGTGCCGCCCAGCCAGCTTCCGGTTAAGGCTGTACCGTTGCGCAGCCGCAGCGTATCCGCCCGGCCCGCCACCAGCAAGGCCAATGTGACTGTTGTGAATCGCGCAATCATAGGCGTCTTTCGTTTCCTCTCTTCCCTAATTCTCTCACTGGCGCGGGCCCGGAAGCATGGCCGGTTGTCGCGGCGGTGTGCGGGGCCGATTGCGCCCAGGGCTGCTGACCAAGCTGGCTTCGGCTATCGCTTTGTTACCTATGGGGCTGCGGCGACGGGCGTAGCATGGTTTGCCGGGCCCGGCTGCCCAAAGGGCATGGCTGCGGGCGATTTAGTGTGCGCGACCCTCTCTGCGCCCCCATGCGCCTGCTTTCGACCCTCTACCCGGACGCGGTAGCGACGGCGCATCGAGCTCCCTTGCTCAGGGCCGGACGGCCTCGCAGCCTACAATCCCTCGGCCGCTCCGGGCAGTTGGTGAAGTGCGTCCGCATTCGGCTCGCCGTGAGTCGGGTGCCGCAACCGCCGGCCGCACAGTATACGCGGCCCCCCGTGGGCCGCCATACTTAAGCTTTGAGTTTCTCCCTCGGCTGTCCGCGTGGCCGGAGGCTGCGGGCCGGTTCGGGCATATGGCGAGTGCGCGCGCATCTGGCGCCTTATCCTTAAGAGGCAATGGAGTATTTCTTCGTATGCCCGTACTGCGGTGAGAGGATTTCAATGGTGTTGGACACCTCGGTCAAGGGACAAACCTATGTGGAAGACTGCGAAGTTTGCTGCCAACCGGTCGAGGTGCGTTACACCGTGGAAGATAGCGAGGTGCGCCACTTTGAAGCCAGCGCGATGTGAGTTCCGTGCGTTCCTTTGCCAAGGGGCGGGCCGCCCTCGCAGCCTTCAGGCCATCGGCCCCTTCGGGTACTCGGTGAAATGCGTGCGCATCCCGCTCGCCGTGAGCCGGGTGCTGCAACGCCAGGCGCACAGCATTCGCCGCCCCATCCCTTTTTGCTCTCCCGAGCCCGTTGCAACTTAACTTCGTTCGACGCCTCCTGCGGCTGCGAAAGATATTCAATCGCGGCTGAAGATCCGGACCATGCGCGTGGTCGCCGATCCCGCGTTGCCGTGTCTCGACCGCCGACAAACGCCAACCGCAACTCGCCTCCCGATGCGGGTCGGCCGCGGGTGGGCCAGGGTTCGCGGCTGATCGCGGAATACTTCGACGGCATCGATTACCGGAACCATAGCACCTTGTTCTGGCTCGTGACCCCCGTCAGAATCTCCTCGTGATTTGCGACCGTCACCGAGTGCAGGCCATTCGATTCCACCGATCCCAGGACCTTGCCGGTCTTCCGGTCCAGTTTCACGATCCAGCCCGGCGACGGAACCGGCGTATCGATGGGCTGCATCGACGCCCAGATCGTTCCACCGCTCGCACGCACCGAATAGGTGCGGCCCAGCGGCCACTCGCCGAGGAATTTCCCGTCGAGATCGAACTTCTGCACGCGGCCATTCTCCCGATCCGCGACATAAATGATATTGTCCCGATCGATAGTAATCCCGTGTGGCAGCCTGAACTGGCCTGGAGCGCTGCCTGCGGTTCCCCATTGACGCACCCGCTTGCCGTCCGGAGCGTATTCGAGAACCCGCGCGTTCCCATAGCCGTCCGCGATGAACAGCCGTCCGTGTGGTCCAAAGGCGATATCGGTAGTCCCCACGAAGTGGCTTCTCCGCACCGGCGCCTGCTCGCCTACATCGATCTGCAACAGCTTTTTCCCTTCGCGCGTAAATTTCAAAATCGTGGAGCTCTCGGCGTCGGTGGTCCAGACGTTGCCCGCCGGATCGATCCGGATGCTGTGCGGGATTTTGTACAATCCCTTGCCCCAGCTCCTTAGCACGTGCCCCTCGCGATCGATCACCACCACGGGGTCGGCCTTCTCGCCGCGTTGCAGAAGGTAGATATTTCCCTGGCGATCGACGTCCACCCACGAGATCATCCCCAATTCCCATCCTTCCGATGGCGCATGAACCGGCAGCTCGGCGCCATGCAGGATAGCTTTCGGAGCGGCGTCGAGAAGCGTATGCAGGCGGGCGGTGGCCTGCGCTTTGGCCGCATCGTCAGGACTCTTAGCGACAGGAGTCTGCGCAATCAGGGTCAAGGAAATCAACCACAAAGCGGATTTCGTCATGTTCAGCTCACAAACTTCCCCGGAGGCTGGTAAAAGGGAGGGCGCCCGCAATTGCTACGGATATTCTACGCGAATTCTCCTTGCAGTACTCTAAGAGGGTTATGCTCCGGAAGTCGCGTCTATGAAAGAGAACTCGCCTTCGCCGAAGTTGGCCCTCATCCTTCTCGCCGCTGCCCTCGCGGCCACATCCGCATGCAAAACCGCGCCCCTCGCATCGGGCATTGACGTTGCGGGCATGGACAAGTCCGTCATTCCCGGCGACGACTTCAACGCCTATGCCAACGGCGGATGGATGAAAGCAACCCCCATCCCCGCCGACAAAGCCAGTTATGGCATCGGCTCCGTGCTGGCCGACGAAACCCGCAAGCGCCTCCTCGCGCTGATTCAAGAATCCGTTAAAGCCGGATCGGCAACTGACAACGACGCCCGCGAAGTCGGCGACTTCTATTTGAGCTTCATGGATGAAGCCGCGATCGAATTGAAAGGCATCGCTCCCCTCAAGCCGGAGCTCGACAGTATCGCCGCCATCAAGAACCGCCAGGATCTCTCCCGCACCATCGGGGCTCAACTGCGCGCCGATGTGGACGCCCTGAACAACACCAACTTTGAGACCGGCAACCTGTTCGGCGTCTGGGTCACTCAAGGCCTCACCGATCCATTCCACAGCTATCCCTATCTGCTTCAGGGCGGCCTCGGCATGCCCGAGCGCGACTATTATCTCTCCACCAGTCCCCGCATGGCCGAGTTGCGCAAGCAATATCAGGCGCACATTCAGACCATGTTCCAGCTCGCCGGCTTCGACAAGCCGGCGGAGCGCGCAGCCCGCGCCTTCGCACTCGAGACGAAGATGGCCGGCGTACATGCCACGCGCGTCGAATCTGAGGACGTGCACACCGCGGCCCTCTGGAAGCGCGACGACCTTCCCGCCAAAGCGCCCGGCCTCGATTGGCCCGACCTGCTCACCGCGGCCGGTTTAAATGACGCGCCCGCCTTCGTCGTCTGGCACCCCAAAGCCATCCCCGGCCTGTCCAGGCTCGCCGCCACCGAATCGCTCGACTCCTGGAGAGACTGGCTCGCCCTCCACGCCGTCGAGCGCTCCGCCGCGTTCCTTCCCAAGGCCTTCGTCGACGAGCGCTTCCACTTTTATAGCCAGGCCCTCAGAGGCATTCCCGAGCAGCGCCCGCGCTGGCAGCGCGGCATGGATTATACTAGCGGCGCGCTGGGAGAAGCCGTCGGCAAGCTCTATGCGCAACGCTACTTCCCGGCCGAAACCAAAGCCAAGGCGCAGGCGATGGTCGGCGACCTGGTCACGGCATTCGGCAGAAGGATCGACGCGCTTACCTGGATGTCTTCCGAAACCAGGTCCCGAGCCAAGGCGAAGCTGGCCACGCTGAAGGTCGGCGTGGGCTACCCGGACCGCTGGCTCGATTACTCCAGCCTCGAAATCGTCTCAGGCGATGCGCTTGGCAACGCGCAGCGCGCCGAGCTCTTCGATTATCGCCGCCAACTGGCGAAACTCCACGAGCCCGTCGACCGCGGTGAATGGTGGATGACCCCGCAAACCGTCGATGCCGTCAATCTCCCTCTCCAGAACGCGCTGAACTTTCCCGCGGCTATCGTCCAGCCCCCGTTCTTCGACGTGAATGCGGACGCCGCGCACAACTACGGCTCCATGGGCGCCATCATCGGCCACGAGATCAGCCACAGTTTTGACGACCAGGGCAGCCAGTTCGATGCCGAGGGTCGTCTTGCTAACTGGTGGACCAAGGAAGACATGGATCACTTCAAGGCCGCTGGCGAAGCCTTGGCTGTGCAGTTCGATGCCTACAAGCCGTTTGCGGATCTCTCCGTCAACGGCCATCAAACCCTCAGTGAAAACATCGCCGATGTTGCCGGCCTCCTCACCGCATACGACGCCTACCGGCTGTCACTGCATGGAGCCACCGATGCCTTGAAGGATGGCTTCACTGGCGACCAGCGCTTCTTTATCGCCTTCGCCCAGAGCTGGCGCTCCAAAATCCGCGACGAAGAGCTGCGAAAGCTGATCGCCACGGACGGCCACGCGCCCGAGCAATACCGCGCAGTGACCGTTCGCAACCTCGACGCATGGTACGGCGCTTTCCAGGTGCGCGCTCCCCAAAGGCTGTATCTCGCGCCCAAGGATCGGGCCCGGATATGGTGACCTTGAGACCGCCCTCTCAAGTGGGACTTCTCCGGTCTAAGTAGTCGGGGCCGGCCGGCCGTTTCGGGCATATGGTGAAGTGCGCGGTGAAATGCTCCCGCATCCGGCTCGCCGTGAGTCTGGCGCCCCTGCGCCAGCAGCACTGCATTCGCCGCACGGGGCGTCCGCGCTTGGGTTTCCAGTTGCCGTGGCCGTGAATCGGGAAGGCCGCATTAAAGGTTGCCTGTCGCGAGGATCGGTCCCCACTATCCGTAACCAGGTGGGACCGCCTGCCGTTGGTACTCTTTGGCGACGTTGTGTCATCCCACAGGCGTCTGCAAGAGTTTTGAACATAGGTATTACCAGTTACCAGGCTGCTGACTCAAAATACCGGGAACGCTTCGCTCGTCAATGCATGACATGATGCGAGGCAGGTGGTGCGGTCGTCGATGCGGATGACTGTCCCCGGGAAACAGCCTATCGACTTGCGGAATCCGCAAGGAGCAATATGTCGGCTTTTCGTATCCGTTTTCGCGACCACCCCATGAATCTGCTTATCGATTGCCTTTCGCATCTTTGAAGGCAAGAGATCCTTCTGGTCCGGAGTTTTCCACGAAGCGGCGGTTCGCTCAATCATTTCGCGAACGATATCCCATACCGGGCTTACTGGGAGGCGTGCGGTGTCGGTGAAGTCCGACGCCCGCTGCTGGGCCCAGCCGGCGGCACAGGCTCTGTACGTTCTTCATCGGTCACGCTGGCTGCTGCCGGGGCTACTGATATTCCTTCGCGCGCCGCTCGAACGCCGGCAAATCGAGCGGATGGCGCATCGCTGCAAATCGCTCGTTTGCGCAATGGGATTGATGAAAGCCGCGGCCTCGGCGCGGAACAAGCGCGGAACATAGGAGAATTGGGATATAAATGATCCGAGGAACGTGTCCTACTAAAGGAGGTGTCCTGAATGCTCCGTAAGCTTGCCCTATTGCCGGCCGCGGCTATGGCCGTGCTCGCGCAAACTCCGTGTGAGCGGCTGAAATCGCTTTCGCTTCCACACACTACCATTACCGTGGCCGATTCCATGCCCGCGCAAGCCGCGTCTCCAGCCCACTGCCGCGTCGAGGCGACGCTGCGGCCTTCGAGCGATTCCGATATCAAGATCGAAGTCTGGCTCCCAACGGCGAACTGGAACGGGAATTATGAGGCCGTTGGAAATGGAGGCTGGGCGGGAACGATCAATGAAGCCGAGATGAACGTGGCTCTGCGGCGTGGTTACGCAACCAGTTCCACGGACACGGGCCACAACGGCCCCGGCGCCAGCTTCGCGCTCGGACATCCGGAAAAGCTGATCGATTTCGGGTATCGGTCCGAGCATGAGATGACCGAAACCGCGAAGGCGATCGTCACGGCTTTCTACAACGCGGGGCCAAAGTTCTCCTACTTCGTGGGATGCTCCTCGGGAGGCCGGCAAGCTCTGATGGAGGCGCAGAGATTTCCGAACGACTATGACGGCATCGCCGCCGGGGCGCCCACCAATAATTGGAACAATATGATGTTTGGGCGGATCTGGGTCGCGCAAGCGACGCTCAAGGATCCGGCAAGCTACATTCCCCCGGCCAAGTATCCGTCGATTCATAAGGCCGTGATGGAGGCCTGCGATGCGCTCGATGGCGTGAAGGATGGCGTTCTGGAAGATCCGGCCCGATGCCATTTCGACCCGGGCGCGCTCGCCTGCCAGAGCGCCGACGGTCCGGCCTGCCTGACCGGCCCGCAAGTGGATGCGGCCCGGAAGATCTATGCTCCGGCCAAGAATTCCCGTACCGGGAATCAAATCTTTCCCGCGATGGAGCGTGGAAGTGAATTGGTTTGGGCGACCCTCGCGGGTGGTCCGAAACCGATCGCGCTTGCGGACGACTATTTTAAGTACGTGGTGTTCGAAAACCCGAACTGGGACTTCAAAACGCTTAATTTCGACAGCGATGTCGCGAAGGCGGAGAAACGCGACGGAGACACGCTCTCCGCGACCAACCCGGATTTAAGGCCCTTCTTTTCGCACGGCGGTAAGCTGATCCAGTATCACGGCTGGACGGATCAGCAGGTGATGCCCCGGAACAGCATCGACTATTACAACAGCGTGGTGAGAGAGATCGGCGATGCGGCCAAGACCGCGGATTCCTACCGGCTGTTTCTGGCGCCCGGAATGAATCACTGCGGTGGCGGCGAAGGTCCGAACAAGTTCGACACCCTTGGCGCTCTGGCGCGGTGGGTGGAAGAGGGGAAGGCTCCGGACTCAATCCTTGCATCGCGCAATGAGGGCAAGGCGTCTCGGACGCGGCCACTGTGCCCTTATCCGCAAACTGCCGTATACAAGGGCACGGGCAGCACGGACGACGCCGCGAATTTCGCGTGCAAAACGCCGTAAGGAAACAATCGGATCCGACAAGACCCTTGCCGCCAGGCGCGATCCGATCGCAGCGAGATGACATTATGATCGTATTTGCTCTCTTACTTCTCCTGTCAGCTCAGCAATTGCTCCCGCAGCAGTTGCTCCCACAGCAATTGTTCGCTAAACACTGTGCGGCCTGTCACGGCGAAAATGCGCGCGGCACGGCCAAAGGGCCCGGTCTCGCCATGAATCCGCGGGTGGCGGAACAGTCGGCCGAGCAACTACGCGCGTATCTCGAGGGCGGCAATACCGGCGCAGGCATGCCTTCCTTCGCCGATCTGCCCGGCGACGATCTGGCGTCGCTGGCGAAATACCCGCGCCGCATCAATGCGGACACGATTGTGGGGCCAGTCACGGCGATGGAGCCTACGCGTAAGATAACCTGGGGCGCGCCTCAGCCTGGCGACTGGCTCACTTATAACGGAAATGACTCGGCGAACCGCTATAGTCCGCTCAAACAGATCAGCGCCTCTAATGTGTCCTCGCTGAAGCTGAAATGGGTCTTCCCCATTTCATACTTCGGCCTGGAGGTCACACCCCTCGCGGCGGACGGCGTGCTCTATGTCACAGGCCCGAACCAGGTCTTCGCCCTCGACGCTCTCACCGGCAATGCGCTTTGGCATTATTCGCGGCCGGCCAGCACCGGTATGGTTGGCGATGCGAGACTGGGAACCAACCGGGGAGTTGCCATTCTGCGCGATAAGGTCTTCTTCGTTACCGACAACGCGCACCTGCTGGCGCTTGGCCGCGCCAACGGCAAACTGCTCTGGGAGACTCCCATGGCGCCCGGCGACCATCAGAACTACGGCGGCACCATGGCCCCGCTCATCGTCGACGAAACAGTCATAGCAGGCGTCGCCGGCGCCGATGAAGGCATAAGAGGCTTCGTCGCCGCCTTCAGGCCCGATACCGGCGCTCTGGTCTGGCGGCGCTTCGCCGTCCCTCGCCGAGGCGAGCCCGGCATAGAGACCTGGCAAGGCAGAGAACCACTTACAGGGGGCGGTTCCACCTGGCTCACTGGCTCTTACGACCCTTCATCCGACACTCTCTACTGGCCCACCGGCAATCCGTGGCCTGACGGCGACGACCGCGACCGTCCCGGCGACAACCTTTACACTAACTGCGTTCTCGCGCTCAATGCCAAGACAGGGGATATCAAATGGCACTATCAATTCACGCCCCACGATCTCAAGGATCGTGACGCCACCGAGCCCAACGTATTGGTTGACGTTGTCTATAAAGGCAAGCCGTCCAAACTACTGCTTCACGCCGATCGTAATGGCTTTTTCTATGTGCTCGACCGTACCGATGGCAAAGTGCTTCTGGCCAAGCCGTTCCTGCGCCGTGTCGACTGGGCTACGAGCATTGGACCCGATGGCAGACCGGTTGTGGCCGATCCTCGCGGTTGCCCCAGCGACGCCGCCAATTGGGACTCAACCGCGTTCTCCCCTGAAACGCGCCTTTACTATCTCATTGCGCTCGAAGAATGCGTCGGCAAGCCGACCGGCTACCCCGATCAGACAGGCCAGCGGTTCCTGCGCGCCGTCAACATTGAGACAGGCGAAATCGTTTGGGAGGTTCCGCAGCCCGGGCCCGCGCGAGCCAAAACCTGGACGGGCGTTCTCGCCACCGCCGGAGGCCTGATCTTCTACGGCCAGCCAAACGGCGGCTTTACGGCCGCAGACCAGCGGAACGGCAAAACGCTGTGGCATTTCCCGACCAACGTTCGCATGAAAGCCTCGCCCATGACCTTTACCTTTGGCGGCAACCAGTACATCGCGGTGGCCGCCGGTCCGAATATCCTCTGCTTCGGTCTATGACTTGAATCTGGCGTGAAAGCATCGCTTCTGGCGCGCTGACGGCAGTTCCCTCTCCCCGGTATCGGAAACACCATCAATACGGCCTCTGGCGCCAACTTATGGCGCAACGCCATGCTGGGTTGGCCGCGTAGGTCTTGCAGTTGCGGTAGTCAATGCGCCCGGCGAGTCCGGTGATGGGTCTCTGGTCTCGAAGGAGCGCGCCTTCAAGCACTGGCCGCCGCGAGCAGCCGGGAATCACAGGCAGAGGGCTTCCAGCCGCAGTTGTGTTATATAACGTTTGAAGGAGTTACCTCGTTGAAACAAGTTCCCAGTTTCTTGCTGGCCGGCGTCGCGATGGCGACCCTGCTGCCGTTCGCATGGGCCCATTTCAGACTGCTCGAACCGCAGTCCTGGCTGGTGGAGAACGACCTGGGCGACCCCCAGAAGCTTGGCCCGTGCGGGGGCACGTCTGCCAACGCTGGGGTGCTCACCAACATCGTGAACAAAGTTCAGGGCGGCCAGAAGCTGCATATTAAGGTGCAGGAAACGGTTTTCCATCCCGGACACTACCGCATTGCCCTGGCGGTGAATTCACGCGCCGAGCTTCCCGCCGACCCGCCTGCGAACACGCGCGATTCCGATAAAGGCCCCTGGTCGGTGTCGGCGCCGATTCAAAACCCTCCGCAAATTCCGGTGCTTGCCGACGGGCTGTTCCCGCATACCTCCAAGCGAGCCGATCCATGGGAAACCGACGTCCGGATTCCTAACGTCAACTGCGACCGCTGCACCTTGCAGATCACCCAGTTCATGGCCGAGCACGGCGTCAATAAGGACGGCGGCTACTATTACCACCACTGCGCCGATTTGCAGATCGCGGCGGATCCTTCCGAGCCGGTCGACACACGATGGACGGCCAAGAAATAGAGCCTGCGCAGCCGCCGTACCGAACAGCGGGGATAACAGCGGGGATAGAGGCTGATTCCGGAGCCAAAATGGAAACCGAAGTACACTATCTCTATGAACTATTATGGCGCTCAGGAACTGGCTGCGAGTTTTCGCACGGTTCGCAAGAACACACTTGTAATCGCGGAAGATATCGGCGAATCCCATTATGGCTTTCGCGTGACACCGGATACCCGGACGGTGGGACAAACCCTGGTGCATATCGCCCGGGTGTGCGAGTTGCAGGAACACGCCCACGGCGTTAAGCGGCTCACCACTCTCGAAGGCTTCGACTTCATGAGTTTTATCGGCCCGATGATCGCCGATGAGCAGACGCCGCGCACCAAGGAACAGATCGTTGCCCTGCTGCGCGAGTCTGGCGACCGCTTCTCCAAATGGCTCGATGGCCTCTCCGACGAGCTTCTTGGAGAGCGTGTGACTATGATGCCGGGGATGACACCGCCCACCAAATCCCGTTTTGAAATGATTCTGGGGGTCAAGGAGCATGAGATGCACCACCGCGGTCAACTGATGGTGATGGAGCGCTTGGTGGGCGTAGTGCCGCATCTCACGCGCGAGTTTCAAGCCCTCATGGCCACCATGGCAGCCGCGGCGAAGCAGTAGAGAAACTGTGGGTACGAGGGTCAATCGCCGGCCCGCGCCTGGCTTCGACCCTCCGCGCAGACGCGAAATCGTGCGTGCAGCTCGCTTGCCTGGGGGCGAGACGCCCTTGCAGACTTCACGCCCTCTGCGGCTTCGAGCAGTACGTGAAATGGCCGCATCCGGCTAGCTGCGAACTGGGCCAACTACCGAGTCGATCGAGAATCGGAACGATCGGGGGACCGACGGCCCGCGTGCCGTCTGGTCCCGGCGACCGCCGCGTCGAGTCGCGCCCCCAAGGCCGTGAAGCCAGGCTCCGGACCGCGCCATTCCAGTTCGTCCACATCGTTAAACAGCGCGATGTCCGTCCGGAGAGTTGCCAGCGTTCGGAAGAGCAGTGCGCGGTCGTGTTCGTCGGCGATCGTGCGTGCGAGGGCACTGGCGTTGACGGCGTTCACGCGCCACTCGCGCCAATCCGCCGGGATGGATTCAAGGTGGACGAACTTGGCGAGAACCGCGGCCGACGACTTCGCCCCCCAGCCCGGCAAGCCGGGGTAGCCGTCCGCCGCGTCGCCGACCAGCGCCAGGTAATCGGGAATCGACTCCGACGAGACGCCGAACTTTTGGCTGACGCCGGCCTCGTCGAGCGTGACGCGCGTCCGGCGATTCAACTGGACGATGCGCGTGCCGCGCACGCATTGGGCGAGATCCTTATCGGGCGTACAGATAATCACGCATTCGACGCGCGAATCCCGAGCCGCGGTTGCCGCCGCGGCCGCGAGCGCGTCGTCCGCCTCGAACTCCACCATGGGCCAGACCACGACGCCGGCCGCCGAGAGAACCTCTTCGAGCAGCTCGAACTGGGCCAGCAGGTCGGGTTCGACGCCTTCGCCGGTCTTGTAGCCCGGCCACAGACCATTGCGAAACGACTCGATGACGTGATCGGTCGCAACGGCAACGTGCGTGGCGCCGCCGCGGATCATGCCCAGAACAGACCCGAGCACGCCTCGAACCGCGGCGACCTCGCGACCGTCCCCATCCCGCGCGGACGGCAGGGCGTAGTAGTGCCGGAACAACTCGTATGTACCGTCGATCAGATGGACGTTCAGGGCGCAGCTCCAGCACAACCTTACCGGATCGGCGGCATCTCCATCAACCGAGCGAGCCGCGATTCGCTGTAGTCAGACGCTGCCGGCCGGCTTCTCTTCGACGGCCGCCTCAAATTCCCGCAGCCGTAAACGCCTTGCGCAGCGCCTCAGCCGCGGCTTCCGCCGCATCGTCCGGCGACATGCGCCGCACCGCGTCGTTGAAGGGCTCCGCGCGCACCGGCCCCGCAAAGCCGATGCGCTTCAGCGATTGCAGAAACGTTTTCCCGTCGATGATCCCGGTCGCCAACGGCAGTTCGCGCTTGCCATCCACCATCTGGTCTTTCGCGACGCCCGCCGGAGCATCGTTCAAGTCCACCGAAACCACGTCCCTCGCGCGCAGGGCCACAATATCCGCGCCGCTGTCGCCCGCGTGATACCAATGCCAGCTATCGAGCACCAGCCCCACATTGCCCTGGCCCGTTTCCGAGATCAGGTCGCGCATCTCCGCCATGCTGTGGATGAACGGGTACCGCTGCGATGCCCACGCGGTCTTCGGCCCCACGTACTCGATGCCCAGCCGCAGGCCGGCGCCATCCAACACGCGCGCGATCTCGCGGAACCGCGCAGCGTGCAATTTGAAATTCGCCGGATACGTCAGCTCGTCGCTGCCCGGCTTCACCCACGTGGTCACGCTGTGCACGCCCGCGCGCCCGAGGCCGCGCGCGTACCCCGGAAGGTCCGCCACGCCGGCTGAAAACGTCGCTTCGTCGCGGCGGAATTCCACCGGCAGCCCTGCCATCGCCCAGCCGATCTTCCTGGCCTCCATGCCGCCCAGCAGGTCCTGCAGTTCGGCATCCGACAGGCCGCCCAGATACCTCCCGTCCGCGTCCACGACACCAAACCCGTGCTTCGCCGCCAGATCGATCGCCTGCCGCTGCGATGCCTGAATGCCCAGCGCGCCGCAGCTCAAATGCATTTGCATCGCGTGCCCCGCCGCGCGGGTCTGCGCGGCAAGCGCCGTCACCGCCAGAAAAGAACGCCGGGAAAGATTCATATGCCCGCCTCGCTTTGGTGGTTCCTTATTTTGCGCACAGGCTTGTCGGTTGCGCGAGCCGTACGCCACGCGCCAAGGAACCGCCGACGCCGCGTTTGCCCGAGGAGTTCTTCAACATTTCCATATTTCCATTTTACGCCGATGTGGAACCGAAACCCTCATATCCCTCGCGCTGGTCGCGCTGGGGTGCTTAATCGTTGTCGGGAAAGGCCGGTCAAATTGACCGCTTGCTGACGTGCGCGGCTCCGTAACTTTCTGCGAACCATACAGAGCCGCCGAGTAGAGAGAAGGCGCGCCCAGTTTAGGTCGATCAGCTTCCGTTGTATCCGCCCTTTCAGGCTGCGTGGCAAAGAGCCGCCAGACCATGCCGACGTTTCCTTCTCCCCCTCTAAAATTCCGTACGACGGGTTTTCCCCAGTACGGCTTCAAACTGGATTGCTCCGCCACGATCTTCGCTCACCCCATACCGGATGTGATCTTATACGCGGCCAATCGCCCCCCACCGCACCCCTGTGGCCCTTTCGGGCAAGCTTTCGGGGCCATTAGTCAGGACGTTCCAGTCCAGAGGCCCTTCGCTCCCCAACCGGTTATGCTGTCCGGCCGAGTACCTGCGCTACTATGGCCTCATCTGCGCCTCTCCGGGATTCCCGCCGATTTATGCATTAGACGGCGGGCCTTGTCCTCCGACCTCTCGGGGTCCTGGAGAGGGTCCCCAATTTAATCTGCCTATCTGTTCTCTTCGTGCCACCTTCCGTACCCCGGCGGACAGAGCGACTGCATCCGACTGTTGCTTCATCGCTCGCGCTGGCCTTCGCCATAGTCGCACTGGCTCGGCATCCCACCCCGGACCTATCGGTTCTCGCCCGGTTTCCTAACGAGGCTGCAAAGTTCGCTTTATGCTGCGGCCCGAAGAGATTGCTCGCCCTTCA
>PLDF01000027.1 GCA_003135055.1 Bryobacterales bacterium | reverse complement strand
CATGTCCCGGCAAGATCCCTGATCAAAAAAACTGGAGCTCGATTTTGAGGATGACAAGCACTTGCGCTTTGTCTTCGCCATGCATCCTGTCGACCCCTGGCTCCCGTGCTTTTCACCAGCAATTCGTCGAAACCCTCATAGCCAGCGGCCTCACGGCCGGGAAAGCGTAATCATCATGTCTGAAATCGNNTGCCAGTCGTGGGGAACGCATCGCGAAATACAATCGCCTGCTGGAAATCGAGCGCGAGCTCGGTTCTAAAGCACGGTATGCCGGAGCCAGCATTTACGAGCGCTGGAAGCATTCAGTCAAGGCATAGCTGTCCAACTGGTGTTGGAGTCCACCTTAATCGCTCACTGGGCAAATGACTCCTGCAAGCTTCGAACACTTGGAGGAGTCATGCCCCAGCACGAACCGGACGGTCTCACGACGAAACGCTCTCCCGGGGAACTGAACGGTCCCCAGCAAAGCCGCCTCCGAATAACCTGCCATTACATCGACAAATTGCTGAGCGACGCCGAACACATTCTTCATCAGGCGACATCGCAATCCCCATTTCCTCGCTACATCGTCGATGTAACTCCGGCGCAAGTCCGCGTAATCGAGGACTACACACGTCGGCTGCGTGCGCAACTGTTGCGAGCTCTGGATTGGCAGCAACTCAAACCGAAGCCGCCCGCCATTCCGGCGACACGTGCGGTGCTCACCAATCTCGCCTTCATTGATATTGCCGTTGAGGAACTAAGGCCCAGCTACATGCGGGGTTCCGGGGCTGTCCCAGAAGACGCCGTCGACGAACTCAACGGCGTGGTTCATGAGCTTCGCTCCATGATCGAAGGGATGGAACGCTACCTTCGCCAGGAGCTCGGTACTAACCTGGAATCGCGCCTTCAGAAGTTGGAACAGACCGGTTATGATGTCGCGCTATTTCGCGCGATCGAGCAAATCGTTACCCGCCACGGCCTCGTGGAGTTTCGTCTGCGCATCGCTTCTCTGGCTTCCCGAATGGAAGATGACAACCTGGAGGTCGCCCTCTTCGGCAGAGTCAGCAGTGGCAAGTCATCCCTGCTGAACGCGCTTCTGGATACGGACGTACTGCCAGTGGGCGTGAATCCCATCACAGCCGTGCCGACGAAGTTGCAGTATGGCCCGTCGCTTCGAGCGGCCGTAACCTACGGTGACGGTCGCAACGAGATCATTCCGATCGAGCAGCTTGCTGCCCTGGTGACCGAACAGGGCAATCCCGGCAACCTGCGTAATGTCGTTCGCGCGCTGGTAGAGGTGCCATCTCGACGGTTGAAACAAGGCATCGTTCTGGTGGATACGCCGGGACTCGGCTCGCTCGCCAGGAAAGGCGCGGCGGAGACGCTGGCATATCTTCCGGTCTGCGATCTGGCGCTGTTGCTGATCGATGCAGGTACGACGCTGAACGAAGAAGATATCGGAACACTGCGCCTTCTGTATGAAGCGGGCATCCCTGCACTGGTCCTGCTCAGCAAGTCCGACCTGATGGCGGAGGGCGATCTTCACAGAGCCGTCGCGTACATCGAAGAACAGCTTCACAGCGAGCTTGGAATTGCGATCCGAGTCCACGCGGTAAGCTCCGTGCCTGCGGCCCGTGTTCTGCTTGACCACTTCTTCGAGCGAGAGCTGCTGCCGCGTTTTGAAGAAGCGCAAAGTCTGCGCGAGGCTTCGGTTGCCAGAAAGATCGGCGCTCTGCGAGATTCCGTTATCGCCGCACTGGATACCACTCTCGATCGGGGGGAACGCGAAGGGCCGCAGCCGGCTGTTGCTCCGCCTGAGCTCGAAGCGCGGCTACGCCTGATCACGGGAGAAATTGGTGAGTTGGGCACGCAGCTCGATCACGCCTGGCTGGAACTCGGAGAGTCGCCGCAGTCCGTTATCGATCGGTCCGTTGATCGCGCCATTTCCTGGGTTCGTTCGAATCCCAATCGGCAAATCACGGCCCTGCAGCTTTCGGAATGGATTCACGACGTAGTGCAAGAACTCCTCACATCCCGCCTGGAGCAAATGCGAACTGCGATGCAACGGGCCATTGAAATCTTGCAGGATGTGGCGAAGGGCCTGGGAAGTGTCGAAGCGCCATCTGTGCAGGATGTCGAAACGATCCTGCGAGAGGTGCCGCGATTCGAACTCGCCGCCCTCCCCGCCGAAACGAGCGCCGGAAAATGGAAGTGGTTTGGAGACGGCGTGGTTCGCTCCGCCATCAGAAGCAGCCTGGTGAAAAGTACCGGGCCCATGCTCAAAAAGGAGCTTCATCTTTATGGCTACGCTCTGCGGCAATGGAGCGATCAGGCGATCAGAAAAATGGAAATGGTGGTGAATTCCTACGCCGATGCCTACCGCGCGCAGATTCATCGCATCGGCGGGCTGTCGGACCTCACAACGGATCTCGCTCAGGTAAAGAGCGATTTGAACCTCTTGCGGAACTGGAGTTCGGCAGAGAATTCCGGGTTGGCGGCAAAGCGAGCCTAATCCATTAAGGAGAAGCGAACGTTGCAGAAATATTTCTTTATCGCGTTGGGCGGCTCAATCGGGTCGATTGCGAGGTACTGGGTCGGGTCGACAATCGCCAGCCGGTATGGAACGAGGTTTTACTACGGAACCTTTGTTTACCCGGGCGATTGAGGTCGATCTGGACGATGGCCCTAAAGATCCTGGAGAGGCTTTGGGATAGGCGGACGCTGAACCATGAAAGAACAATTTCAGGCTCGTATGCTGCGAATCCACTTCGGTGCGAGCGATAAGTGGAACGGAAAG
>PLDF01000263.1 GCA_003135055.1 Bryobacterales bacterium | reverse complement strand
GCCCATGCCGCCGGTGTTCGGGCCCTTGTCGCCATCGAACACCGCTTTGTGGTCGCGCGTGGGCGCTAGGGCGATCACGTCGCGGCCGTCGCACAGCGCGATGAAGCTGACCTCTTCGCCGCGCAGGAATTCCTCAATCACCAGGCGGCCCGTGAGCTGGCCTAGCGCGGCTTCGGCTTCGGCGCGGTCTTGCGCAATGACGACGCCTTTTCCGGCGGCGAGGCCATCGGCCTTGAGGACTACCGGAAAGCCGAAGCGGTCGATGGCGGCGCGAGCCTCGGTTTCGTTTTCGGCGGTGGCGAAGCCGGCTGTAGGGATTCCACTTTGCGCGAAAAAGCGCTTTGCGAAGACTTTACTGCCTTCAAGGCGCGCGGCGTTGCGGTCTGGACCGACAATGAGTTTGCCTTTGGCGCGGAACTCGTCGACTACGCCGTTGACCAGGGGCGTTTCGGGTCCGACGACAGTCAGCTCGGCGCCGATGTGTTCGGCGACTTCGAGGAACGAGCCGGATTCGGGTATGCAGCAGCCGACGCGCGCGATCCCCGGATTTCCAGGCGTCGCGAAGACTTCTACGTCCGGCGATTGCGCCAGTTTCCAACACAGCGCGTGCTCGCGGCCGCCACTTCCGAGGACCAGAATCTTCATTGTCGCTACAATCATAGCGTGCAAGAGAAATACGACGTCGTGGTGATCGGCGCCGGTCACGCCGGATGCGAGGCGGCGCGGGCGTGCGCGCGGATGGGGCTCAAGACCGCGATGGTCACGATGAACCTCGACCTGATTGCGCAGATGTCGTGCAACCCGGCGATCGGCGGGATTGCCAAGGGGCATCTCGTCCGCGAGATCGACGCTTTGGGCGGCGTGATGGGCTTGGTGGCGGATGAGGTGGGCATTCAATTCCGCCTGTTGAACACGAGCCGTGGGCCGGCCGTGTGGTCGCCGCGCGCGCAGATGGATAAGAGGATGTACCGCGTCCGCATGCGCGAGGTGCTGGAGAAGGAGCCGAATCTTCGCATCAAGCAAGCGGAGGTAGCGGCGCTGACGCTGGCGGACGGGTTGCACGACGACAGGCGCGTGACCGGCGTGCTGCTGCGCGATGGGCGCACCATTCCGGCCGGGGCAGTGGTGGTGACCACCGGGACTTTCTTGAATGGGCTGGCGCATGTGGGCGAATCGAAGTACAGTTGCGGGCGGAATGGCGAGGCGCCGTCGCAGTTGCTAGGCGACCAACTTCGGACCTTGGGGCTGAATTGGACTCGGCTCAAGACGGGGACGCCGCCGCGGCTCGATGGCCGGACGATTGACTGGGCAGAGTTCGAGCCGCAGCCGGGCGATGCGAATCCGACGCCGTTTTCGTTTCTGACGGAGAAGATCGACCGGCCACAGATCCAGTGCCACATCGGCTACACCACGGCTGAAACGCTGCGGATCTTGAAAGAGGCGATTCCGCGGTCGCCGCTTTACAGTGGGCAGATTGAGGGCGTGGGGCCGCGCTATTGTCCTTCGATCGAGGACAAGGTGGTCAAATTCCCCGACAAGGCGCGTCACCAGATTTTTCTGGAGCCGGAGGGACTCGATACCAACGAGGTCTACGTCAACGGAATGTCCACGAGCATGCCGATAGATGTGCAGACGGCGGTAGTGGCGTCGATTCCAGGGTTGGAAAATGCCGAGATGATCCGGCCGGGATACGCGATTGAGTATGACGCGGTCGATCCGCGGGAGTTGCTGCACACGCTGGAGGTCAAGTCGATTCCGGGGCTTTACCTGGCGGGGCAGATTAATGGAACATCGGGCTATGAAGAGGCGGGTTGCCAGGGGCTGATCGCGGGGCTGAACGCGGCGTGCGCGCTGACGGGACGGGACCCCGTGATTATCGGGCGGACCGAGGGTTATACGGGCATCCTGATCGACGATCTGATCACCAAGGGCGCGGATGAGCCGTACCGTATGTTTACATCGCGCGCGGAGTTCCGGCTGCATTTGCGCATCGACAACGCCGACACGCGGTTGACGCCGATGGGGAGGCGCGCGGGCCTGGTGGATGACCGGCGGTGGGAGGTTTTCCAGCGAAAGCAGGCGCAAAAGGAGCGGCTGGCGGCCGCTTTGAAGCACCACAAGTATGGCCAGTGGTTGAAGCGGCCGGAAGCGTCGATGGCGGAAATTGCTCCGTGGGTCTTGGAGACGCTTGGCGAGGAAGCTGCTCACGGGGTTTTGACCACGGTCGAGACGGAGACCAAGTACAGCGGGTATATCAGCCAGCAGACGCGGCAGATTGAGCACATGAAGCAGTCGGAACGCCGGCAGATTCCGGGCGACTTCGGGTTCGGGGGCATTCCCGGGCTTTCGCGCGAGGTGCAGGACAAGCTGGAGCGGGTGCGTCCGGGGACGCTGGGCCAGGCGGCGAGGATTCCGGGTGTGACGCCGGCGGCGATTGCGATTCTCGACGTCTATCTGAGTGTCGCGCGTGTTCGCTGAATTGCTGCGCGAACGGCTGCGCGGGATTATGGAGCTGTCGCAGGGGCAGATCGCAGCGTTGGAAGCGCATTACGAGTTGCTGGTGCGCTGGAACAAGACGTTGAATCTGACGACAATTACGTCGGTCGAGGAGGCGGTGGAGCGGCACTATTGCGAGTCGCTGTTTCTCGGGGCGCATTTGCCGGCCGGGAATTTGCGCGTGGTGGACGTGGGCTCTGGCGCAGGGTTTCCTGGGTTCCCAGTGGCGATTCTGCGGCCGGACTGCGCGGTGGCGCTGGTGGAGTCGCATCAACGGAAGGCGGTTTTCCTGCGCGAGGCTTCGCGGAAGATCGGGAATGTACGGGTGATTGCGAAGCGGGTGGAGGATATCGAAGAGGAGTTCGATCATTTGATTTCGCGTGCGGTGAGCTATGAGGATTTGAGGGGCAGCCTAAAGAGATTGGCATCGGCGGTCGATCTGCTTACTGGGGCGGAAGAACCGCTGGGTTTGGGGATAGAGTGGAATGGGCCGATTGCAGTTCCCTGGGGGAAGGTGCGGTTCTTGAGGATTGGGCGGCGGGTCGGCTAGTCTGGCGCGATCAGATACGGGGCGGCACTGCGTGTTTATCAAACAGGACTATCGCCATTCTCGGGTTGATTTGGTTCTTCGGTTTTGGCCTTCTGCTCCTCCGGTGGCCAATGACCACCTTTCGGATTCTTGCTTGGGGGCGAAGGCCGACAAGCAAAGATCTCAGGAGAGCTCGAATTGTGGGATATATGGGTTTGTTCTTTGGCACCTTGTTGCTGGTGGAAATTGCGCTCGGGGTGATGCCGTTCCGATGATCTCGGATTGTGCCGCCTGATGTTTCACGTGAAACACCTAGCCGTAAGTCTCTCGTTCCACGTGAAACAAACCGAGGGGCGGTGCGGAGATGGATGATCGTGCTAGCATAGCCGCTTGAGCCGAGTACTTGCCATCGCCAACCAGAAAGGCGGGGTTGGAAAAACCACAACCGCAATCAACCTGGCAGCATCGCTAGCCGCTAACGATCTTCAGATTCTCGTGATCGACAGCGACCCACAAGGAAACGCCACCACGGGCTTGGGAGTTGCCAAAGATCCCAACCGGCCCAGTCTTTATCACGTAATACTGGGCGATGCCACACCCGCGCAAGCCATTGTAAAGACAGATTTTGACGGCCTGCATCTGATTTCAGCCGATAAGAATCTTGTGGGCGCCAATTTAGAGCTTGTGGAGATTCCCAATCGCGAATTCCGCTTGCGAGAGCGCCTTGAGCCGATTCGAAACGACTACCACACCATTCTGATCGACTGCCCTCCGGCGCTCGATCTGCTGACACTGAACGCGTTAATTGCCGCCGATTCCGTCCTCGTGCCGATACAATGCGAATTTTTCGCCCTGGAAGGCATTTCCGAACTCATTGATACCATTGAGCGCATTGGCGAATCCTTCCAGCACCCTCTGAGAATCGAGGGCATTCTCCTGACGATGTTCGACGACCGCACTAATCTGACCCGGCAAGTAGCCGCCGACCTGCGGGATTTTTTCAAAGACGAGGTCTTCAAAACCATAATTCCGCGGAGCATTCGCCTAGCCGAGGCACCTAGTTTTGGGAAGCCGATTCTGTCCTATGACCCTCGCTCCAAGGGTGCGGAAAGCTACATTCAACTGGCAAAGGAGATTCTGGACCGTGAACAAACCAGACAACACGCGCAAAGTACTCGGTAAGGGTCTTAGCGCGCTCCTGCCGACTCGGCCGACTGTAGCCCCTGTTGCGCCACCGCCCGAGATTACGAACAATATCGCCATCGATCAAATTGACGCTAACCCATTGCAGCCGCGCCGCTTATTCCAACAAGAGCGCCTCGCGGAACTGGCGCAATCAATTGTCGCCAACGGCATCATTCAGCCGCTAGTGGTTCGCAAAGTGGGCGAACGGTATCAACTGGTTGCCGGTGAGCGGCGCTGGCGTGCGGCCAAACTCGCGAATCTGGCACGAGTGCCGGTCGTGGTTCAGGAAATCCCCGACGAGCGTCTTCTCGAAATTACCCTGATCGAGAACATCCAGCGGGAAGACCTCAATCCCATTGAGACCGCAACTGCTTTTGATCGAATGGCTCGGGAGCTTTCACTGACGGCTGAAGAGATCGGCCAGCGCACTGGGAAAGATCGCACCACTATCATCAATTCCACCCGGCTCTTGCAACTTCCGGCCGATCTGCAACAGCTTGTGGCAGAGCGCCGTCTCTCTGCCGGGCATGCGCGGTGTCTGCTGACTCTGCCCACCCCGGATTTGCAGCGCGAGGTCGCCGAGCGGTCCGTGGCGCAAGGTTGGTCGGTCCGGCAAATGGAGCGAACTACGCAGAAGATGATGGAGGGGCGCAAGCCTAAGACTGTCGATGAAGTGGCGACCGACCCGAACGTCAAGGCTGCCATTCAGGAAATGGAACGGGTGCTTGGGACCAAGGTCCGGATTGTCGAGAAGGCTAAGCAGAAGGGCCGGATTGAGATTGAGTACTATTCGGCGGAGGATTTGGATAGGATTTACGGGGCTATTGTGGGGGAAACGTAGGTAGAGCTCGTCCCGCGAGCGTTTGACCCAATAAACACGGGCCTCTGGACCATTGCCATCGATCACAAAACGTATCAGAATCAGCCAAAATGCGGAAATTGCCAGATTATGATGTTGCATGATTTTGTAAAAGTCTAAGCCATTGGTTCATCTGGTAGCACAAAAGACCCGTTTCGGTTGTCACCGTCTCACTGCGCCCTTTGTTTTCAGTCGAGCGTGATACCCGTTTTGACACTCTCAAAATTTGGGTAAACGGGACGAGCTCTAGGTAGCCCGGAAAGACAGGCCGGGAGGCCCGTCTTACTTGAGCATTGAGAGAATATCCGCCAGTTGTCTGCGGATTTCGGGTAACGGGTCTAAAGCGAACAAGTCCCGCTGGACAGTGGTAGTCTTAGCGGCGCGGGCTTTCGGGGCGCGCAATTCTTCTTGCAGGCTTTGGCGTGCACCGTCAATCGTAAACTTTCGGTCGTAGAGCAAATGCTTGATGCGTAGCAGAAGCTCCACGTCTTTACGGCGGTAGAGACGATGCCCGGTGCCCGATTTCTTGGGCGACAGCACCGAGAATTCGGTCTCCCAGTAGCGCAGAACGTAAGGCTCAACGCCGAGGAGGTCGCTTACCTCGCCGATCTTGAAGTACAGCTTGTCCGGGATCTCCGGGAGCCCGGACTGTAACACGACATCCGTCATGCGCCATCCGCCATCCTATCTCACTCGGCCGTGATTGTCACCAGATGCTCACCGCGCGGCAGCAGCACAGTGGTTGGCCCAACCATTTCCAGCTTACGCTCCGACCCGTCAATACGGATCCGCCGCGGCGCGCGATCCAGAACGGCAATGGCGCGCGCGGTGCTCCGGTACTTGAATTCGATCTCGCCGGCGTTGACGGTCCGGGCGGTTTCCAGTTCGCCGTTGAGCCGGACCAGCCTTGCGGCGCCATTCGGCTTTGCCGGTTCCACGCTGTGAGTTCCGGCGGGCAACCACACGGTTTCATCGTCGCCGGCCGGCCACAGATGTCCATCCACCGTGGCGGCGCCTTTCCATGGCAGGCCGACCGCGGAGCGCGACTCCACGGTCACTTTCGTCCCCACGCGGTCGATACTCTTCACGACAGTCGAGGCCGAGGGCAGCAGTCCCAGGTCCGGCGTGAGCAGCGAGTTCTCGAAATACAGCGCCACCCGCTCGAAATTGGCGGCGGCGCTGTGCACAAGCTGAAACAATTCCGTGCCAGTTTGTTGTTTGGTGGGATAAACATTCTGGTATCGGTCCACGATATTCAGGTCGATGGCCAGGCGGTCGCGATGCGGCGTCAGGGGAACGTATCGCTCGGCGATGGTCTGATACCGTTGCGCGCCCAGGTTCCAGACTGTCGCCGGGTCTTCGATCAGGAACGTGAAGGAATGGGTGTCGAGCAGTGGCAGAACGCGCGCGGCATCGGCGCCGATGGCGTCCTTCATCCCCTTATCGAACTGGTCGTCCACATGCGTCAGCACCAGGTCGAGATCCGGCTTCTGCGCTCGCACCCTCTCCAATTCGCCCAGCCATTCCTGCTGCATGCGGCGCGCCAGATCGCTGCGGAAATCGAGGAACAGCTTGCGCGACGCGGCGTCTTTACGGGTGCTGAACAACTCGATGGGGTCGAAGCCGGCTTGCGCCTGAAACTGTGCGCGCACATCGGCATTCATCGGCGTGAAGCGCGAGGGATTGCCGATGCCTTCCAGCGATTCGAAATACAGCTCGGCCAGGTTGACGCCGTCCCAATCGAAGCGCGTCACCAGTTGCTTCACGCCGGTGGAGACGGCGTGGAAGCAATCGCGGTTGGTCAGGTTCATCAGCTTGCGCCAGTCCAGTTGGGCGTCCTGCTGCACGGCGGTCTTCTCGCGCCATTCGGGATGATCGGCCCAAAACTTCTCGCTCACGTGCGGCAGCTCCAGCCAGGCGTAGACCAGGATTCCCTCGCGGTGGCATGCCTCAATCAGCTTTTTCAGGTATTGGTCGCGCTCCGGATCGGCTTCGTAGAAGTGCCACGCGGCCACGTGCAGCGCGGAGATGCCGGACCTGCGCCATCGCGCCGCGAAGTAATCCAAGTCGACGCGCGAGCGGTACGAATAGTCGAAGAACGCCCACAACCGCGACGAGCGAAACGGCGCCGCCATGCCTAGATCGCTCAATGCTTCCAGAATGTAAGGGAACCGCTCATAACCGTGCTCGCCGGGAGCTGTTGCCACCCAAAGCACCGCGCCCGCGCCGCGCTTTAGACCGGCGGTCATGGGCGCATTGGTCCACCGTTCGTGCGCGAAAACCGTGGCGCCAGCGGGCAATTCCATCACCGGCAGATCGAGCGCCGTCTGCCAAATAATGGGCAAGGTAGGGCGGTGTACATCGCGCAGGCTTGAGACGCGCACGGTTTGTTTGCCGGGCTTGAATCCGAAGGCCGCGGCGAGCGGGGACTCGCCTTCAAGAACCAGGATTGCGCCCTTCTCGACGCGCTCGGTCAATTCCGCGGATGCCGGCGACCCGGCGCGCGCCACCAGAATGTGGGCCTTCTCCGCGGTCTGCGCCTCGAAGCCCACGGATGAGAAGATCTCCGGCCAAGATCCGGCTTCACGCGAGATCACATGAAAGTATGGAAGCTCGCCGGCATGGGCCACCGCGGCCAGCCCAACTAAGCTAAATATGACGATCGGCAGGGCACGCTTTAGCTTGCCCAGCAGCCTTGCAAAATACGCCACACCGCTTGCTGACGGGGTGCCCTCTGGGCCCGGCTCCGTTCGGAGCCACGACCGTGAGGGAGTGGTCTTCTCGACCGTACCTGTGAAACCCGGCGCCAAGCCTGCCGCCCGCCGCTTCACGGCGCAACTGCGATGGCAAGCCAAAGCATGCCCCACCTGCTGCTTAATGAGTAAACGCATACCACACTCCCACCCGAAGGTCGTTAAAATTGGGCCGCTGCGGATTATCCTGATTGATCAGATACGCGCCGCGCAGCAGGTTTACGGTGAAATACATGGACTGTGGCATCGAGGCCGAATGAATCCGGATACCAGGGCCCGTTTCCACGAAATTGGCCCAATACTGCCGCTGGTCGTCAAACGTCAGATTCCCGTTTATGTAGAACTGCGCGCGAAAATCCCGCGGCCCGACGGTGAAGCCGATGCGCGACTGCGAGTAGACCAGAGAGTCGTTGCCGAAGCGGCTGACGAAAATAGCGTCGAGCGTGGAATCCGCAAAGAACCCGGTCGATTCGCCCCCCAGCGTATGGCCGATGCCTCGCGCCGCGCTAATTCCGCCGCGATAATCCGGCAGCATGTGGCCGGTGAGGTAGCCTACGGCAGACCCGGCCTCGAACCATCCGGTAACGCCGTGCCACGGCACGGTGCGAACGCCCACTCCCAGAATGAACGAGCTTTCCGAAAGGTACTGCGGGGCCACGCTGGGTGAACCTATGCCGGAGGCTCCGCCGTTTCCCAATGTCTCGCGCGTATCGCCCACAAACCGCACGCTGGCGTAGGGCAAAATGCCGAAGCGCGTCCGCATTTCCGTCTTCACCTGGGCGTATCCGAACTGGTCGTGCCAGCGCGTGGAAAACAGCGGATAGAACCACGCCGTGGTGTGGAAACGCGCCACCGCGCCGCGCAGGTTGCTATAGGCATGGGAGGCTTCCAGGGCGATCTTCGGGTCGGGACTGTGCCGCGCCAAGTCGAACCAGTGGAAGGCCTCCGCGTCGTGATGCAGAATGTTGTTGGTCCACGCCAGCTTCAGCATGATCGAGTAGTCGCCAGGGTCCGTCTCTTGCGCTTCGTCCAGATATTTCAGGGCGTCCTTCATGTATCCGGCTTGCAGGCTACGCTCGGCCATCGCCAACGCCTCGTTCCCGGCGGCTTCGGGCGATTGCGTCGCGTTCACAATCTGGGGCATCTGCAAGACTGCCCGTACGCGATTCGAGAGATCCTGATCGTTGGCGGCGAGTACGCGCTGGAACAGCGCCATGGCTTCGGGGCGCTGGCCCTGCGAGTAGAGCAGGAAACCAAGCTGAGTCACGGCAAGCAAATCGCCCGGCGGTGGTTCGGCCAGCTTGCGGAACTCCTGTTCGGCCTCGCTGGTACGGTCCATGCGTAGCAGCAGAAACCCGAGCTCGCGGCGCAGGTCCACGTTGGAGGGGTCGAGTTCGAGCGCTTTGCGGAACTCGGGGACGTAGGGGTAGCGTTCCGGCAGCAGCTCGCGCGCCATTTCCGCGGCGCGCGGCTCGCCGCCTCGCGATGCGGCAAGCAAGGCGGCATTGGCGCGTTCCTCTTCGTGCATCGCCTTGAGCACGCGGCCCAGGTCCACCAGCACAGATCGCCGGTCGGGCAATTGCCGCCAGGCCTTCTCGTAGTTTTCGGCTGCCAGCGGCAGTTCGTCGCGCTGCTCAGCCAGAGTCGCCAGCTCGAAATGCGCGCTGAAGTTGTCGGCGCCCATTTCGATGGCCTTCTTCCAGCGCTCAATTCCAGTCGCCAGCGGCCCATCAATGTTCTGAAACGCCTTTTCGGCCTCGGCGTTGCCGGTCTTGCGGATACGGTCGAAGATCCGTCGCGCCTGCGCCTGTTCCTTGGTCTCGTAGCATAGAAACGCGAACTCCATGGCGACCTGGGTATCCTTAGGGTCGATGGTCATGGCCTCGCGGAACTGGTCGCGCGCCAGGATATTCTCGCCCACCTTTAAATAGGTGTAGGCGAGATCTTTGCGAATCGACGCGCGCTCCGGTGCGGCCTCTATCCCCTTCAGAAAACTGGAGATAGCGGTGTCATAGTCGCGCGTTTTAAGCGCCTCATAGGCGCGTGCTAGCGCTGGATAGGCCGGATCGGGCGGCTGCGCAAAGGCTATCCCGGCTATAAAGAAGAGTACGGCAGTTCGCATATATCTCTAAGGGGATAGTGCGGCGAGCGCCGGATTTCTCACAGAAATAAGATGCAAAGGTAGGACAGAAGATCGGTTTGTGTCGTCTGTTAGGCTCGCGGCAAAACCCAGTACAAGCTGTATCCCCATGAAAACAATACATAAACCACCAAGACGCTTTTTTCCATACTGTACACTATAAGTAGGACAGACCTCCCGGTCTGTCCCCTTCGATGTACCAAGCGACCTTAGTCCCAACGGACACTGCGCCCGCGGCTCCTCTCCGATCAGCCGTTCGCCGCGCCTCGGATCTTTGACAATTGAATAATCGACAGGCTGGCGCAAGCGAACCGCGATCGCTTCCGCGCCGGCCAGTCGGCGGCGCTCAGCCGTCCAATCCCTAGTGACGTAGTTACCCGCAACAAACTATTGTTGTTGCTTCACTCTTGCCGCTGTCATCACCCGAATCCAGTCCGCATCTTTCGCGGCTCGAGCCGGTCGGCGTTCTCGATTATCCGATATGCCAAACGACCCTAGTCCCACAAACGGACACTATTCCGCGCCCGGTCCCAGCCGCCGCAAGACCACGCCAGCCACCCAAGAAAAGCCGCGAGGAATCCCCGTCTTCTGTTCGCGATGCATTCGCATCTGGCAGATTTTCACTGGGCCGGAAAGCGACAGGCCGGGAGGCCTGTCGTACATTGCACGCCGTCGATGTGCTGGCCGAATGCGAGATCAATCCCATCGCCAGGGTTTGATGGCCAGTAGAATGTAGTGCGGAAGTCCACGTGGCTGCTGGTCCTGGGGTGAAACACGAGGCGATAGCGGCCGGCCGGAAGTTCCGGAAGGGAAAATTTGCCATCCGGACCAGCGTCGTAGCCGGGCATGCCGCCGCGCCGTTGCGCTTCCGCCGCTTCCGCCGGATTGGCTGGTTGAATAGTGACGAAGCCAGGGATCGCCTTCTCCGACGCATCGACTACGGTCCCCGTGATTTGCCCGCCTGGCCGGGCGAAGCTATCCACGCGGCAGGCGGCGCCGCCAGCGCGCACCTCAGCGGTTAACGGCGCGGGCGGCCGGGCGAATCCGGTGGGCAAATCCGGTTCAATGATGTACGTCCCGCTGGGAAGCGACGGGAAAGCATACGCGCCGCGGCGGTCCGTCTGAGTTGAGAACGATGCGCCACTGCCAGCGGTGGCACGCACAGGAATACCAGCCAGCGGCTGGGTCTCGGGCAAGTCGTCCCATCCGTTGCCTTTCGGCGCCATGCCAACGGTACCGAAGATGGCATCGAGCGGCTTATGGTCCCGTATGGCGCGCAGTTCGCGCAGAACCCCTTCCGCCATGACTGCGGGCTTTGTCTCCCCGCAAATGCCGGCGTAGAGGCGCTTGCCGGTGGCGGAAGCGTAAACCAAATAGCGCGTTCCTGGGACAAAAGGATAGCCGCAATCGCCACCGCCAAAGCCGGTATCGACCACGATCTCGCCGCCTGGCACGCGGGGGCCGCGGAAGCTCTCCTCGACGGTAAAATGGACGGCATAGGAAACGGGTGCGCCGGGTCCTGGCTGCCCCACCTTTTCCAGGGAGGTGGTCTTTCCAAGGAAAATCGTTTCTCCCAAGCTCCATGTCCGATTGCAGCTTGTGAGCACGCCTCCGCAACTGCACGCGTGAACGAGCTGCGGAATAAGAACCAGTAGGCCGAACACGGTCGGACGCATCTGGGCCTATTCTATCGCTCCGGCAATGGCCAATGGCGTGGGCCCATGGCCGGCGCTGTCCCGAGCCGCGCCAAGCGCTCGGCATTGGTGCAAACTTTCACTCGGCCGAAAGCGACGGGCCAGGAGGCCTGTTGTACTAACGGTACGGCGGCTCTCATATCACCCTGAGCGGATAGTGCGGCGAGCACTGGCTTTCTCACACAATCAAGATGTGACCTTTGGCCGCGCTAGCGGAATCCTGCTGCACCCGACGTCTTTGCCCGGCCGTTATGGCATCGGCGACCTTGGCCCGGAGGCTTTCCGCTTCGCCGATTGGCTGGCCGGCGCCGGGCAGCGGATCTGGCAAGTGCTGCCGCTTGGGCCGGTCGGCTTCGGGGAATCGCCGTATCAGCTTTTTTCCGCGTTTGCGGGCAATCCGTCGCTAATCAGCCTGGATGCCTTGGTGGAACGCGGCTGGCTGGACGCCGCGGACGTGGCCGCGCCCCCGGACTTTCTTCCCGACACGGTTGAATTCGAGCGCGTGATTCCCTGGAAAGAGGCGTTGCTATGGAAGGCCTTCGAGCGGTTCCACGACCCGGAAATCGACCAGTTTCGGAGTGAGCACGCCGCCTGGCTGCCGGGCTACGCGCGCTTCATGGCGCTCAAAGCTGCGCATTCGGGCAGGATGTGGACCGAATGGGACGCTGGGGCATCGTCCGATGGGGGGCCCTGCGGGGTGCCCAGTCCGGAGCCCGACCCGCAAATAGTGCGCTACCACGAGTTTCTGCAATTCGAATTCTTTCGCGAATGGCGCGAGTTGAAGAATTACTGCGCCTCCCGCGGCATCCGCATGATGGGCGACCTGCCCATCTACGTTGCCTTCGACAGCGCCGACGTCTGGGCGCACCCCGAGTTGTTCCAGTTCGACGCGGTTGCCGGCGTGCCCCCCGATTATTTCAGCGCCACCGGCCAACTGTGGGGCAATCCGCTATACCGCTGGGACTGTATCAAGGCCGAGGGCTACCGCTGGTGGATTGAGCGCATGGTGGCCGCGCTGAGCATGTTCGACCTGGTGCGCATGGACCATTTCCGCGGCTTCGAAGCCTATTGGGCGGTACCGGCCGGCGAGGCGACGGCGGTCAACGGCCAATGGATCAAAGGGCCCGGCGCCGATTTATTCCGCGCGCTGAAAGATGCCATCGGCGAGTTGCCCATTGTGGCGGAAAACCTGGGCGTGATCACGCCGGAGGTGGAGGCGATTCGCCATGAGTTCGGACTTCCCGGCATGGCGATACTGCAATTCGCTTTCGGCAAGGACGAACAGGCGCGCAGCTTCAGACCGCACAACTACGTCCGCAATCTGGTGGCATACACCGGCACGCACGATAACGATACCGTGGCGGGCTGGTGGCGCAGCCACGGCGGCGACAGCACGCGCAAGCCCGAGGATGTCGCCGCAGAGAAAGCTCTCGCGCGGGACTATCTCGGCACGGATGGCCGGGAGATGAACTGGACGCTGATTCGCGCGCTGATGGCGTCGGTTGCAGACACGGTGCTCTTCCCGGCGCAGGATATTCTCGGCATAGGCAGCGAGGCCCGCATGAACACGCCAGCGGTCGCCAGCGGCAACTGGCGCTGGCGGATGCGGCCGGGCGCGCTGACGCCGGAGTTGGCTGGCCGGCTAGGGGAATTGGCGAAATTGTTTGAGCGCGGGTGAAGCTAGTGGGGCGGCCCCATGGGCTGCCTTGATTTCCCGGCGATTTCGCGATTTCTGCCGGGCTGGAAATCCAGTCGATTCTCAGGTAAAATAAAGAGAACCTCCCCAGTGGTCCTGCACGCATGAACCTTTCCAGAAAGCTGGCTCGCGAATTCGACGACGACGTCCGCAGCCGCGGCGCTAGCTACTATCTCGGCCGGAAGGTCGACATCGAAGCCGGTTCCAGCACCCAGGCGTATGCCCACGTGAAGGGATCGCGACAATACCAGACCAGTCTCGAATGGGAGGACGGCACGCTCTTCGCTTTGTGCGACTGCCAGTATTTCGAGTCCGTCGGTCCGTGCAAGCATCTTTGGGCGACAATTCTCGCGGCGGAAGGGAGCGGTCACGTTTCCGCAGCTGCGTCCGCGCGGGCTTTGACTGTAGACTTCGGCACTCTCGACGCGGACGAAGCCGACGGGTACGAGCTTGACGAAGACGACGATGAGCCGGACGAAGACTACAAGCCTCTTCCCCAGACTCTGATTGCCGTGCCGCCTCCGGCTCCCAAGCCGCCCGCGTGGCAGACCCAGCTCGCCGGCATCGCCAACGTTCGTCTGCAAGCCAGCCGGTCGCCGGATGCATGGCCGGCCAAGCGCGAGATCGTCTACATAGTCGATGTCCCGTGCAGCATGACTACGGGCTCCCTGGTTCTGGCGATCGGGTCGCACGATCGCAAACTGGACGGCACGTTCAACCGCGTCACGCCGCTTTCGGTGCGGACTCACGAGGCGGCGCAGTTACCAGTGATCGAAGATCGCGAGATACTCTCGGCGTTGGCCGGCGGATCGCAGTATTACGGCTGGGGATACACGGCGACCACTCTGCAGATTCCAGCGTCTTGCCAGGTGGCTTACCCTTTGGCTGGGAGGCTGATGCCTCTGGCGGCGCGCACCGGGCGCTGCTACTTGCGCAAGGGCAAAGAGCAGGACGACCTGACTCCGCTTGTCTGGGACGAGGGCGGCGCTTGGGAATTCGGACTCGAGATGCGCCGAAGCGGCAAGGAAACATGGGAGGTGGCCGGAAGCTTTCGCCGCGGAGAGCAGCGCATGGATATTGCCGACGCAGTGCTGCTCACGCAAGGCGGGCTGTTGTTTACAGACCAATGCGCGGCGCCGCTGGCGGAGAATACGCCCTTTGAATGGATCTCCTATTTTCGCAAGGCGGGTCGTATCGAGGCCCCGGAAGAAGACAAGGATGCGCTGCTGGCGGCGCTGCTCTGCTCGCCCGGGCTGCCTGCGCTCGATGCGCCCGAGGAGCTGCGGTTTGAAGAGGTAACCGTGCAGCCGCGGCCGTGTCTGCGAATTCCGGCGGCAAGACCCGGAGCGGGCGTCGGGGGAAAGCTGCGCGCGGAGTTGTGGTTCGACTACGAAGGACGCATGGCGCGGGGGACGGAACATACTCGCGGGTTCTACGATGCCGCCACGCGCCGGCTGCTGCGACGCGATTTAGGTGCGGAAACGGGCGCCGCCGGACTGCTCGACGAGCTGGGCTTGAAGTACCGCTCCTCTACTTACTGGGACCCGGAGCCGGGCTGGGAACTGGCTCCCACCAAGCTTCCGCGCACCGTGAGGACGTTGCTCGAGGCGGGCTGGCACCTGGAAGCCGAGGGCAAAATCTTCCGGCGGCCGGGGGCGTTCAAGCTCAACGTTTCGTCCGGCGTGGATTGGTTTGAGCTGCACGGCACGGTGGAATACGGCTCCGCCACCGCGAAGCTTCCCGCGCTGCTTGAGGCGGTGCGCCGCGGCGACAATATGGTCCGGCTGGACGACGGCGCCTATGGCATGTTGCCGGAAGAGTGGCTGCGCCGCATCGGTCTGGTGGCGGGGATGGGCACCGCGGAGAATGGCCACATCAAGTTCCGCCCCAGTCAGGCTGGGTTCCTCGATGCGTTGCTGGCGGTGCAGCCCGAGGCATCCTGCGACGCGACATTCGCTCGCGTGCGCGAAGAGATGCGTCGGTTTCAGGGCGTGGAAGCCGCCGCGCAACCGGCGGGTTTCGTGGGTCAACTGCGCGATTATCAGCGCGAAGGGCTGGGCTGGATGGAGTTCCTGCGCCGCTTCTCGTTCGGCGGCTGTCTGGCCGACGACATGGGCGTGGGCAAGACAGCGCAGGTATTGGCGCTGCTCGAAACGCGGCGTGAATTGCGCGCCGGCGCGAAGATTGGCCCGTCGCTGGTGGTGATGCCGCGGTCGCTGGTGTTCAACTGGAAACAGGAGGCGCAGCGCTTCACCCCGCAATTGCGCGTGCTCGATTACACCGGCCTGGCGCGCAGCAGCGACGATTTCGACGCTTACGACGTGGTGCTGACCACCTATGGGACGCTGCGCCGGGATGCGTTGCGTTTGAAGGACGTCGAGTTCGATTATGTGATTCTCGACGAGGCGCAGGCCGTGAAGAACGCGGGGACCGAATCGGCCAAAGCGGTGCGTCTGCTGCGTGGGAGCCATCGCCTGGCGCTCAGCGGCACGCCGGTGGAAAACCATCTGGGTGAGCTTTGGGCGCTGTTTGAGTTTCTCAATCCGGGAATGCTGGGCGCGGCCAGCGTGTTCAAGCTGGCGGGCGAAGAGGCGCACAAACCGGGCGAAGAGACGCGCCAGATGCTGGCCGGCGCGCTGCGGCCGTTCATTCTGCGCCGCACTAAAGAGCAGGTGGCGCGCGAGCTGCCTTTGAAGACCGAGCAGACGGTCTATTGCGAGATGGAGCCGGTGCAGCGCAAGCTCTACAACGAGCTGAAGCAGCATTATCAAAACGCGCTGCTGCATCGGATCGATTCGCAGGGCCTGGCGAAATCGAAGATTCAGGTGCTCGAAGCGCTGCTGCGTTTGCGCCAGGCGGCGTGCCACCCAGGCTTGATCGATCCGAAGCGCTCCGCCGAGCCCAGCGCCAAGCTGGATGTGTTGCTGGAGCAAATCCGCGAGGTGCTGGAAGGCGGACACAAGGCGCTAATTTTCTCGCAGTTCACCAGCATGCTGCGGATTGTGCGCGACCGCCTGGATGCCAGCGGCACGGTCTACGAATATTTGGATGGCTCTACGCGCGACCGCCAGGCGCGGGTGGAGCGCTTCCAGAACGATCCCGATTGCGGCCTCTTCCTGATCAGCCTGAAAGCCGGCGGCCTGGGATTAAACCTGACGGCGGCGGGATACGTGTTCCTGCTGGACCCGTGGTGGAACCCGGCAGTGGAAGCGCAGGCGGTGGACCGCGCGCACCGCATCGGGCAGACGCGGCAGGTGTTCGCCTACCGGCTGATTGCGCGCGACACGGTGGAGGAAAAGGTGCTCGAGCTGCAAAAGACCAAGAAGGATCTGGCAGCTGCGATTATCGGCGCGGACAATAGTTTGATCAAGAATCTGCGGCGGGAAGACTTGGAGCTGCTGCTTTCGTAGGCGGGGCCGCAGTTGGCAGGCGAAAGCGCCTGCCCCGCAAGAACGCAAGCCTGCACGTCAGCGTGGGACAGACGCTGTCAACCCGGCGATCTCGCCGATCCGATCCGGACTCAGTCTTCGGATCGGCGTATACTGCTCAAAGGAGGAGTCATTATGCGCTCCGAGACATCCCGCCGCCGTTTCCTGCAGGCCGCCGTCGCGGCGCCGGTGATTTTGTACGCCGACGACAAGGCCGGAACCAAGCCTCCGGTGCTGGGCAGCGGCGAGCACACGTACGAGGCCATCCACGATTGGGGCGAGTTGCCCGCCAACATCAAATACGGCAACACGCACGGCGTAGTGGAGGATTCGCAGGCCAACATTTACGTCCACCACACGGTGAATGCGGCCAGCGAAAGCTCCGATTCCATGGTGGTGTTCGATCACCAGGGAAAGTTCGTCAAGTCGTGGGGCAGCCAGTTCAAAGGCGGCGCGCACGGGTTGCACATCCGCAAAGAGGGCTCCACGGAATTTCTGTACCTGTGCGACACCAAGCGCGGCGTGGTGGTGAAGGCGACGCTGAATGGCGAAGAGGTGTGGTCGGTTGGGTATCCGGAGCAATCCGAAGCGTACAAGCCGGGCCCCGACGGCAAGCTGCCGAAGTACAGCCCGACCAATCTGGCTATCGCGCCGAACGGCGATATCTACGTGGGCGATGGCTATGGGTCGAGCTACATCAACCAATACAACAGTAAGGGCGAGTATCTCCGCACGTTCGGCGGCAAAGGTACGGAGCCCGGCAAGGTGGATTGCCCGCACGGGATCGCGCTCGACACGCGCGGCGGCAGCCCCATCCTGATGGTTGCCGATCGCGGCAACAAGCGCATTCAGCGGTTTACGCTCGACGGGCGGCATATCGACTTCGTGAGCGGCACGAATCTGCCGTGTAACTTCGATTACTTTAAGAACGGCGACGTGGTGGTGCCGGATCTCGGGGCCCGCGTGACTTTGATGGATAAGAACAACCGGGTGATCGCGAATCTGGGCGACGATTCCGAGACGAAGTGGAACGACACGCGCAAGCTGACGCGCGACCATTTCACGCCCGGGAAATTCGTGTGCCCGCACGGCGCGTGCTTCGATCGCGAGGGGAATATCATCGTGGTGGAGTGGGTGGAAGTGGGACGCGTTACGAAACTGCGCAGGGTATAGCATTGATGGACGTGCCTCACGACGATTCAATCGGCCGCCTCGGTGCGTAACAACTTGGGCGACTGGGACTTGCGCCCGCCGTGGAACGGAATCGGTCCAACGCTCCTGTCTGTGGCGAGGCGGGCATTTTCCTCGAGGGCGCGATTGAGAAACTCCGTAGGACAGGCCTCCTGACCCCTGTCGCTTTCCGGCCCGGTGAAAACCTGCACAATCACCTGCCGATTCGAAGCCCCTGGCGCTTCGGCAGGTGCGGTCTACTCGTTTCTTACAGCCTTGCCGAGCCTTGCCGCCGGACCATTGCAGTATCGCCCATGATGTGATATCGTAGGCGATGTGAGGATTGTGCTCGACACGGACGCCGTTGTCGCTGGGATGCGCAGTCCCAGTGGGGCGTCGGCCGCGATCTTGCGGGCAGCGCGGCAAGGCGAGACAACGCTTCTGCTCAGCGTCGCTCTGGCGCTCGAATATGAAGCCATCTGTTCCGAGGCCGGGCATCAGCTGGCGTCGGGGCTTTCGGGTCGGGAAGTGGATGTATTTGTAAACGCGGTAATCGCCCTGGCGGAGCCGGTTCAAACGCATTTCCTCTGGAGGCCGCAACTTCGCGACCCGGGCGACGAAATGGTGCTGGAAGCGGCCGTCAACGGACGCGCGGACGCGCTGGTGACGTTCAATTTGCGGGATTTCGGGTCTGCGCCATCGCGATTTGGCGTCGATCTGCTGCTCCCGCGAGAAGCGATAGGAAGAATTAGAAACAGGGAAGGCTAGAAAATGACTGAGACGAAGACATATCCCCTGCGGCTGCCGAAGTCGCTCAAGGCCGCAGTCGAACGGTTGAGCAAGGAGGACGGAACCAGCATGAACCAGTTCGTCGCTACCGCCGTGGCGGAAAAGGTTTCCGCCCTGCAAACGGCAGTGTTCTTCGAAGACCGTAAGGCGCGGGCGGAATTCAAGGCTTTCGATAAGATCATGAAGCGCCGCGGCGGAAAGCCGCCCCGCGACGGGGATCAATTGCCGGCGTAGCCGAAAGATCCGGCGCCAACCTGCTGCAATTCCGTCCAATAGCCGTGGCCAAAACCGCTCGGTTGAAAACACCTTCGCGGTTCGCCAATTGTTCGTCGATGGTCTGTCTTCAGCGCCTGTGGTGGGCCGCATGCCCAGAGGCGCTCCCTGGCGGTCGCGGCTCTGTAATGCCCTGAAGGTCTTGCCGCCTGGTCCCAAACTCTGCCTCAAGGCGTTCAGAAAGTGACCTCCGTCGAGGGCATCACGGAGTACTCGCTTCCCAATGGCCTCCGCGTGCTTCTGTTTCCCGATCAATCGCAGCCTAAGGTCACGGTCGTCTCGAAGGCTATGGCGAGACAGGCATGGCGCACCTGATGGAGCATATCTTCCTTCGGACCAAGGCGGACAAAGACATCAGGAAGGACATCACATTACCGATCATGGAGCGCTCCTGACGGCAGCGCCGCGTGGGACCGCACCAATTACTTCGAGACCACGGCGGCGTCTGACGAGAATCTCCACTGGGCCATCCGGTTGGAAGCTGGCCGGATGGTGAACATGCGTGTGGAAAAGGCTCTGCTCGATAAAGAAATGACCGTGGCGCATCCGCCGTGAATCCGTCTTTGATCGTACGCCCCAGTTCGTCCTTGATTCCGGCATCCTGGGCCATGAGCGCTTCGACCTGACGTGCCAGTACGACGCGGACCTGGAAGCCAAGGCAGCGACGCTCACGCCCGAGCAGGTTTCAGATGCGTTCCGGCGGAGGGTCGGCGTGGATGGACTGGCTGTCGTGAAAGCGGGCGATTTTAAGAAGGCGGCGGTATTTCGGTAGGCAGCCGGCCCCGCGGCCACCGGCGACCCGGTAACACGCGCAATCCGCCTCTGCGGCATGACTTCCAATTCACGCGTCGCCAACGCCTGCGGGGTTTTCCACGATGCGCATGGGAAACTCGCGATCAAGGCTAGTTAGATTAGGTCCGGCCAACCGGACCGCACCGATCTTTACCAATCTGTTATAGAAGATGCCCGCTTTAGTCCCATGGGTACTCGTTTTTACATCCTGTACGTTGCGCGCGGCATTCATTTGAACTAGAATCACACCACTAAGCGTGGACGTGATAGAGTGAGTCACCGTAGCGGGGATAGAACATGAAAGCCGTACTCTTTGTTGCCGCAATCGTAATGATCACGGGGTCCGCGGGCCTTAGGGCCCAGCAGGGTTCCGATACGCCTTCCCAACGTGTTGCCTTGGCCCGAGCGGCGTCGGGCAATCCCAATGATGTCACCGCCCAGGCGGAATACGCGGAATTCCTGGAACGCTATGCCGACCCGGGGGCGCGGGCCGCCTACGCCAAATTGCTGGCCGCGGCGCAGCGCGCCAAGGATAACGCCCGCTCAGGCGAGGCCGCGCGGCGCATGGCGATGCTCGATCTGTTAGCCGGCAACGGCGATGCGGTGGCGAGCGACAGCCAAGCCTACCAGACCGCTACCGGAAAGACGCTCACCATGGGCAAGCCCGCCGCCGCGGAAGCGTGGCCCACGGCCCCGGTACCCGGCCCGCTGCGCTCGTTCGCGCGCATGGCGGCCATTTCGCCGGACTCGCGCCCGCAGGATATTCTGCCCGCCCTGGGCCACAACGTGATCACCAACGGCTACGAAGCCTCGCACGGCAACGAGGCGTTGGAGCAGACCGAGTATCTGAAGTTGGTGCACCGTTATCTCTCGCAGGCGCACGAGCTGGACAAACTGGCCAACGACGGCAAGATCATCGAGGTAAAAAGCTGCGACGCGGCCAATGTGGCCGATCTGTTGCGCATACTGGGCTTTCGCATGCGCGGCGGCTGCGGTTCCGAAGTAGTGCTGGAAACGGTGAATGCGGCACGGGCGTTCCTGACCACCGATTCAGGCTTTCCCATCAATCGGCTCGAAGAGGCGTTGCGCACGAACAAGCCTTTTACCTACGACTACCATCCCTCGCAGGTGCCCGTCCTCTTCGGTTCGGAATATTGGATGGCAGGCATCAAGGAAGCGGAGCCGGTGGGCTTCATCGAAAGCTTTATCGGCGACCCCGCCATGTGCCGCCTGTACCTGGGCTTTTCCAAGCTGGACGCGGACACCGCGGACGCGCTGCGCAAATCCGATACCTACCCGCACCTGAAGGCTTACGCGCATGTGCTCGATTTCTTCGGCGGCATGTTCGAAGTGCGCGACGGTAAAGCGGTGGTTCCCGGCGGTCAGCATTCGGCCGCGGCGTGGGGCGAGCTGGTGGGCGCGTCTCCGGAGCATGGCGGCGACTTCTTCAACAAGCTGATCGAAAAAGACGACGGGTGGCTGTGCAGTCTCTACGACGCCTTGGCCCGCATTAGCGGACCGGTGCAAACCTACCTCACCGACCCGGTCCGGATGAAGCGCTTTTATACCGCGGTGCGAGGGCGGATTACGAGCCCCGGCCCGGCGCGCCCCGTATTCCGCGCCAACACCGACATGATGCTGTTCACCACGCGCTTGCAGGTGGACGCGAACGGAAAGCCGCACATTCCCGGCAGCCTGGAAGTGTGGAAGGCGCTCTTCACCAACAACCCGCAAGCCAAATACGACGGCAAGCTGACGCGCCTAGCCGCCACCTGGAAAGATTCCGACGACGTGTTGGAAGCGCTGTTCGCGCTGTGCCGCAAAACGGTGGAAAACGAACCGCTGAAGATCTTCATGACGGTTTCGGATCTGGACCGGAACCGCGCCACGCCACTGGCGGCGGCTACAGTGGACCGGCTGGCGCGCGATTACCGCCGTTACGGCAGCCAATACCCCACTTTCGCCGAGGCCCGGAGCGTCACCGATCAATCCATCATCCAGTTTCTCGATACCGCCGAGGCCCTGCAGCGCCTTCGCGATCCGTTGCTCCGCTCGGATGTCGCCGGCTCCTTCCAGGCCCTGGTGGGCTTGTGGCAAATCTTCGCCCGGCAGAAAACCATTGCGGACGACCGCGCGGATGCGGCGCTTTCCAGCATCGTCACCAGCTTCGCCCAGGTGAAGAGCGAGCGCGAGTTGTTCGACGCCAGCCGCAACGGCGTGAAGACGCTATTCGGCGGCTCCATTCCCGCGCGCCCGCAACAACACATGCTCGATCTGCTGGCCGGCTCCGGCGCCTCCGAGGACGCGGAAACCCGCGACGCCGTGGAACAGGAGTTCATCCGCATTCTGGACTCTCAACGCATGCTGCCGCTCGACACTCTGCTGCAGCTTGCCGACCAGTTGGAAAGCGGCAAGCCGGTCGCCGCGCAGACCAACAAGCTGGCCGCGCAGATTGCCGAAATACCCATCCCGCGCCCGCCGCTGACCGCCAACGAAAAGAACGCTATGGGCTTCGGCTACTACACGGACCGGCACCTCGATGCGGAGCGCAAGTTGAATTTCCGCGCGGCCATAGAGCGAACGGCGGGCGATGCGGCCAAGCTCAAAGAGCTGGTGGGCGACCTGGCGCCGCTGATGCGCGATACCCTGC
This sequence comes from Bryobacterales bacterium, assembly GCA_003135055.1. GTDB lineage: Bacteria > Acidobacteriota > Terriglobia > Bryobacterales > Bryobacteraceae > PALSA-243. The sequence goes on along the minus strand of PLDF01000263.1, from coordinate 7,692 downwards.
TGGCCTTCAATTACGCTTATTACGCGCCCCCGGGAGCGCAGATTCTCTACACCAACCCGGTGTTCGTGCGCAGCCACGATTTCGTAGGCGGCGAAGGGCAGTCGCGAACCTGGCTGCCCACGGAAACCTACGGCACCGGCTGGCCTTCGAACGGCGGCGGACGCTTGGTGGGCTCGCTTTCCTCGCTGCCCTACACGCTGGCCGAAGCCGAGCAGAACTTCCTCGTCCCCACGCAGACGCAAGCGCTGATTTGGGGCGATCTGGTTCCACAGATGATCCTCAGCGCCAAGATTCCGCGCTGGTGGAATTCCACTCCGGCGCAGCTTCATTGGGTGGGCTTGCATCTGCGCTATGGGCATGAGCTGCTGGCGGAATCGGCCTTCGACCCGGCGCTGCGCGTGCAGGTGCTGGCAGCGCTCGGGACCGTGGCATCGCCTGCGCGCACGTTTGCTGTAGGCCACTTGATCGAGCAGGCCGAAATCAGGGATGCCGCGGATAACGTGACGCCTTCGGAATTCTTCTCCGTGGCGCGCATTGTAGGGGCTCAGCGCGAGGCGCGCAGTTCGTGTATCCTGGCTGAAATGCGGCAGCTGGCGGAAACATCGCCGAAAGAGGTGAGTTACGCCGCGATTTCGCGCGAATTCGGCACTCCGAAGCCGACCCTGTCCAATTCCTATCAGCCCGAGCTGCTGAACCTGCGAACCTTCCCCACGCTGATGGGTTACTCCAGCCGCATTATGGCGGAAAGCTGGGAATCGAACACGCTCTTTTGGGTTTCTCTGGCGGACGAGATCAACCTGCGCCCCTCGCAGCTCAATACGCAGATTCCGCAGTGGACGCAAAAGCTGGTGGAGCGCATCTTCGCCTCGCACCTGGAAGATTGGCCGGCGATTTTGAAGTCTCTGCGCCTGGTGGGCGACGATGTTCGCAACGCGGCGCGGGTGGCTGCGGCAGGCGATCAAAAGGCGGGGCTGCTTCAATAGGACGCTTCAAATAGGATACGACAGGACCCGACAAACAGGACCCGACAAACAGGACACACGACAGACAAGACCGGTAAACGACGATGACAATATCGCGACGAGGATTCATGGGTATGACGGCGGGCGGGTTTCTGCTCCGCGCGCAAGACGGCCAGCACCCCATTTTCCGGGTGAAAGTGGACATGGTGGTGCTCAGCTTCCAGGTGACGGATAGCAAGAACCACTACATCAACGGCCTGAAGCCCACCGACTTCAAGATCTACGAGGACGGCATTTTGCAGCGGGTTTCCACCTTCGCCGAGGGCGCGAATACGCCCGTGGCCGTGAGTCCCGATGGCACAACGCGTCCGCTGGTGGAAGCGAAGAAGGAAGAGATACCGGGCATGGACCGGCCGGACGCCTTCGTAGGCGCCAACGTTTTCGTCCTCTTCGACACCAGCAATTTCATGTACAAAGGCTTCGTCTACGCCGAGGATGCCATCGCCGATTTCGTCCGCGGATTGGACCGCGCCGATTCGGTGGCGGTCTACACCTTCAGCCGCAACCTTTCGCGCGCGGCGACGCTGACCCGCGATCATGGCGACGCCATTCAGGGGCTGCGGACATCGGTCGCGGGAGACGACACGGCTCTCTATAACGCGCTGCTGCTCACGCTGCGCGACGCGGCCAAGGTCCCTGGGCGCAAAGTGGTGATCGTGTTCTCGAACGGCCCCGATAACGCCAGCATGGTGGCCCCGGACGACGTTCGCGCGGTGGCCGAAGACGAAGGCATTCCGATTTACGTGATCTCGACCAACGAGGTCAACAAAGACCCGATCTCCAGCAGCGTGTTCCGCCGCATCTCGCAGCGCACCGGCGGCAAGGCCTATTTTGCGCGTACATGGCAGAAGCAGGTGGAGGCGTTCGAGGATATCCGCGAGGATATGAGTAACTCGTACACCATCACTTACTATCCGGCCGCCAACCCGAACGACGGCTTCCGCAAAATCTCCGTGGAGATTGTAAGCGACCCGGGCAAGAAGTACCGCTTGCACGTACGGCCGGGCTATCGTCCCAGTAAGTCGTTTTGACGCTGGTTGGCGCCGCGGTCTGCCTGGTTTGGGTGTACTTGCTCTGGCGCGGTGGCGCGGGCCCATGGCCTGCGATGTTTGGTGCGCCGGAACACGCGCAGGCTACGAGTTCGCGCCACGAGGCCGCCGACCAGAACACGCAGGCCATGGGCCCGCGCCACTCTGTCACAGCTATAATCCCGGCGCGGAATGAGGCTGCTGTGGTGGCGCAATCCATTCGCTCCCTTGCCGGCCAAAGCTACGCCGGCGCCTTCCGCATCGTCCTTGTGGATGACGATAGCTCCGATGGCACCGCCGCTATCGCGCGGAAAGCGGACGCATCCGGGTGCCTCACAGTTGTACGCGCCGCGCCGCTTCCGCACGGCTGGACGGGAAAATTGTGGGCGGTTTCGCAAGGCGTGGCGCACGCGGGCGCGCCGGATTACCTGCTGCTTACCGATGCGGATATCGTCCATCCGCCAGGGAATCTCGCCGGGCTGGTTTCGCGCGCGGAAACTGGCTACGATCTGGTCTCTTACATGGCGAAGCTGAAGTGCGAATCGCCGGCTGAGCGCGCGCTCATTCCGGCATTCGTGTATTTCTTCTTCCTGCTTTACCCACCCGCATGGATTCGCGATCCACGGCGCAAGACCGCGGGCGCGGCGGGCGGCTGCATCCTGATTCGCCGCGAGATGCTGGAACGCATCGGCGGCATCGCGGCCGTTCGCGGCGAGCTGATCGACGATTGCGCGCTGGCGCGGGCCGTGAAGCGGGCCGGCGGCCGGGTGTGGCTCGGCTTGAGCGAGGGCACGCGCAGCATCCGCGACTATGCGACATTCGGCGAGATTGGCCGCATGATCTCGCGAACGGCATTCACGCAACTGCGTTACTCCGGGCTGCTGCTGGCGGGAACCGTTCTCGGTCTGGCGTTTACTTATCTGCTGCCGGTGGCGTTGACCATCGCCGGCCAACCGCTGGGCGCATTGGCTTGGCTGCTGATGTCGATCGGCTACTGGCCGGCGCTCCGCTTCTACCGGCGCAGTCCGCTGTGGGCGCCGCTGCTGCCGCTGATCGCGGCGTTCTATATGGCGTGCACGGTCCACTCGGCGGTGCAATATTGGCGCGGAGCGGGCGGGCTTTGGAAGGGGCGTGTGCAGGCCGGTTAAGCGTGGATGCTGATCGGGGCGCGAATGTTAGGGGGTTGAAATTGTCCACCTCGATAGCAAACGGCAACCCGCCAAAAGTCCGACATGGGCAACAATTCGTCCATATGGCACAACACGAGGTCGGCGGGTGACTACTTTCCGATAAGCCCGTTTACCATGCCCGAGCACTTGTTCGACACGGCCAACCGTCAAGGCGGAAGTAGCATCGGACCATCGGAAGCTGGCGTGGGCGCTCACAGCCCTGGCTTTCCCCTTAGCGGATCGGCTCAACAATCACGAACACGTTTGCGACACAAGCTGTACGGTGCGAGTTACTCGAATTGCTTGGATCCGGCTGATCGGTTGTGCGCAGCGACAGTTCGTCAACGAAAACGTCCGCGCGCCTCAGTCCATTAGCCTGCAAGACTGGGTCCAACTGCCGAAACGCGCCGATTGATCGCAGGTACTTCGTTGCGACTCGTTCCCCTTCGACACAATGTTTCCGTCCGCTGCAAAACCGCTGTAGGCCCGCCTTCGAGATCGCCTCCGCGACGCCGTCTTGGAACTCAGAATCTCGCAACTCCGTCACAACGCTCTGGAGGATGCTCGGATCGTATCCAAGCGAAGGCATTTCACGTATCACGCTCGTCAGCATCCGAACTTCCTCGGAAAGCGTCGGGGTGACGCCGTACTCGAACGCCACGACTGCGCGCTGGGCCCTCGAAGTGAGTCCATCCTTGAGTACTGAAAGCTTAACGCCGACCTCGCCGCGGTCGGCTGGAAATCGCCACTGTTTGATCTCGCCCATGGTCTTCAGCCCTCCATCCTGGGCTCGAACCATTAACAGCGCGGAGACTATCAGGAGTAGATGAGGTAAGCGCATTTTGCAGCTCCCGATCTTGAGCTTAGCACCCGAACGAAAGGAGCAACCCTCGACGAGGGAAGGGCCCGAGTTTCGGGGCACGTTAAGGGCTTATCGGAAACTTGCCCGACGAGTTCCCCGCACCGGCGCCTGGACGTAAAACGCCCATCGAGCGACCGTGCCCGCAGGCGCTCAACTGCGTCGCTTCGCAATCAACTCGCGGACTTTGGGCACGAGATCGTGAGGGACGTTCATGACCGTTTCGGACGGCTCAATTCCAGCTTCGTCTTCCAAGAGGGCGTCCTCTTCGCTCTGGTCCTCGTAGTGCGCTAGCACGCGTCGCACTTTGTCCTCACTCCATCCGGTTGGAAATCTTCCCTGGCTCATTATTGTTTCTTCCTTCTTCGCCTGCGAAATGCCGCGAGTGGTTTCCCTGCCAGTTCGTAGGCCGTCATCACAAACACGCTATCCGGTTCCGAATCGGGAACGTAGATGACCCGCAGGTACCGGCCCGAGGCGGTCTGGCCCAGTGCGATCCTTGACTTGAGCCGTCGCGTCCCGCCCGATCTTCGGCGGGTTTCTCCAAAACCTCCATCACCTCGTCTTCATCTACGTGGTGGCGATGGATGTGCGGCAACCCAGTTGCCGGATCGATATAGAATCGCGTCTGCAAGCCTGCTAAGCCCATTCTAACGCCCAGTGGCCTCATACCTTTGTTCACCGATGGCTCCGGTGCGGGCGCTTTACCTTTTAACGTCCCATAGTGCTTTGGCTGGGAGTGCACGCAGGCGAGACCTGGACCACATCACCATCCTTGCAGATTCCACTCCTGATCGCCCGCAAGGTCTATTTCACTGGCTCTGGAACTCGCGCATCCCGCCTAATTCGTACTTGCCATTTGCAGACCAGCCCGAAGCGCGCGCTAAGCTAGAGCGTATGGTTTCCCGCGACGTAGCCCGCCAGGGCACGAATCCTCTCCCGAGCGCCACTGGGGCGTGAGCAGCGGCCGCACCGACGGCGGCAGAAGAACCGCCAGCGATTGCCCGGCCCGGCGCCTTCGACGCTGAGCCGCGGGCTCAAGGCCGCAACGCTGCTGCTCGCGGCTGCCTGCCTGCTGGGTCTGTTCTCGACGGAAATCGAAGACACGGATTTCTGGTGGCACCTGAGAACCGGACAATACATCGTGGAAAGCCACTCCCTGCCAGCTCCGGATCCATTCGCCTATACGACACGGGTCGCGGCCGCTTACCCGGGCGAAGAGCAGGTGCGGCATTTCAACCTGACGCACGAGTGGTTGAGCCAGGTTTTGATATACGCGGCTTATGCGGTGGCCGGCTTCCCCGGCATCGTCCTGGCCCGGGCCGTCCTGCTTGCCGTCCTGTGCGGGCTGGCGGGCTTCCTCGCGGCCTGCTTGTCGGCGAGTTTCTACGTGGGAATCGGCGCCGCGTGCGCCACCGCATCGTTGGTTGTGACATTCGCGGCGGACCGTCCCGGCGTAGTCCGCTTCCTTGGCGTGGCCGTGTTTGTCACCCTGCTGGAACTGCGGCGCGGCTGGTGGGCGCTGCCTCCACTGGCGTTGCTGTGGGCGAACTGCCACGGCGGGTTCCTGCTGGGATGGGTGGTGCTGCTGGCCTACTGCGCCGAGACCCTGCCGTTGCGGCCCCGTTCGACATGGCCACGGGACAGCCGGCGGCTTTGGCTGGTAACGGCCTGTGCGATTGCCGGCTCGGGGATCAATCCCAACGGGTTCGGAGTGACGTCCACACTTTTCGCTTACCGGCGAAGCCCGATGACGGCGAACCTGATCGAATGGCACGCGCCGAAGCTGTGGGGACCGCCTTATAGGTTCGATATTCTGCTGTACGCGTCGGCGCTGGCGCTGGTTCTCTCGTGGAAAAGAGTGAGGATGGCGCACTGGATCCTGTTCGCAGCCTTTGCGGGGGCATCCTTAATCGCCTTCCGCAACACTCCCCTGATCGGCTTTCTGGGGCCGGTTCTGATTGCCGCATATTTTCCGTTCCGCATCAAACTGCCGGGGCGCCCGGCGTGGGGCTTGGCGTGGGCGCCCGCCATTTCATTTTGGCTTTGGCGGTGATCGGCGTTGTGGGGGTGATCGGCGTTGTCTTCGCGCAGGGCCGGTTCCTACAGCTCCGCCAACTCCGCGTCGCCGCCTGGACCATTCCCGCGGGGGCGGCGGACTACCTGCTCGAACACCATGTGACCGGCCCGATGTTCAATACGTACGAGCAGGGCGGGTACCTGATCTGGAGGCTGTGGCCGCAGGAGCGCGTGTTCATCGACGGCCGCGGGCTCAGCGAGACCGCGTTCGCGGACTACAACCGGATACTGTTCAACGCCGGCTCGTATTCGGACCAGGTGGCGGGGCCGCGCGAGGAGCTGCCGAACCGTTACGGCGTCCAGGTGGTGGTGATGAACACCATGGATTACGTATCGGGGGCGTTGTATCCGCTGGCGCTCGCCCTCGCCAACCCGATCGGCACGGAATGGGAACTGGTCTACGACGACTCGCAAGCGGTGGTCTTTCTGCGCCGCCCGCCGCCTGGAAGCCGCGTGCTTTCGAACAAGCTCGGCCGCGTTCTAAGGCACAGGGACACGGAATGCACGGCATATATCGAGAACTCTCCGGCCTACCCATTGTGCGCGCGGACGCTCGCCAATTACTGGCTGCACAACCAGGCGTGGGATGCAGCCCGCGCCATGCTGCCGCTCTACCTGTCGCATGCGCCACATCGCGACCCGCAGGCGGAGCGCGCGCTTCAGGAGCTGGATGCCGGGTCGGCGCCATCGGGTATCCGGTAAGAACACCACTTTGAAAGCGATGGCGAAGGCCGCCGCAGCCGCAAGCGGCTGGAGAAGGCGGCGAAGCTGCTCCCCGCCAGCCTGAGGCCCTCAGGTCCGGTTTGCAGGCTGGCCGTGGATCGCGATTTTCCGCCAACTTCTCCGCATACGCACGATGTTCCTTTGGCTGTTTCTGCCGATAAGCGTTACATGGATTTCGATGTTCAGTCGCACTTGGCAGGCGAAAGCGCCTGCCCCACAAAGACGCAAACCCTTGCGCGCCAACGTGGGACAGACGCTTTCGTCTGTCAACCCGGCGATCTCAGCCACTGCTCCCCAGATCGGTTAAGCACCCGATTCCATTTTTGCGATCGCGCGGCAAAGTGTTCGAAGGTATGACGACCCGATCGCCACACGAGGCCGCTAGCACGGTGGATGTCGTCACCGAGGTCCGGCGTGAAGCGGCGTTGCTCAAGGCCGGGGCGCTGCAGAATGCGATATTCAACAGCGCTAACTTTTCCAGCATCGCAACCGACGAGAAGGGCGTCATCCAATTGTTCAACGTCGGCGCCGAGCGGATGCTGGGCTACGCCGCTATCGAGGTGGTGGACAAGATCACCCCCGCCGACATTTCCGATCCGCAGGAAGTGATCGCGCGCGCCAAAGCCTTAAGCCTCGAGCTGGCGACTCCGATTACGCCCGGCTTTGAGGCGCTGGTCTTCAAGGCGTCGCGCGGCATCGAAGATATCTATGAGCTGACCTATATCCGTAAAGATGGCAGCCGCCTTCCGGCGGTGGTATCGGTTACGGCGCTGCGCGACGATCTGGGCGGGATCATCGGCTATCTGCTGATC
>PLDF01000169.1 GCA_003135055.1 Bryobacterales bacterium | reverse complement strand
GGCATGTTGTGGCCATCCATCTGCAATACGTGCCAGTTGAAAGCCTCGAACTTCTTATCAATAGGTTCCATCGGCATGACGGTCTCGCACGAGCCATCGGTCTGCAACCCATTCCGATCGACGACAAAAACCAGATTTCCCAGTTTGTATTTCGCGGCGGCAGCCGCAGTCTCCCAAATGATTCCTTCGTTCAGCTCGCCATCGCCAAGCAGAGCCCAAACGTCATACTGCTTCCCCATCAGCCGCGCTTCGAGCGCTATTCCCAACGCTTGGGATGCTCCCATTCCAAGCGATCCCGTAGTGGCGTCGATGCCGGGCAGGTAACCTGCAACCGGATGCCCCTGCAGCCGCGTCCCGAGCCGCCGAAGCGTTTTCAGTTCTTCTACTGGAAAGTATCCTCGCAACGCCAGCGTGGCATAAAGGACAGGACAGGAATGGCCTTTCGAAAGTATGAAGCGGTCGCGATCGGGCGCCAATGGATTCTTTGGATCGATCCGCATCAACTCGAAGTACAGCGCGGCCATGATGTCGGCTGCCGAAAAACCGGGGCTGATATGTCCCGATTGCGCCTCGTGAACCATGTCCACGATTTGAAACCGAATCTCCCGCGCCACACCCCGAAGTTCGTCGAGTCTTTCTTCCGCTTTTTCCGCTACCAATCAGAAGCCTCTCAGTAATTGAAGACAGTCCCCCCTGTGACGCGTGCGCAAGAGGAATTAGTCGCCCTTTCGGAAAATGTCGTGAATCTGCCAGTGTCCTGGAGTGGGCGTCGGGGCGTCTTCCATCGCAGCCTGGATCACGGTAGGTAAGCCGGACGCCAGCGCCTCCTTGAGCGCAGGACCTAATTCATCGGCGGACCGAATCATTACGCCCCGAGCGCCGGCGGAAATGGCCATTGCGGCATAATCCGCACTGTACGGTTTGCCATCCGATTCGAACGTACACCCGAAATTCCAGCCATAATGAATCTGTTCGAGCCGGCCGATCGTGCCAAAGCCGGCATTATCCATGACCAACCAGATCACTGGCAGCTTAGCCTCGACCGCAGTGTAGACTACTGAAGGATTGCTGCTGAATCCCCCGTCTCCGATCAAACATACGGCGGCCCGCTTCGGTTGCCCCATTTTGACTCCGAGCACCGCCGCGGAGCCAAAACCCATTGTTGCCAAACCGCTGGGAGTGATAAACGTTCCCGGCATGTTGATCGGAAACTGCTGAGCGACGCCGTTCTTATTCCAACCCACGTCAGTCACGATGAAGCCATCGTCGGGCAACGCTTTTCTTAGTTCGCTCAGTATCCGTTCCGGGCGCATCGGAAAACTATCGGATGCCCACTGGCCAGCCCAGTTGTCCGCAAAATTCTTGCGGGCATGCGCAATCTCTTCTCGCAACCGTCCCCGATCATTATGTTTGCGGCCCTTTGCAGCTTTGGCCAAAGCGCCCAGCGCCAATTTGGCATCTGCAACAACTCCGAGTTCCGTGGGGTAATTCCGTCCTATCTCCGCTAGATCGACATCGATATGAATGAGCCGTGTGGGCGGAATTGCGAATGTATACTCCGGAAACCAGGAACTGGAATTAGCCTCCGCGAGGCGCGTACCTACCGCGAGGATGACATCCGCCGCTCTACACGTCTCGTTACAAACCGGCGTGCCCCAGAAGCCGGACATCCCAAGCAATAGCGGGTGATCCTCCCGCAGTGAGCCTTTGCCCATCAGGGAATGCGCCACCGGAACCTCGAGCGCTTCCGCGAGAGCTTCCAACTCAGAGGTCGCCCGTGCAGACTGCACGCCGCCACCCGCATAGATGACCGGATTCTTCGCGTCGGCGAGAGCCTGCACGATATACTCGGCAGTTGTCTCATCAATAGTTGTTCGCGCAATCTTCGGGGGGACCTTACTGAAGGCGTCCACGGCAAGATCCGCCGAAAGTATATCCATAGGGATATCGACCAGCACCGGGCCGGGTCGCCCACTTTGTGCAAGATGGAACGCTCGTTCCACGATGCGCGGCAGGTCCTCGACTCGATCCACCCGGTAGACGCGTTTGCAGAAAGGCCGGTACATCTGACTTTGATCCGCGTCGGCGTGCAGGTTGATTTCCTGGTGCGGGTGCCGTCCGTAATAGTGGCTGGGAACGTCGCCCGCAAGGACTACCATAGGTACCGAGTCCAGAGCGGCGGTAGCGACTCCGGTCGTCGCATTGGTCAGCCCGGGTCCAAGATGGCTTAAGACGACGCCAACCTTGCCGGTAGCCCTGGCATAACCATCGGCTGCGTGCGCGGCGATCTGCTCATGCCGGGTTGTGATAAACCGGATGCGGCTTTTGCCGAGGGCATCCAACATCGCGATGACGGTATGCCCGCAGAGACCAAAGATGACTTCTACGCCCAAACGTTCGAGATATTCAGTCAGCAAATAAGACGCGATTCGCGTTTCCGCTATCTTCTCGGTTTTTACCGGCACTGTACTCGCCTGCGTCGCCATTGTGTTTCCCTTTCGTGCGCTACAAACCGATTATCTGCCAGCTTTCGGCTGGAGACCCAAAAAGTTACCGTGCTCTAACGGTTACATGAAGTCTACTACATGGCTCCTCAAAGCCTTGACGGCCGTAAATCGTTGAAAACACATGTTCAGTCGATCCAGTTTTTCGTTTCGCGTAACGTGTCGCAACGGTTAAATGTTTCGCCTGGCGATGCAGCGGGTGATAGTTTTAGTTAACGGAACTATTTCGGGCATTCCAAGTTGATTGGGCGCTCTTTGTAAGGAGATCCAATGATCAAGACCATGAAGGTTCGAGTGGGATTAAGCTTGCTGGCGGCGGCTTGCATCTGCGCGGTGTCGTCCATAGCGCAGCAGACGCCACCCGTACAACAGCAAGGTGGTCGCGGCGGCGAACCGCAGCAAGGCGGCAGGGGCGCGGGACGCGGGGGCGGCGGCCGCGGAGGACAGCGTCGCAACAGGAAGGTTGTTCTAGCGTGGGCCGATACCCGTAACGGGATTGCCCAGCATGATTCCACTTCGCACGCCTTAGCGTTGATTGAGAGGCTCGGTTACGAATCGGGTATGTGGGACACCTACATTCGGACTGACTCGAACATCATTTCCTATCATCCCCTCATGACGACAGGGCAAGCGGCCAGTGGCGGTCCGAATCTGACCATAGCTGACGCGATCTTTTTCATGGGTCACCGTGAAATTCAATTAGACGACCAACAGAAGGCCGATTTGCTGAAATTCGTGCACGATGACGGCAAAGGATTCGTTGCGTCCCATGTGGCTCTGAACGCCATGATGCAGTCCTGGCCCGAATTCGGGAAGATGATGGGCGGAACATACGACGAACATCCATGGGGTACGGTGGCTGGAACCGTCATCAATGAGGATCCCAATTTTCCCGCAACGAAGCAATTTCCCCTAAGCTTTCCCTTTACGGACGAGTTCTATCAGGTGAAGGGCTTTTCCCGCGAAGATAGTCACGTGCTGCTGCGCCTCGATCTCTCGAAGATGCCGCCAAACAACGGCGTCCACAGTCCGAATGGCGATTTCCCCTTGGCTTGGGCAAAGATGTACGGCAAGGGACGAGTCTTCTATTCCTGTTTAGGGCACTCCGATAAGACCTGGGACGATCCGGATGTCTACCACATGTATTTTGAAGCGATTCGATGGGCGTTAGGCCTGACGGATGCCGACATAACGCCGCGGCCGTACCCCACGACGCCCGCGGCCGCAAACGGCGCCCCGAAAAACTGACGGCTGAAGCCGGCCGCCGGTCAACTTTACTCAGGAACCATCGCTGGTATCGGTTCGCCAGTGGTCTGACAGAGTAGGCAGCACGGAATCGTCAGCACAATCTGGGCGATGCTGAACAGCGCCTTCATGGGTTCCTCCTGTTGTTTGCGGCAACTAGATCGATCTTCCATTCTACTTTCAGCGAACGCCGTTGTGAATCCACTCCAAAACCAGTATTTCGAAGACCGATGAGCTATTCGATTTTGCTGGAATCCTCCTTGGCCTTCCACTTTGCCGCCTCTACCCACGGCCCAGATCGAAGCCAAGATCGAGAGAAAGGAGAGCATGAACAGCCTGAGCGCAATCCTCGCTGAAATCGAAGCATCCGCGGAAAAAGTGCTCACCCTTGAAACCGAACTGACCGCCGAAAGGGAACACGGCAAGACTCTCGTCGACCAGTACAGAGCGCAGAGTGGTGAAGCTCTCAAGATGCTGGGGATCGGTGAAGTCCGCAAAGACCGCAAACCGACTAACAATCCGCCGCGGGCTACCGCCGACTGAAAGCCGGCAGGCGGAACCACCCGCCCCACCGAAGAAGATCCAGGCGGCCCCTTTGGGTGTAAATGGCCGATCGACGGCGCTATTGCTTCGAATTCCAATACTCCACCATGCCGACCCAACCTCTGTCGTCGGGCAGGATCCGGACAAGTTCGCGGCGCACGTCCAAGGTGTCCACTTTACCTTCCTTGCGGTAGACCACCTTACCATCCGGCTGGATAATCACCATAAAGGGCTGTCCCAGCTTCCATTTTTCACCGAAGGCCGCCTGGAGGCTGGCCTTGTCGGCCGCGGCGAACTGCAGGTTGGGGCCCGACGCATGTTGCTCCTGCAAGTATTTCAGCACCGCCGGGCTGTCCTTCGGATCGTCGGTCGAGACCGTCACGTAGGCATATTCCACGCGGATGCGGTACATGCGATAGCTGGTCTCCAGATCGTAGAATCCGTTCATACACTCTTTGCACTTGGTCGACCAGAAATTCACCAAGAGATACTTACCCGCGCTGTTCGCGCGCAACTTCTTGATATCGTCGGCGGTTGCCATGTCGAGCTTCACCGGCTCCGCCATAATCTTCGCCCATTCCGCCTGGACATCGCCCGATTTGGTGAGCCATTTGGTGGAACAGCCGAAAGCCCGCGTGGTTTCGACAGGCGCCGGCTTGCCCGCCAGCAACGCGTCGATGGCGTCGCGCGCCTCGTGCGTGGTGGCCGCCGACCAGAGCATGTTGTCTTCAATGCGCCCCTGGTACCGCAATTTGCGGTCCCGATCGAAAATGAAAACGTGAGGCGTGGAAACGGCGCCGAACTTGGCCGCCACCGCCTGGGTCTCGCCGTCGTAGAGATACGGCCAGGTAAAGTTGCGGTACTCGGCATGAAGCTTCATCTCGGGTAGCGAATCGCTCATGTCGGCGTGGTCGAGTTCATTGATGCGGATCGCCTTGGGATTATTCGGATTGATCGCCACCACCTTGACGCCTTGATCCTTATAATCCTCCTGGATTTTCTTGATGCGGCCCTCAAAGAGCTGCGAAATGGGACAGTGATTGGATTGAAAGACGATCACCAGAATCTTGGCGCTTGCATATTCGGCGAGCGTATGATTCTTGCCGTCGATGCCAGGCAGGTTGAAATCGGGCGCAGGCGCTCCAATCGGAAGCACCGGATGCAACGGATCGGGTTGGATTCCCCGCCCACGGCCTCCGCCCTTCTGACCAGCCGCAGCCTGGGTCGTACTTTGTGCCGCAGTTTGTGTCTGGGCTTGCTGCCACGCGAAAGCCATGGTAGCCGTTAGAAAGATGGCGCAGATCGCCGCCGGCCATTTCCTGAATACCGATAGGTTCATCTCATCCCTCGCTTTCCACTAATTCTTCAACTCAGCCGACCAGTAAGCCTGCATGCCCGGATACTCCTTATCGTCGGGCAGGCTTGCCAGGATGGCGCGGCGCACAGCCAAAATGTCCAATGCGCCTTCCTCCTGGTAAACCACATCGCCGTTTGCGTCGAGGACCACGGTGAATGGGACGGCAGCTCCCATATTGTGGTCGAACGCTTCCTGCAATGCGGACGTGTCGGACGTGGCGAAAACCAGATTCCCGCTCGATGCGTGCTGCCTCTCGAGAAACTTGAGCACACCCGCCTTTTCCGCGGGTTCGTTCTCCGACACCGTGACCAAATCGAAACCGCGATTGCGGTACATGCGATACGTCGCAATCAGATCGGGAAATTCGCCCACGCACGGGCCGCACCATGTGGCCCAGAAATTCACCAGCAGCATCTTGCCGGCGGGGTTTGCGCGCAGCTTCTTCAACTCGTCCGCGCCCGCCTCGGTCACGGTCACCGGCGCCGCATCCTCCCGCGCCGCGGCTTCCGCAACGCCCGCGGATTTCGCCGCCCATTTGATGGAACAACCGGCGCCGGGTAAAGCGGCCAGGACACTCTCTCCGGCCAACAGCGCCTCGATCGCACTCCGCGCGTCTTGCGACTTCACCATCGATTCCCGCAAATTATCGTCGATCCGTCCGTCATACCGCAGCTTGCGGTCCTTATCGAAAATGAAAATCTGCGGCGTAGCCGTGGGGCCGTACTTCATGGCCGCCGCCTGCTTGTCGCCGTCGTAAAGATAGGAATAGTCCAAATGCCGGTATTCCGCGCGGATCTTCATATCGTCAAGCGAATCCGATACGTCGCTGTACGCCTGCTCATCAAGCCGCGTTGCATCCGGACGATTGGGATTGATCGCTACCACAGCCACGCCCTTATTCCGGTAATCCCGATAAAGCTTCTCGATGCGAGCTTCATAGAGCTGAGATACAGGACAGGTGTTGCACTGGAAAACTACCGCGAGTACCTTGGCCTTGGCATAGTCGCTCAATTTGTGGGTCTTGCCGTCCACGCCCGGCAGCGAGAACGGCGGCGCGGGCGCTCCGATTGCGAGAACCGGGTACTCGACGTCAGGTTGATTTTGCGCCGGGCTTTGTACCGGTGCGAATGCCAGCATCGCGAGTACGAAAATTGGCTTCATTTGGATCTCTTCCTAAAGCAGCCCGGAAGGACTGAACGCGGTCCGCAAAGCGATCAGATCCCGTTTCATCGCGCCGAGGACCTGTTCCCGTGGCAGAGTGATTTTGTCCTGCGCGCTCTCCGCTCCGCCATTGGGATACTCAGCCTGAATCTCGAAAGGTCCTGCAAACGCAATTTCCTTCAGTATGTTGGCTAGTTCAGGCAGGTTGATCATGCCGCTGCCAAGCGGAACCTGTCTGACTCGCCATCCATTGGGCATGGCGCCACGGCCGCGGCCATTGCCGCCCGGGCTGGGACCGCCGGGATCAACAGGGCCACGCCCGCTTCCGCCTGCAAGCCCCGGATTTGCCTCCAGCACGGAATCCTTTACGGAAATACCGGCGATATAAGGGCCCGCTGCCCGCAGATTCAGCGCCCATGTGCCGTTGCCGCCCGCGATGGTCATGTGGCCAAGATCGTAATGAAAGCCAACTTGGGCAGGGTCGAAATTCTTGAGCACATAGAGCAAGTCCCAAATCGCCGCGCCGACTGAGTTACTGCCCTCATTCGTGTGGTACATCGCAGTCATCTTGTACTTGGCGTTCAGCGCCGCCAGCTTGGCGATCCGAGGCTTTAGATCGTCGAGCTGCTGCACGATCGGCTTGTCTTGCGTATAGCGAAAGGGGGCCCCCCAATAATGAGTGATTCCAAGCGATGACGCCGTCTGAAAAATTTGTTCCGCGTTGGGTGAATCCGCGTCCATGATGGGACAAGCGATCTCCCGGACCAGGACGCCATGCTTCCGAATTGCATTTACAAACGGAGGCAGGTCCTGCGCTACACGAGTTGGATCGACGTGTCCCGGATACGGCCGGACCGTAACATCTACGCCGTCGAACCCCATCTCACTTACAGCTTCGCCGACCTCATCCGCGTTTCGGAGCCATTGCAGATGTCTTGAAAAGATATCTACCTTCAGCGGCTTCACCGCCTGGGCTGAGGTCGTCTGAGCCGTAGCTGGGGCAGCCAAGGCGGCACTCGCGCTCACCTGGATGAATTGACGCCTATCCACAGACCCTCAGATCGCTCGCGGGAGGAGCTGAGCGCTGCTGGGCCGCCAACCACACGGGACATCCCGAAATCGCGAGCGGCAACGAGGCTAAGCGCGCGTTTTTCATTCCAGGTCTCCGGGCGCCTTCGGGGCTTTCGGCTATGACATCACAAAGCTAACACGCCGTTCACCGTTACACGGCGGAATTAACCGTTGTGGCACGGTTACACATTTGACAAAGTTGGCGAGGGCAGATCACTTGCCTGAGTGAGGCCGGCTGTGCTCCCGGCCTCAGACTCATTTGGATCCGGGTAGAGCGAACGCAGTGATGCTGTCGTCCGTCAGCGGCGCGGCGAGGAAGCCGCCACCGGTTGACGTGATCACCACATATTGTTTTCCGTCCGGCGCTTGATACGTGCTGGACGTGGCATGGGCCGCGGCGCCCAGCTTCACGGTCCACAGCTCCTTACCGGTCTTGGAGTCGAAAGCCCGGAAGCGGCTGTCGTCAGTTGCGCCGATGAATACGAGACCACTTGCCGTGGCGATCGGTCCGCCGTTGCCAGGACGGCCGGTTTTCTGTTTGTCTGGCGGCAAGCTATCCGTGACTCCCAGAGGCACGCGCCAAGCGAATTCGCCCGTGTTGACATTGACTGCGGTCAATTGTCCCCCAGGGCGGCTGCTGACACATCATGTTCAAATCTTCATCCTTGAAGCGTGAGCCCCCAGGTACGCCCTGGTACGGATTGTTCGATTCGCCGCGACCTCGGCCACCGCCCCTCCCAGGCGGCCTGCGCATCGCCTCTACCGGACGCCCGGCCACCGCCGATGCCAGACGCCGGCGCACCATCGGCCGCCGGGGTCCGGTCTTTGTAACCCTGCAACTGCCCCAACTCGTTCGTGTTGAGGAACAGATAGCCCAACGACGGATCGAATGCGCCGCCGCCCCAGTTGACCCCTCCGTGATTGCCGGGGAACTGTACCCGCAAGCGGTCATATAGCATGGGCCCGCCTATACCATTATCCGCCGGCGGTGGCCGGCGTGGTCTGATTCGGAATCCACGCAACGCCGCCATTTTCGTCGTAGAACGTTTCGTTCAGACCCGCGCCGTTCAGTTGCAGAAACGTGAATCCGTTGAACACTCTCAGATTGTCGTTCGGGTCGCCGGCATTGCGTTTTTCGAACCATGCGACGTTCGGGTTGGCCAGTTCGGAAGCATAACCCCACGGCAGCGCGGCATGGCCGGTACAACGGCACTGGACGCCGCTGTGAGGCCGATAAACCACGCCGGCATGAACGTGTCCCCAATACCAGTAGGCGGGAGGGGAGCCCGCGGGGAAGCAATCCATCACTTCCTTCCATAGGCCGGTAGGCTGCGAGCCATCTTCTGACAGGCCGTTGTGGTGAGTGAGTAAGATCACCTTCTTACCTTTTTGCGCCTGAGCCTTCAGGAAATTCACTTGGGCGCTGGAACCCAGCGAGCCATTCATGTATAACGTGATCTCTTCCGAATAGTAGGCCGAATCCAGCCCCACGATGACCCAGTTGGTGTTTTCGAGAGCGAAGAAGCTCCACGGCTTTTGCGCCGAGAAGAGCGGGCTGTTCAGCGCTTCCACGAAATAGGGCTTTGCCCCGGAATACATTTCGTGGTTGGAATTCATTGTGTAGCACGCAGCCGGCCCGGACCCCTGGGGCCACAGCTTCACGAAGTTATTGGTTTCCTCGGAGGACGATCCCTCATAGTAGACGTCGCCTAAGTGGATCGTGAGGTTCGGAGCGACTCCCGGAATCGCCTTAGTGGCGATCTTCGTACTCGGCGCCGGATCGGTTGCCGTTCCCCAGTTTCCAGTTCCAAAATCGCCCGCGATGGCGATAGTCAGTTGGTCCGGGATGTTCGCGACTGGGGGAGTTCCCTGAGTAAAGGGATACTTGCCCAGGATCAGGTGCTCCAACCAGGCGGCAACCGCCCCCAGCCAACCGGGATCGAGCTGCTGGTACTTGCCCGTGCCCCAGATTGCGCCTCCCGCGTCAACGTCGACCTCAATGTCTCCGGGTTGCAATTCGGGCAAAGCCGCGGCTGTCCCGTCCGCGTCGTCCGTAAGCGCGCTCTTGGCCAATATCAGTTGATGGACGACGGTGGGATCGTGAGGCGCATTCCCGGTAGCCTGATAGGTCCGAAGTTGTTGGTGGGCCGCCTCAATCATCGGTTGGATGGCGGCCTTCTTGTCGGCTGGGAGCAGAGCCCAGGCGATTTTCAAACGCTCTTTCTGTAACCAATTACCAATATTCATAACAGCGCCTCCATGTCCTCCATATAAGACATGCGGTAAGTATACAATCAATGCGTCATTGAGTAAACAATGTAATTGATTCCGTAACGATAAGCCAGCGCGGTCATTGGCTCGGGATAATACGGCACGTCGGCGAACTCCCAGGCGTCGCCCACGTCCGTGTTGAAGTTGGCGGCCACCACCATGCGGTGACGGTCGTCGTACATGGCGCGCCAGGCGGGCGTTGTACCCTCCGGTTGCGCCACCACCACCGAGCCGTCGGGCCCGCGGCGCAGATGGCGCGAGCCGGGGATGAACGTGCGGTCCTTCTCTTCGATATCGTAAAGGACGTGCATCACCGAATCGGATTCGTCGATGTCGGTGATCGGGTGGCCGGGAAATACCCGGTCCATGGTCTGGCGGAAGACTTCCCATTGCTCGGGGCCCCAGAAATCGTCGGTCACCAGGAAGCCGCCGCGCAGCAGGTACTCGCGCAAGCGCGACGTCTCCGCGTCGGTTAAATCCCACCAGCCGGCTTGCGTTGCGTAAATCCAGGGATAATCCCAAAGGTGCTCGTCCGTTAAGCCAAAGTGGCGCGGGTCGCCGGTATCGATGCGCGTAAGGCGGCCGATGCCGCGCGTGAAGTGATTGTCGGCGGCGGGCCAATCGACCAGCCACCAGCCGGAGCCTTGTCCATCGCGGGACGAGAAGCCGAAACGGCGGTGGAACTGCGGCAGGTCGGTGTATTCCAGCCGGATGAAATGGAATTCCGCGGCGCGGGCGGCGGCTACGGTATCGTATTCGTCTTCGTCGCCGTTCCGCTGGAAGCGGCCTCTCTGCGCCGCGAGCGCGATCAATGACAGGGCTATAAGGGTAACAACGAGGGACGCGATGAGTTGCCGAAGGCCGCGGCTCATGGGGTTATCTGCTATTACTATATTCCAGCGCGTCGAATGCGGCGCACGTGACGGTGCTTAAGCGAGTTGGGAATAATCGCCGAGATTGCCGGGTTGACAGACGAAAGCGTCTGTCCCACGCTGGCGTTTTGTGGGGCAGGCGCTTCCGCCTGCCAGGTTCGACTGAGCCCCGAAACGGTTATGTGCGAGCCCCCGCGCTCTCCGGAAACTCGCCTGCAGGCCCTCTATTTTCAGGACACTGTCGCGGTAGTCCTGCTTTGATTTCTCCGCTTCCTCCTGCCCCCATGCTCTCGATGAATCGCCTGGCTTACGATCGTCCGACTCTTTCACCGAAATCTCAGAACTCTCAAAAACTCCGCGCCTGCCTCCGCCGCTCCGCGCCTCCGCGTTGAAATTGACAGCCCCGACCTTCCCTCGCCCTCCCCTTCGGCAACGCCCCCTCAAGTTTCCTCGGTCTTGCTTCGATTTCTCCGCTTCCTCCCGCC
>PLDF01000264.1 GCA_003135055.1 Bryobacterales bacterium | reverse complement strand
TCCATTCCGGGGTCAAAGGTCCTGGCCTGCCACTTCGCTCACTCGCTTGCCGGTCTTCCTGCCCGTTCGGCTTTTTGGCTCCGCCGCCAGCCGCTGGTTTGCCCCAGCCTCCGGCTGCATCCGCGCCTCAAACCCGTTGCATTCTTTACCGGCCTGCTTTGCCGGCTGTGCCGCCTGCTTCCGCTCCCCTTCAGGAGTTTTCGCTCCCTCAGGATCAAAGCCTCGACTGGCTTCGCAACCGTTCGGTCCACCTTCCGGAATCGCCCGATTTTCGTTCGCTCCCCGCAGCCTTTCCATTTAAAGATTCGGCTACGGATCATCGTTCCCGATCCGCTACATCTCCGGAGGCTTGCTGTTCCTCAAACCTCTTGGAACCTTCTTCACTATGATCCTATGTACGATTACGGTCAACGCTTTTTTTGTAAGTTGCCGCGCATTTCAACAACTTCTTTTTGCCGTATTTCGAATCAGTTACGGCAATGCTCCAGTGGATCGCTTGTGTATAAAACAAGCGGTGTACGTTTTGTTACTTGGCGGTTACCGCGCCGTCGGAAACCAGCTTCAGGATCATGCCATTATCCGTGGCGAGCCATTGGTGTTGGCCGTCCGGCATCGCGAGGATGGTGCGGAGCGCAGACGCGCGGTAATCCGCCGGGATGCTCACCCACGCCTGGTAATCGCGGCTGCTGTAGACCACGACCTTGCCGGGAATGATGTCGCGAACGCGTCCCGGTTCCTCAATGCCGGCAAGGTATACCGTGCCGTCCGGCTCCCTCCAGATATCCGAGATGCCGACCTTCGGGTCTTTGTAAATGCTGGTGCTTCTGCCGGTATGCCAATCGAGCGAGAACACCTCGCTGGGAATGTTCGATAGCTCGGAGTATTCCACTAACCCGACGCCGCCGCCGTCCGGCATCAGACGGAATCGCGATGTCTGGCCGAATAGAGATCCGTTTCCGGCGCGCCAGGTTTTTCCGCCATCGTGGGTGGCGAGCGAGTAACTAAGGTGCGGCACGTCGCGCATGCGAAGCGTGGCCTGGGGGTCGAGCCAATCGGGGAACAGAGGCGCGAAGCGGCGGGGCGGATTGTTGGTGCCTACCACGAGCCCCATGTCCGGGTTGGCGAACCCGACCCAGACGTAGGCGCTGTAGAGGGGGTCGCCCGGCTGATCTTCCGCGGCTGCGACCGGCGTCCAGGTCTGCCCGCCGTCATGGGTGATCAGCACGAGCTTCTTGACGCCGGCTGCCACGCCATCCATACGGGTGGTGAAGCAGACGCGCAGAATTTCGCCGGGAACTTTGGGCAGCTTGGTCCAATTCCTGCCTGCTTCGGTGGTGCGCCAGAGGCCTTTGGTAGTGACCATCCAGCCGATGCTGTCGTCGAGGAAGAACAGCGAGACAGGCATTTCCTTGAGCGGCAGAAGCTGCCAGTGGTCGCCGCCATCGGAGGTGATCACGGACATGGCGTCTTCGCGTTTGCCCTCGGCGACGTAGCCGACGGCGATGCCGTATTTGACGGAGGGGAAGGCGAAATCGTTGATGGTGAGCGAGGTTTTTTCCTTGTCGTAGAAGTATTGGATCTTCCAACGCTGGGCCTGCGCGGGGAGGGTCGCGGCGGACAACACGAGCAAGGCGATGACGGGGAAAGGGTGGCGAGGCACGGCGATTCTTATTGTTTCACAGCGGGACGGGAGCGATTGAGTCTCGCAAAAGCACAAAACCACCTGGCCACGCTAGAGCCGGCGGATTGGCAGACGCCTGACCCGAAAGCCATGGTCCTCGACGATGGCGATAGCGCCCGTCTGCAAGGCAGTGCGACAGGTTTCCAACACCCGAAAGAGTTTGGGCGTTACGGCGGCCGGCGTCTGGTTCCGCATTCGAAATAGGCGCCACGCTTGGAGTGATGCTGCCACCCTCGGCCGTGACCCAAACGGGATTAGGACGGCCGTGTCGCCACTTGAGCGAGGGCGACTTGCAGGAGACTTGCGCGGCCCTGCGCTTTTCGCTCGGATGCGCAGGGCTGACCGATTCATTTTGTAAGCTGCCACGCGCTATTCCCGATGACACAAATAGCGCTCTCCGCGTTCCTGGATTCGAAGTACGCTAGTTTCCCCTGGACCCAGAAAACGATGGCGCCTCGGCCGCCGCCCACTGTATTCTCCAATGCGATGGATTGCGATCTCGCGACCGTCCGGACTGCCGGCAGGGGATATCACATGACAAACACATGGAGGGAGATCCCAAAGCGCTGAGGGCTCGCAATATCCACGACGCCAACTCCCGCGGGATGAATCAGTGACCGGCCGGTCCCATTATGGGACCATCGGACTGGCAAATGAATGTCGTTAGCCACAAGACGATCCGGATCTTCCGTGAGAAGCATCGGGATGCCGCGAGCCCTCTCGATCGTTCCATCAGCAAGGAGCAGGCAAAGAAGCTTGCCAAGCTCTTTGGAGTCTCGGTCGATTTATTCATCTAGTTTTTATGTACGCGCGACGCAGTGGAATCCTGGCGAATTTTCTCCTTTCTCGGCATCCAGCGTCCCAGCGCGCCTCCGCGTTAAGATTGACAGCCTCGACCTTCCGCTCATTCCATCCGCTTCGGCAACGCCCCCTCAAGTTTCCTCGCCCTATGAACGACGACAGGCGGCGCGGATGCTCCGCGTTGAATTGAGGCCTCGCTCTTACCTATCTTTAGGGAATCGCGCGGCCACGCGTTCGGCCGATCGCAGCGTCAGCGCCACGAACGTCAGCGTGCCGTTGGTGCATCCCGCATTCGGCAACGTGGGCGACCCTGCCACGAACAGGTTCTCATGGTCGTGCGTTTGCCCAAAGCTGTCGCAGACGCTCGACGCCGGGTCGCTGCCCATGCGGCATCCACCGGCCGGATGGTCCAGATAGTTCCCGGCCCCGGTGTTCAACACCTTGCCGTTTCCAGCCTGTGCCAGCTTCTGAAAAAGCTGCTGGAAGTGCTCGCGCGTCACGTCCCGGCGCGCTAGCGTGGCGGCGTCCAAACGATGCTCGATCTTGGGCAGCGGGTCGCCGAAGCGGTTCTTGGCGGAAGCGTCGAGCGTCAACGAGCTCTCGCGATCCGGATGCACGTCGTGGTATCCGCGGACGCGCGCCGTGCCGCGTTGCGCGCGCTGGCGCCAATCGGCCAGCAGGCTATCGCCCAGCAGGATTCGCCCATCGGCGCCGCGCAGCCTTGGCTCGTGCCCGGCGGCGCTTTCCCACACCCGCAAATCGTGCCGCACGAAATGTTCGCGATCTTTCACGCGGAAAAACTGGCGCGAAATGAGACCGTGCTGCTCGTTCATGCCCGGATAAATCTTCGCGTCGATCTCAATCATGGCGCTCTGGAACGCGTGCCCGCACATGTAGCGGCCCACCAGGCCGGAAGTGTTGGCAAGCCCGTTGGGAAATCGCGGCGAGCGCGAAAGCAGCAGCAGATGCGGGCTCCAGCAATAGCCCGAGGCCAGCGCGAAGACCGGGGCGCGGTATTCCACCGGCTCATCCGGCTTCAGGTAACTCACAGCTTCGGCTGCCGCCACCGTCGATTTCGCATCGTCGAGTACCAGCTTGCGAACCAGCGTTTGGTCGTGCAACGCGAAGTTCTTGCGCTGCAGCAGCCGGCGAAACGTATAATCCGGCGAGTAGCGCGCGCCGGTGGGGCAGATGGCGCAGGTGTTGCAGCGGATGCATTTGGCGCGGCCGTCGTAAGACTCGGTATTCTTGGCCTGCGGCGTGGTTTGAAACGGAATGCCGCTCTGGTCGGCCCACTTCTTGAGCTCGATCAGGTTATACGTCATCGCCATGGCCGCCATGGGATACGGCTCGGAGCGCCGGTCTTCCGCAAACGGACTCGGCTCGCCGGAGACTCCCAGACGCCGCTCCGCTTCGCAGTAGAACTTCTCCAGTTCGGTCCACTCTAGGGGCCAATCGGTGTAGAGCCCGAACATCGATTTGAGCCGAAGGTCTTCCTCGGAGAATCGATTGCACGTGCCGCCCCAGTGCAGCGCCGACCCGCCCGCCGCCATAGTGCGGGAAATGACGCCTTGCGCGGCTTGGTCCTCGATGAAGTCGCCGGGCCACGCATTCTCGGCATATTCGATGGTGCGCTGGCGGTAAGCCATGCGGTTCTCGGTGTCGAAGAGCCGCTTTCCTGCCTCGACTACCGTGATGGATAGTTCCGGCCGTAATTCGGAAAGCTTGAGCGCCAACATGGCCGCGGTGATGCCGCCGCCAATGATGCAGACGTCCGATTCGTAGCGCGGCATCACGCGCGCCCCTTGAGCGGCGCGGGCGCCTGCTCGGAACCGTCGAGGCCGCGGCACAAATCGCGCCCGATAGCGGCGCGATAGCAGAGGTCGTTGGCGTCGCTGGAGTGAAAGTAGAAAGCCATCAGGTCGGCGGCGACATGGCGGCCGTCGGGAGTGCGCGGCAGATCGGTGATTTTGGCTTGCTCCAGCGCGGACGTGATGGCCTGGCGTTTGGAATCCATATCGCCCGAAAGCAGCGCCTCGCGAACGGCTTCGAGATGGCGCAGATAGTTCGGAGCGGGCGACGCACCCTTCGAGCGCAGCCGGGTCATGCCATACCCGTGATCCATTTCGGCGCCGGCCCGATAGCCGCGCACCCAGCGCACGAAGGCTTCGGCCGTTTGATGGATGCCCGCGGCGCCCAGTTCTGCGGGTAAGATCACTGCCGCCAGCGCGTGCAGCGCGTCGTCCTGGTCCGCGGGAAAGTTAGCAGTCTGCGCCCAGACCCGGACGCCGGAAAGCCGCAAGGCGCCACCGAGGTATGCAGCCCAGCTTAGGAGATCTCGGCGCCGGATTGCCATGGGTGGCAGTATATCGCATGTAGGCGTAGCGGCGCTTTAGCATGCGCCGTCTGGCGGGGCCGTCCGAATGGGGAGTTTTTGCGGCAGGACATCGTTAATAAATGCTTCATATCCATTTGGGCCACTGCGGCGCAGATCACCCTCGTTCCATTTCGTACTGTGGAGCAGGCGTGACGTCCGCCTTTGCCGCTTCCTGCCGCGGGCAGCAGCGGCCGGTTCTGGTTCTGACGCGCGGCGGCGCGGCTGGCCGTCTGGCGACGGTGACAGTCGCGCCGATCGCGTCCACCATTCGCGGCGTTCCTTCCGAAGTGATCCTGAACATCGACGATGGAATGGAATGAAGGGCACTTGCGCAGTCAATCTGCACAACGCTGTTACCGTGGCCCAAGCGCGATGGGACGCCGCGTCGGCTACTTAAGCGCACCGCGAATGCAGTAGGTTTGCGCGGCCCCGCGCTTTTCGCGGAGCGGCGGAGGAAGGCGCGGAGTTATTGCGGAAGTCCGGATTGCGCTGAAAGGGTCGGAACGATTGTAGCCCATCGATTATCGAGTGGCCGGCGATTTCGGCCCCAGTCATCAGGCCTTCGGAAAACTTGAGCAGGTGGATCGCCCAGTTAGACGACAGCCACCTACTGTGTTCCGCCGTTACAAAAGGCTTCTAAATTCCTCAATGGTGAGTCCTGCGTCGCAGACATTGCCTCCCATTGTGTATGCTCGACGGGTTCTGCCGGGGAATGGTCAGCGAAAGCCGATTTTCCGGAGCGCCCTTACAGCACGGAGATGCGGGACGCCAGGAACTTTGGCACGCCATCAGACCTGGGCTTCAACCTCTCGTACCAGGGATGTGCTGGTGGACTCGGCGACGGCAGCCAGTATTCGCGAATTGCGTCCTGAATATTCTCCACGGCTTCCTGCTCGGTGGCTCCTTGCGACCAGCAGCCTGGAAGGCCTGGACACGACACGGCAAAACCCTCTTGGGACGGATGAAGGACGACTTTATATCGCATAGTCGCCGATCTCATCGTAAGCCAGGATAAGCTCCAACGTTCGAGGTGCATGGCTGAGGCAGGCCGAGAGGTAATGCCGGCGCCTACCTACCGCGCATTTCGAAAGACCTTGCCCGCCTTCATCACAAATCGTACGCGCCGCACCGCCGTGATATCCGCCAGCGGATCTCCCTCCACCGCCACCAGATCCGCTTGAAACCCGGCCGCAACGGTCCCAATTTCCTTCCCCAGCCCCAACGACTCCGCAGAAAGCGAAGTCGCGCTGATAATCGCATCCATGGGCTTCTCGCCCGCGTCCTTCACGCGATAGACAAACTCTTCGGCGTTGCGCCCGTGCGACCCCGCCACGGCGTCCGTACCGAAGATCAGCTTCACCTGCCGCGCGCGGGCGCGCCGCAACACGTCGGCGGTGGGGGCCAGTCCATCTTCGAGCGTCTTGAGCGCCTGTTCGGTGAAAGTGAAACTGGCGCGGTTGTCCAGGTAGTTGTGCAGCACCAAAAGATTGGGATCGAAGTAAGTGCCTCGCTGCACCATCATGTCCAACGTTTCGTCCTTGAGGAACGTGCCGTGCTCAATCGACGTACATCCGGCCAACACAGCCGCGCGTGCGCCTGCATCGCCAATGGCGTGCACCACCGAACGTAGCCCCACAGCCTTCGCTTCGCCGCACACGGCCTGGATCTGATCGTCGGTCATGCTCTGGTTGCCGCCCGCGCCCAAACCGCTGGTGGCGAATAGCTTGATCACGTCGGCGCCATCCGCCTTATTCTTGCGGACCATCTCGCGCAGCTCGTCCACCGTCCATTGATGCTGCTGCCCGCGGCCGCCGCCCGCTCCCTGAATCTGGATCAGCGACGTGAGCACGCGCGGTCCCGGCAGCACGCCCTCGTTGATGCGGTCGCGCACCGGCCCGTCGATCGCCGCGCCCACGCTCTGCACCGTAGTGAAGCCGCCCTGCAGGGTCATCCACGCGTCGGCTTCGGTATAGAGCGCTGCGTCCTCGGGCTTGCCGCCGCCCGCGATCGATTTGTGGTTGGCGTCCATGTGCCAGTTGAGATGGATGTGCGTGTCGATCCAGCCGGGCATCACCGTCAGTCCGCGCAGGTCGTAGTCTGCCTTGCCGCCGCCCGGGCCGATAGATCGAATGCGCCCGCCTTCGACGACGATCTGTTGGTTTTTGAGAGTGCCGCCTTTGCCATCCAGGATGGCGCTGGTTTGGATGACGGCGCGGTCTTGAGCCAGCGCGGCGGCGGACACAATGGCCGCAATCGAGATCAAGCGCATAAGAGGTGGGACAGGCCATCGCCTCCTGTGGTCTGTCCTGCCTGGCGAGAGACAGACGACGTAAAACGATCGTCTGTCCCACCTATGCTGAAAGCCGATCTTGGACAAGTTAGATAGCCTTTCCCGCGGCTCTCGCGGCGCCAAATCGCTGTTTCTCCGTTCCATACCGCCAGCGCCAAATCGACGCCGCAACTACTGCCAGGAAGCAGACTTCTACCAGCACCTTCTCACCGTCCAGAAAATCGGTTGGCAGGTTCTTTAGGTTAGGATCGATGAGCGTCCCATGCACATACATCAGCGCCGCGGCGCCATAAGCCACATAGTGCAGTTTCTTCCATGGCCGGTAGCGAAGCTGCGGCCGGAAGTAAGAAGTAGTCACTACAAAAAGGAAGGAATAGAAAGTCAGGGCGCCTAGGTTGTTATACAGCCGCTGCCCAGGCGAGTTGAGTGGCAGCAGCACGTCGCCAATTTTGAACTTTGCGGTGCTGGAAAACAGCAGAATAGCGGGATGAAACACAGCCACGCCCATCGCCAGGTATCCATTCCAGTTATGCAGCTTCCAGAACGGCATGGGCAGCTTGCGATGCGGCCACCACGTCTTCGGGTTATAATTCACCGAAACCAGCAGCCCCATCAAAATATTCAGCGTCAGCATGACCATGGCGATCAGGCCGACAGTACTGGATATGTCGATGGCCGTAATGGAATCCATAACTAAGGAATGGGTGTGGACTTCACCGCTTTACGCAACTGCGCGATAGTAGCTTCCACATCTTCCAGCTTTGAAGGAACGCCCTGTGAAAGCACCTTCGGCTGGCCGTCGGTGATCAGCACGTCGTCTTCAATGCGGACGCCGACCCCCTTGTATTTCTCAAATGCCGGGCGAACAGCGGCGATGAACTTTTCGTTCTCGGGAGTCTTGGGTAAGTTATCCAGCACATCGGGACGGATGTAGATTCCCGGCTCCACGGTAATCACCATGCCGGGCTGCAGCTCCGGCGCCCCATTTGCCTGGGCCGGCGTAAGGTCGTGGACATTGAGTCCGATGCCATGGCCAATGCCGTGGTTGAACCAGATGCGCACCTGCTGATCGCTGTTGACGTCGGTAATCAGCCCCAATTTAAGCAAGCCCTGCCGAAAAACTTCGTTCGCGGCAGAGGTGATTGAGTCTTTATTGCCGCCCTCAGTGTGTCCCGGCAGCGCTTTGGAAAATCCGGCCTGCTGCGCCGCCCACACCAGGCGGTAAATATCGGCCTGTTCCTTGGTGAACTTGCCGTTGACCGGAATGGTGCGGGTCACGTCGGCGCTGTAGCCGTCGAACTCGGCGGCGTCGTCCATCAGCAGAAGGTCGCCGGGCTTCATAGTATCCTTGTTGCTCTCGTAGTGCAGCGTAGTCGCGTTCACGCCCGAAGCCACGATGCATGGGTAGCCCCAATGCGCGTTGCGGCGCAGGAACGTGAATTCGAATTGCGCTTGAATCTCGTATTCGGGCGTACCTGCCACGCCCAGCGCATAAGCGCGCTGAAAACCTTCGGCGGTGATATCCACGGCGTGCTGCAACAGGTCGATTTCGCGCTGCGATTTCACCTTGCGCAGAGAGCCGAAAATTTGCGTGGCGTCCTTTACCTGGATAGGTGGCTCGATCATGGCCAGTTTGCCCGCGATCTCGATCTCGCGGCCCAACTCCGCCTGGAAGCGCCGCGAATCGAACAGGTAGATCTGCGCTTCGCGCCTGGCGATCAGGTCGATGGTGGGCTTGAACTCGGCGCTCCAATCCACCGGCGGCATCTGCGGAGCGGCCATGCCGCCGCGGCGTCCACCTCCCCCACTACCGCGTCCGCCGGCGCCCTCGGGCATGAAGACGCTCTTCGCGTCGGGCATCAGGGTGGCGAGGAATTGGTCGAGCAGCCGCGCATCCCAAACGGCGTCTATGCCGGATAGCTTGCGAGCCTCGTCCGGCAGCAGAATATGGCCGGTCCAACTCTCCTGCGATGGATTCGAAGGCGCCATGAATAGAATCTCGCGGTACTTGGCCGCGCCCGGAATCAGTACCAGTGCGTTGCCGGTCTGACTGATGCCGGTGAGGTAGTAGAAGTTATTCTCCTGGCGGAACGGCCAATCCACGTCGCCCGCATAATTGCGCGGTTCGGCCGCATAGAGAATCAGGACGCCCTTGTCGCCCATCTGCTCCATCATCGCCTTGCGATGCGCGGTGAGATCGGCGACGCGGTCGCGCTCCCACGACGCAGGCGCCGGCGGCGCAACTTTCCAGATGTTGGCGTCGGCCGCGGCGAGCACGCCGGCCAAGGCTCCGCCGACTGCGATCGCTGCCGCGAAACTACGTAAACGGGCTGAACCCATGCATAACTCTCCTGAACGATGCATTCATTATAAGCGGGCATTCCCGCCGCCGTGTACAATGGCAGCGATATGGAATTCTTCACATGGGACAGCATGCCCAAGGAGCAACTCAACGAGTTCATCGGGCGTAAGATCATTTCGGGCGAGAAGGCCATGGTGGCCCAGGTCTTCATCGCCAAGGGCGGCGTAGTGCCCGAGCACCATCACGACGCCGAGCAGATCACCTACATTATGGAAGGCGCGTTGCAATTCCATATTGAGGGGAAAGACGTGGTGGTGGGCAAAGGCCAGGTGCTGCTCATCCCTTCGAACGTGCCGCACAGCGCCGTGGCGCTGGAGGATACGCTCGATCTCGACATCTTCAGCCCTATCCGCCATGACTGGCTGAACAAGACGGACGATTACCTGCGCAAGAAATAAGCCAATGGATCTCGGATTGAAAGACCGCGTCGCCATCGTGGCGGCTTCGAGCACCGGATTGGGTAGAGCCGTCGCGATGGGCTTGGCGCGCGAGGGCGCGAAGGTGGCGTTGTGCGCGCGCACCGAAGACGTCTTGAACGCCACCGCCGAAGAGATCCACCGCGAAACCGGCGTGGAAACGCTGGCGCGCGCTCTGGACGTCACCGATCACGGCCAGGTGGCGCGCTTCGTGGCGGAGACCAACCAGCGCTTCGGCCGCGTGGATATCTGCGTAGCCAACGCCGGCGGTCCGCCTTCGAAAAGCTTCGCGGAGACCACGGTTGAGGATTGGCATGCGGCGGCGAATCTGAATTTGATGAGCACCGTCTACCTGGCCAAGGAGACGCTGCCGTTGATGCAGGTGCGTCGCTGGGGCCGCTTCATCGCCATCACTTCGATGACTGTGAAACAGCCGGTCGAAGGCCTGATTCTTTCAAATTCGGTTCGCGCCGGAGTGAGCGGATTGATTAAGACGCTTTCCAACGAATACGGGCCGTACAACGTGCTGGTGAACAACGTATGCCCCGGATTTACCGCCACGGCGCGATTGATGGATCTTTCGCGGACGCTAGCCGGCAAGCAGGGAGTCGCTCCGGCCGAGATTGAAGAGCGCTGGGCGAAGCAGGCGCCGCTCGGTCGCATCGGGCAGCCGGAAGAGTTCGCGAATGTGGTGGTGTTTCTGGCGTCGGAGCGGGCGAGCTACGTGACCGGAGTGTCGATTTCGGTCGACGGCGGAATTGTAAAAGGCATGTATTAGCTCGGTACGACAGGCCTCCTGGCCTGTCGCCTGGGCATGCCAATCCCACGCCTTCCCGATGAGTCCGCGTGAGCCCGGTCTCTTGATATATATCGGCGCTACATATACAATCCCCATATATGGCGAATCCCGATACCACCGAGATGGTACTTCTGGCGCTGCTCGAAGGCCGCGCCCGTCATGGCTACGAGCTGGCCAAGCTGGTGGAAAGCGAATCCACCGGCAAGCTCCAGTTTCACGTGGCCTCGCTCTACCCCATGCTCTACCGGCTTGAGCGCAAGCTGCTGGTGGAAGGCAAATGGATCGAAAAGGCCGGCGAGCGCCGCCGCCGCTATTACAAGCTGAAGCCCGCCGGCCGCAAAGCGCTGGCCGCGCATCGCCGCAACTGGCGCGAATTCGTCGAAGCCCTCAACCGGCTCACGGGGTTCAGCCATGCGTGACTGGCGCGCATATGTGGTGGATCGCCTGCCGGAAATGAATATTCCCGCGGCGCGGGAGAGCGAAATCGTCGCCGAGCTCGCCCTGCACCTGGAGCAGGCCTACGCCGATGCCTGCGCCGCCGGTTGCGCCGAAGCGGAGGCGATGCAACAGGTGGAAGCGCGCTTCGCCAATTGGCGCGAGCTGGCGCGCGAAATCGAACGCTCGGAGTTGCCCAATACGCCGGAGCGCCGTGCCGGGCCGTTCACCGGCGCCGCTCACGATCTCCGCCAGGCTATGCGCTTCCTGCGGCGCAATCCGGCATTCGCGGCCATCGCCGTGGGAACTCTCGCGTTCGGCATCGGCGGGAACACGGCGATCTTCAGCATGGCGGATGCGCTTGCGCTCCGCGGGCTTCCCTATCCGCAGCCGGACCGTCTGATGGCCATCGAAACCCGTTGGCCGCGCCAGAGCGAGATGGAGCCGTGGACCGCCGTGCCCGATTTCTTCGACCTGCGCCAGCGCGCGCAATCGTTCTCCGCCATGGCCGCCATCAGCCCCGTGTGGAATGACGTTCTCACCGGCGCCGGACCCACCGAGCGCCTGGAAACGCTCTACGTCTCGGCGAGCTTCTTCCCCATACTGGGCGCACGGCCGGAGATCGGCCGAACCTTCACCGCGGCCGAGGATAACGGTTTGCAGGGCGCCCCCGTCGCGGTGCTTTCGCATGCGTTTTGGGAGCGGCGATTCGGAGCCCGGCGCGACATTCTGAACCGCACGATCACGCTCGGCGGCGCTCCCTACGCCGTGATTGGCGTTCTGCCGGCCGGCTTTCGATACCTTGGTGAGCCGCTCGCCGGGAGAGTCGCCGATATCGACGTGTGGATGCCTCTTGCCGATAACCAGATAGTCTCGGTTCCGCGCGCCGTGCGCTTCCTCAAATTGATCGGCCGCATCAAGCCCGGCGTCGCGCCGGAGAGCGCCGCCGCCGAAATTCGCGGCATCGGACAATCTCTCACTCGGGAATATCCGGCGACGAACTCCACAGTCGTTATCGACGCGCTGCCGTTACAGTCCAAAATATCCGGCCGCTATCGGGTCACCATGCTATTGCTGGTGAGCGCGGTGGGTTTCGTTTTGTTGATGGCGTGCGCCAACGTGGCCAACCTGCTGCTGGCGCGTGCGGCCGCCCGCCGCAAGGATATCGCCGTGCGCGTGGCATTGGGCGCATCGCGCTACCGCCTGTTGCGGCAACTGGTTGCGGAAGGGCTGGTGCTGGCTCTGGCGGGCGGCGCCGCGGGCCTGCTGCTGGCGCGCTGGGGCATTCGCATTCTGGTGGCTGCAGCGCCTCCGGGCTTGATCCCAGGCGGCGTGATCCCAGACAACCCCGTGCGCATGGATTGGCGCGCCCTCGGGTTCACCGGATGCGCGGTGCTAGTCTGCGCCTTGACCGCGGGATTGCCGCCCGCGTGGGGCGCCGTGCGCGAGGCCATTCACGAAGCTCTGCGCCAGGGCGGCCGCAGCTTGACGCAAGGCAGCCACCGGCTGCGCGCGTCATTGGTTATCGCCGAAGTGGCGCTCGCGATTCTGCTGCTCACCGGCGCCGGGCTGCTCATCCGCAGCTTCGAGCGCTTGCTCAACGTCAACCCCGGCTTCGACCCGCACAACCTGATCACGGTTGCTACGCAAACTCCGCCGGGCGCGTCCACCGCGGAGAGCCGCGCCGCTATCTATAACCTGATTCGCGGGCGGCTTCTTACCATACCCGGCGTGACTGGCGTCGCCGCCGTCAGCCGCCTGCCGTTGTTCGGAGACACCCTTGGCGCGGCGGTGTATGTTGAGGGCAGCCCATTGCGCGAAAGCGAATCGCCCAACGTGGAGTTCCGCCGCGCTACGCCTAACTACTTCGAAACCATGCGCATTCCACTGCGGCGCGGCCGTCTGTTCGACGAACACGACCGCTCCCCCGCGGCCCAGGTAGCCGTGATCGGCGAATCCATGGAACGGGCGCTTTGGCCCGGCCGGAGCGCCATCGGCAAGCGAATCAAGCTCGGGCCGGACCCCGATCATCAGCCGTGGGTCACCGTGGTCGGCGTCGTGGGCGATGTGCGCCACTTCGCTCTCGATGCCGGGCCGCCGGCGACGGCGTACGTGCCGGATGCCTACAGTCCGCTTTTCGCGCCCATCCTGGTGATACGCACCAGCGGCAACGCCGAAGCGCTGCTCTCGACGGTTGCCGCCAAGGTGCGCTCGGCCGATGCGTCCATTCCCGCATACAACTTGTACCTGATGGAGACGCTGGTAGACCGTTCCACGGCGCAGCGCCGCTTCGTGATGTCGCTGCTGGCGGGCTTTGCGCTGGCGGCATTGCTGCTGGCGTGCGTCGGCGTGTATGGAACGGTTTCGCAATCGGTGGCGCAGCGCACGCAGGAGATTGGCCTGCGGATGGCGCTGGGTTCGTCGCCCGGCGATGCCGTGGCGCTGGTGTTTCGCGACGGCATGAAACTGGCGGCGCTTGGGATTGCGATAGGAACCGTTGGCGCGGCGGCGTTGACGCACCTGATGCGCAAGTTGCTGTTTGAGGTTCAGCCGCTCGATCCGGTGGCGTTCGCGTTCGCGGCGGCAGTGCTGGCGGCGTTCGCGGCGCTGGCTTGTTATGTGCCGGCGCGGCGGGCCACGCGTGTGGATCCGCTGGTGGCGTTAAGGGCGGATTAACGGGTAATAGGTTGCGCCTCAGCGCCTCTGCGTCTCCGCGTTGAAAGAGCGCCTTAGTTGCGAGGCCCGATGGTTTCCGTGCGCCCCGCCAACGGTTCCACCGCCCCGGAGCCGCACACCGCCACGCCAGTCTGCATCAGAGCGTTCAAAAAGGTCAGCAGCAGCGCATAAAACACCTGCTCTGTGAGCGGCTGCTTTCCGGGTAAACGAAAGTTGGCGGGAAGCTCTTTCGAAATCACCAGCCGCACTGCGTTACGCGTCACGTGCCCGCTGCGGTCGCGCTTGTTGGCGAGATGGATAGGCGTCTGCATCACCGCGCCGGAGCGCCCGTCCACATAAAACTGGCAGCGCGAAAACCACCCCAGGTTGGCCGGGTCGGCCGCATCGAACAGCAGCAGCGGCGCCTGCCGCCCGGGAGCCGTGAGGTCGATCTGGATGGTGCGCTGGCCGTCTTTAGCCTTGGTATCGAACCCCGCCTGCTTGGCGACGCTCGACAGCGTATCCGGCTCCAGCTCCAGATAGATCAGCTTATGTTGTCCCGCTTGCAGAACCTGCATGATGCAAGGCGTATTGTAACAGTAAGTCTAAACGCCTTCCCGGATTGCATCGAGTTCGAGCCGAAATCCGTCCACGGCGCCCTCGCCGACAATGTGGTCGAGCCCTTGCAGTTCTTCGACCGGTCTTCCAGGGCGATAGACGCAGACCGTGCGCAGATCGGCGTCTATCAGCCAACCGAGCTGCGCGCCATTCTCGATCCACTCTTCCATCTTTGCCTTCAATGCAGGCAGCCGGTCGCTCGGCAATCTGAGCTCGACCACGAAGTCCGGACATAAATGCACGAAGCGCTTCTCCTGCTGTTTCGTTAGTGAGGCGAAACGGCTTTTCAGAACCCACGAGGCGTCCGGCAAGCTGGCGGCGCCACTCGCCAGAAGACTCCGTGCTGGAATCGAGTGTTGCGCCTCGTCCATCGGAGATCGCCCAATTGCCAAGCTGCCGCGAGAGATCGTCGTTGCGATAGCCGGTTTCAAAGCCGACAGGAAGCATTATGGTTATCTCGCTGCGCGGACGCTCGCCGTTCACCTCATCGCCGCACACCTCAAACCAGGCGCGTGTTTCAACGTCTGGCAGTACGATCTGCATGGGCTACAGGCCTTCCCAGATATCCGCCAAGTCAAGCCGGAATCCGGCGGCGGGTCCTTCACCGGCGACGAAATCGACATCGGATAATTCCTCGACAGGGTTTCCGGGGCGATAGACGTAAACCGTTCGCTTCTCTGGTACGATGAGCCACGCCAACTGAGCGCCGTTAGCAATCCACTCATCCATCTTGGACTTTAGGGAACGCAGACGATCGCTGGGAGATTTCAGCTCGATAACAAAATCCGGGCACAGCCTCCCGAACAGCTCTTTTTCTTCCTTCGTCAGAGATGCCAGGCGGCTCTTGAGTATCCATGATGCGTCGGGCGCGAAGGCCGCGCCACTGGGCAGGATGAATTCAGCGCTCGAATCAAAAGCGACGCCGCGGCCATCGACCTTCGCCAAACCCCGAGTTGTGAAGACACGTCGCTATTGCGGTAACTCGTCTCCATTCCGGCGGGAGGCAGAATGACGATCTCTCCGTTGGAATGCCGCTCGATGCGCAAATCGGGATTCTTCAGGCAAAAATCGAAGAACTCCTCGTCGCTGAGCGGACGTTCGCCGTTTACCTCATCGCCGCATACCTCAAACGATGCCCGCGTTTCGAAGTCCGGCAGCACGACTTGCATGACCATAGGATAAGCAATTCTCGTCCATGCGATAATAGAACCGCATTATGCCGGCCGTCGCAGAGCAAAAACTTTCGATAGAAGAGTTTCACGCACGATACGACGGCGAGAAACCCTACTACGAATATTGGAACGGAGAAGCCGTCCGGAAATCCATGCCCACCCGGATACACTCGCTCATCCAGAAGATATTACTGCGGCTGCTGGACGGCATCGGATACGACTCCGGGCCAGAAGTTACGCTCAAGCTCGATCCCTCCTATGAACCGATTCCGGACGTCATCGCCGCCGACGGCGCCATCGGCGATCCGTATCCGACTTCTCCATTCGATGTGGTGATTGAAATCCTATCTCCGGATGATTCCTTTTCCCGCGTGCTGCGCAAGTGCAGGCTTTACGAGCAGTGGGGAATCAGCCAAATCGTCGTCATCGACCCGGCGGAGCGCCTGGTCTGGCGATTTGAGAATGGCGCTGCCCAAGAGACGGACGTCATCGCGCGGCGCGGCGACGCCGCGATATCCGCTCAAACTTTGTGGGACGAAGTCGATCGTGCGCTTGCGCGCGCTTCAGGCAAGGCCTAAGCCTCGCCTCACCGCCACCAGCGATTTCGTCAGCCCCCAGAACCGCTCCCGCAACACCCGCGCCCCCGGAAACAGCGCCCGCATCTCTCCGCAGCCCAGCAGCCGCACGTCGCGCAAGTAGTGCTCCACGTAAAACTCGCGCCGGTCCGCCGACGGCCGCATCAGCATCTGCCAGATATTGAATCGCGGCGCAATCGCCCGCTGCCACGCCTTCGGCAGCCAGTGGATGAGCGGAGTCAGCAGATGCTGCTCCACCGGAAACCAGCGGTTCGGCGTCTGCACCCAGTAGGCGCGGCCCACACGCGCCACCTCATCCGCGAACCGCTGCTGGCTGCCAGGGCCGCCGACGTGCTCGATCACCGAATTGCTGAATACCACGTCGAATGCGCCGTCGCGAAACGGCAATTGGCGGCCGTCTCCAGCTACCCAGCTCGCGGCGCCGGCCAGATCGTCCCTGGCGCGCGGCGTGTTCAGCAACACCAGGCGCGGACGCGCCGGCAGCATGTCCCAATAATCGGGCGTACCGCCGATATCGAGCACGCGCGTCTGCGCGTCGATGCGAAGCTCCGCGGCGAAGCGCAGCATGCGCTTGCGGCGGAAGCGTTGAGAAATGCCGTGGGTCAACATGTGGGACCGGCCTCCTCGCCGGTCGGCGCGCCGCAGGCGCGCTCCGAAAGTTGACCGGCCAAAAGCCCGCTCCGCGCGCCGACCGGCCGGGAGGCCGGTCCCACTTAGGCTACTATCCAGCCGTCCGCCAGATTGATGATGCGGTGACTGCACTCCGCGTTCGCCATCGAATGCGTAACCTGTATGATGGTCGTCCCCTCCTCGTTCAGCTTCTTGAACAGGTCCATGATCTCCTTGCCCTGGCTGGAATGCAGGTTGCCGGTGGGCTCGTCGGCGAGGATCAGTTTCGGGCTCGCGATCACGGCGCGCGCCACCGCGACCAGTTGCTGCTGCCCGCCCGAAAGCTGGCTGGGATAGAGATCGCGCTTACCCACAATGTGGAACCGGTCAAGCGCATCGCATACGATGGACGCGCGCTCCGAGCTCTTCACGTTGCGATACGAAAGCGGGATATCCAGATTCTCGTAAACCGTCAAATTGTCGATCAAGTGGTAGCTCTGGAACACGAATCCGATGTACTTCTTATTCAGCTCCACCCGGTCTTTCGGTTTCATGCGATGCACCTGGTGGCCGAAGAATTCGAATTCGCCCGTCCACGCGCCGTCCAGCATGCCGAGAATGCTCAGCAGCGTCGACTTGCCCGCGCCCGAAGGGCCCATGATGGTGACAAATTCGCCTTCCTTGATCTCCCCACTGATGCGGCGCAGCACATACGTGCGCCCGTAGCCGCCTTCGTAGAACTTCTCGACGTTCTGCAACTTGATCATCGTTTGTCCTTGACTCGTCCTATTCGTACCGCACATTCGTGCCGCGCGGCTTCTATTCGTGCCGCAGCGCTGCCGCCGGTTCCAGCGCCATTGCCCGCCGCGACGGCAGGTAGCTCGCGGCCAGCGCCACCGCTCCCAGCAGCGCCGAAATCGCGGCGAACGTGTAAAAATCCCGCGGACTCACGCCGAACAGCATCGACGCCATCAGCCGCGTCAGCCCGAACGCCAATACCAGGCCGATCGCGATGCCATACGCCGCCAGGCGCGCGCCGTGGCCCAATATCAGCTTAATCACATCTCCGCTCTGAGCGCCCAGCGCCATGCGGATTCCGATCTCATTGGTTCGCGCCGTCACGTCGTAGGAGATTACGCCGTAAATCCCGATCGCCGCCAGCAGGAATGCGATCGCCGCGAAGATCCCGAGCGCCACCGTGTTGAACCGGGCGCCCGCCACAGCTTCGTCCACTACGCGGTCCATCGGACGCACGTCCGCGACAGGCTGCTCGGCGTCGAGAGCATGCACCGTCCGCACCACGGCCGAGGCCGCCGCCATCGGCTCGCCCGCGGTCCGGACCACCAGGATCATGGTCTGATCGTGCTTTTGCGAATGCGGCATATAAATTGTCGGCCAATCGTCGCCATCGAGCTTATCCGGCTTGACCTTGCCTACTACTCCGACGATCTCCTCCACTTTCTCGTTAGCATCCGTGATCAATCTGCCGCCGATGGCGCCGCCCTGCGGCCAAAACCGTTTCGCCAGCGTCTCATCGACGATCGCTACCGGCTGCGATGCGGCCGTATCGGCGTCATTGAAGAATCGCCCGGCGATCAGCGGAATACCGATGGCGCGGAAGTAGCCCGCGGTCACCCCGCGCGTCATCGCTACGGGCCTCTGCTCCGCCGGCGGCAGCGGCCGGCCGTCGATCCAGAACATCGATCCGAGGCCTAGACCCGTCAGGGGCAATTCGCTCACGGCGCCCGCGCCCCGCACGCCCGGCAACGCCGCGGCCCCATCGGTCACCTGGCGGAAAAATGCGACCCGCCGCTCGATGGCATTATTCCGCCCGCCTCCCAGCGGCACGCGCAGCGTGAGCAACCCCTGCGGCTGGAACCCCGGGTCCACGCGCCGCAGCCTTGCAAGACTTCGCATCAGCAGCCCGGCGCCGATCAGCACTAGCAGCGCCAGTGCAATCTCCGCCACCACCAGCGCGCTCCGCATCCGTCTGGCCGCGCGTCCCGCCGTTCCGCCGCGGCCGCCCTCCGTCAGCGCCGCATTCAAATTCGCCCGCGACCCCTGAATCGCCGGCGCCATCCCGAACAGTATGCCGGTCAGCACCGATACCGCAAACGCAAACAAAAACAGCCGCCCATCCACCGTGGCCTGCGTCAGCCGCGGGATGCTCGCCGGACCGAGGCGCGCCACCAGCGCCACGCTGCCGCACGCCAGCGCCAACCCCAGCGCGCCGCCCGCCAGCGCCAGCAATACGCTCTCGCAAAGGAGCTGCGCCATGAGCCGCCCGCGGGTGGCCCCCAGCGCGGCGCGTATGGCGATTTCCTTCTGCCGCGCCGCCCCATGCGCCAGTAAGAGATTGGCCACATTCGCGCAGGCCGTCAGCAGCAAAAAGCCCACTGCGCCCAGCAGCACCAACATGGCTTTCTGCACGTTGCCAAACATCTCGTCTTGAATGGGAAACAAGTTGGGCCGCCACCCGCGATTCACTGCCGGATTGCTTTGCTCCAGCCGCGCGCCGATGGTTTCCATCTCACTCTTCGCCTGATCGAGAGTGGCGCCCGGCTTCAGCCGCGCGATCACC
This sequence comes from Bryobacterales bacterium, assembly GCA_003135055.1. Taxonomy (GTDB): domain Bacteria; phylum Acidobacteriota; class Terriglobia; order Bryobacterales; family Bryobacteraceae; genus PALSA-243. The sequence continues at coordinate 12,593 of PLDF01000264.1, read as the reverse complement.
ATCAACATGCGCGCGCCCGCGAAATGCGGATCGTTGGCGTTGATCGCCAGCGGTACGTAGACATCCACCGACGGGTCCAAAACGCCGAATCCGCCCGGCAGGACGCCCACCACGGTATAAGGTTGGTCGCGCAGACGAATTGTCTTTCCCGCTATCAATCGATCCGCCCCAAACTTCCGCTCCCACAGCGAATGGCTCAGCAGGGCGAAATTGGCATGGCCCGGCAAGTCTTCTTCCGGCCGGAACGCGCGCCCCAATATAGGTTGCACGCCCAACATCGGGAACATCGACGCCGAGATGCGCTCCACCTTCAACTCTTCCGGATCGACGCGCCCATTTGGTCCGCCCGTCAGGTTGATACGCGTATCGAATACCCCGGCGATGCCTTCCACCATCCGCGCCTGCTGGCTCCAATCGCGGAAATTGCCCACAGCAACCGCCATGCGAAACCGGTTCAGCGAAGGATTCTTCTCCCATAACACCAGCACGCGGTCCGGGTCGCGAAAGGGCAGCGGCTTAAAGACAACCGCATCCACGACGCTGAAAATCGAGGTCGCCGCCCCTATCCCCAATGCCAGAGCTGCCAGCGCGACCGCCGTGAACCCTGGCGCTTTTGTAAGCAGGCGCACCCCAAAGCGCAGATCCCGCCCCATCGCGTTCATAAGTTGGAGTCAGGTTAACAGATAGCGCGCCGCGCCGCACGGTGGGACAGGCCTCCTGGCCTGTCTCCGTGATTTTAGATGCATTCACCAGGCAGTGGCATCCTGCGTCCTGGGTTGGCGCCGATCTGAGCAAAGGAACTGGGCCAGCCGCCGCCGCATCGGTCGCGGGGGCTCAGGCCGGCAGCTTAGGACTTGTTACGAAGTACCTGGCCATTTCGACGTGGCGCCGGCAACGCGAAGCGCGTTCACACGAGTGTGAACGCTGCACGCAGGAGTGCGTGCGCCACGGGGCGCGCCGGCCAGGCCCACGTTAAGTCGTGGGGCGCTCGGAGCGCCTGCTCCAGGACGAGTGGATCGAAATTCCGCCGTTTACGTTCGTCAAACGGATCTGCGGCCCGCCTTCATGCACCACGCTCAACCGCTGCGCGCCGTTCACCCGCGCCGGATGCCCGAATTCCGTATCGATGCCGCCGCTCACGTTGCGCGCGTTCAAACTGGCCCGCGTTCCCCACGGCAGCAGCAGCTTGATGGGTCCGTTGATAGAGCTGAGCGTGATCGGGTGCGCAGCCCCGACGCGGTCGAAATCGGCCTCCAACACGCCGTTGACGGTGGAAAGGTCGGCGCGGCCCTCCAGCTTTTCCGCCTTGATGTTGCCGTTCACCGACGATGCCTTCACAGTGCCCGCCACCCCGCTGATCACCAGGCCGCCGTTGCCCAATTTCACGTCCTCCAGGTTCGCGTAGCGCGGCACCGTGATGCGGTACTCCACCTTCGGCGCATGCTGCGTGTCCGGTCCGGCATACTGCGTGCGAATCGAAAGCACCCCATCCACCGGCTCCACCACGATGCGCGCATCGTCCAGCCGGCGCGGATCGCTCGATCGCTTCACCGCCTCCACCAGCACCTCGTCGCGGTCCCAGCCCACGATGCTGACGTTGCCGTATTGGTTTTGGATGGTCACCCGCCCATTCGGCCCAAGCGAGTACAGTTGCCGGAACTCCACCTGCGAAGCTCCGATTACATTTGCATAGGATGCACTACCGGCGGCGATCGCCAGCAACGCCACCCAAGAACCGTTCCGTAGTCCGGGCATAGCGCTCACCTCCAAAGACGGCGCAGAGGTCCAACTGCCAGTTTGTGCTTAATGCTTGGCCGCAGATTCGGTGGTTTCCACGATTCTGCCGTCGAATAGACGAATAGTGCGGTCCGCAAACTCCGCATACCGCGGATCGTGCGTCACCATGCAAATGGTGGAGCCCGCCGCATGCAGCTCCTTTAGCAGGTTCATCACCGCTTCGCCGTTAGCCGAATCCAGATTTCCCGTCGGCTCGTCCGCGAGCAGGATCACCGGATCGCCGCTCAACGCGCGCGCCACCGCCACGCGCTGCTGTTGGCCGCCCGAGAGCTGCGAGGGGTAGTGCTTCATCCGGTGCGACATCCCCACCCGCTCAAGCGCCTCTTGCACGCGCCGCTTGCGCTCGGACGACGGCATGCCGCGGTATGTCAGCGGCAGCTCCACGTTCTCATACACGGTGAGATCGCCGATCAGGTTAAACGCCTGAAAGATGAACCCGATTTCGCGGTTGCGGATGCGCGCGCGCTCCGACAGCTTCAACCCCGTCACGGACTTTCCGTTCAGCGAGTAGACGCCGTCGGAGGGCGTATCGAGCAGCCCCAGAATGGCGAGCAGCGTCGATTTTCCGCAGCCCGAAGGCCCGGAAATCGAGAGATACTCTCCCTTGTGCACTTCGAAGTGAATGCCCGCCAGGGCGTGCGTCTCCACTTCGTCCGTCACGAAAACCTTGCTCACCTGGTCCAGTTTGATCAGCGGTTGCGAGCCATTGTCCATGTTCGTTTCCTTTTCACGAGGATGGTGGAACTATTCTAGTTTAATGCGGTCGTAAGCATCGTATGCGGACATATCGGAGAGAATCACCCGGTCGCCCACATTCAACCCAGCTCTAACTTCGATCGTATTCACCGATGCCTTGCCAAACGTCACCTTCACCTTGGTCGCGTACTTGCCATCGGCATCCACTTTGAAAAGCTGCACAGTGCTATCCTGCTGCCCGAATACCGGACGCCCCACGTACACCACATCGTCCAGCTTCTCCAACTGGATTTTTCCGTCCACGCTCAAATCCGGACGCGCGCCCGGCGGCAGCGCTCCTTTAAGAGCGACGTCCACCGTCACCGTTCCGTTGATAATCGACGTGTCGATTCTAGATACGCGTCCTTCGATCAATCCGTTCGATCCACCTCCGGAAAGACGAGTGTCGATACTGGCGAGTTGGCCGATGGCGACATCTTTAACCTGTGTTTCGGCGATTTTCAGCTCGGCCTTGAGATGCGTCGGCTGCGCCACCTTGCCCAGCGCCGTTCCCGCCGTCACGTTCTGGCCGGCTTCCACCGGCGTGGCCAGCGCTTCCAGCATGCCGCTGAACCCGGCGCGGATCTGGAGCTGGTCCACCTGGCTCTTCTTCAACTCATATTGGCCGCGGAACTGGTCCACTTTCGTCTGCTGGGCCGCCAATTGCGCGGCATCCGCGGATTTCGTCACTTCCACGCTCTGGACCTGGAAGGCGGCTTGCGCCTCCAACTGTTTGACCTTTTCCGTCGAGATCTTGGCGTCGATGTCGGAGATGAGCCCGTTTTTCAAGAGTTGTTGATCGCGGTCCGCCTGCAATTTGGCAGTCGACAGGTCAGCCTGGGTCTGACTGGCTACCGATTGCAGAGTGAGTTGCTCCTTCTGCAGCGTCGCTTTGAGATTCTGGTAATCGGCTTCGGCGGATTTCGCCTGATATTCGGCCGTCTTAAGGTCGGTTTCCAGCTCCGGGCTGGTCAGGATCATCACCACCGAATCGGCCCGCACCGCGTTACCGGGCTGAATAAGAATGCGCTCGATGCGTCCGTTAGTTTGCGCCGGAATCACCATGGTGTCTTCGGGAACCAGCGTCCCGATTCCGCTGACTTCGCGGATCATGGGGCCGCGCTTGACCACGTCCGGCCACAGCGTAGACATGGGAACACCCGGCGCAGCCGGCTTCAGGCGCGACAGGGCATAGGTAATACCCACCCCCAAACCGAGGATGACGAGGATGGACACGGTCCAGCGGATGGCTTTTCTCTTGCCGACGTTCTTGCGTTGTATATCCATTTAGGGGCCATTACCATGATGGCACGGCGGCTGCCAACCCGTTTCGCGGCGTAACATTATGACGCGGTTGGGGTAAATCGGATAGCTGCAATAGTTTGGGTGTCCGCTTGTGGGACTTTCTGCGCGGCGCCGAACGGTGGGCGCCTGCCGCCCGATGATTTGAGCGGCATCTTCGATGACAGGGGACGGCCGGATGGCGGACGATAGCGTTTTCCGGCCCTGCCCGATGCCAGGCAGCAGGCGGCGGAGAGCGGGTTGCCGGAAGCGCGTCAGCCCGAGGAGAACGTAGAAGACGCGGGGCCGCGCGCATGAAGATGTGGTTAAGCAGAACGATGCCGAGCGGCGGCCGGCGTGCGCGCGCGAGCCGATAGAGGAAGAATAGGGCGGTGACGAAGAGGTGATGCGCGCCGCCGACAAACTGCATTTGCATGTGGTGGCGGACTGAAGATGAACGCCGATAAGTGCTGAGGGGACAGGGGCGAAAAACCATCCCGACCATCCGGAAATCCCCCGAGCCTCGCGAGGTTTTTCATGAAGTTTCGCGGGCGGAACGCCCATTCCAACAGGCCAGGAGGCCTGTCCCACTTGTTTTGCTGCGTAGCGGCGTTTCGAGGGGAGCGGCAGACGGTCTGGCAGGGACGCGGCTAGCAGCTTTGGCGGCGGCTTGCGGGGGGCTAGGAGCGGCGGATGAAGGCCGATGCAAGCTAAAGCATGCGCTACCAAGTGATTCTGAATCAGTGGGTTGCTGGGGCGAAGGCGGTTGCTCCACAGCAGGCGGCGAGTGTTCGGAAATGGGACTGGGGTCGTTTGGCATATCGACTTGCGCAGCATAATGAGGGTGCGGAGGGCGCGCTGATGCATCAGGTGAAGGCGGGTCTCATAGCGGTACGCCAGGGATAAGGAGTGTGAGGCGGCAAGGGTGTCGAAGGCGCCGACCATGCGCTCCATCATCCCGCCATCGGGCTGGGTGGCCATCTGCTTATTCAGCATGCCGGTTTCGATGGACCAAGAGCGGCGCTGGCGCCAGTAAAAGGCGCACATTTCCTCGATCATGCCGAACTCGACTTCGTTGGCGGGGCGGAATCGGTCGACATGCTGCTTGCAGGAGAATCAGGAAGTTCTCGCGCGACTCGCCCTCCACAACGATACATTTGGCGCACAGGCCGTGACGGGTGGCGTTGAGCGAGGAATTGCGCTTCCCGGCTGGGGTGGACGGCCCTTTAGAGAGTGTGCCGTTCGATTTCGACGATTGAACTCTCAGTGAGGACATAAGTGTTTTGTCAATACTAAGCTACACCAGGAGAAACGGCAATCAAAGTAAGTTGACGAGTAAGTTGTTGTATCTGCGGGTTTGAAATATTTTGTAGCTCCGGTGACCGGTCTTTGGAGGCGAAATGGAGAAAGGCGATCAGAGGAGAATACAGGCTTATTCGCGACTGCTAACTATTGAGGTGAAAACAGTTATGAGAGTTATATACGGGTACGGCCAGCGAAATCACAGGGCGGCCGCTTATCGCGGCCTCAATCCCGGCGGCCCCGCAATGGACGTGGAATCGTCGAATGGCGCGAGGCCGGAAAGGCGAGTCGACGGTTCAGGGCGGGAAAGGGGCTGCTGCCGAATTGGTGCTGTGCCGCCAGCGAAGAATGGCCCCACAGTGCACTATTGGGTGGACAGAGTTTTCGCCCTCGGCCAAGATTCGGGGCCGGGGCCGCTTACTGTGTTGTTCGGCGGCCACTTGCTTGAAGTTGAACGGGACTCCTTGCCGGCGCGGGGTAGAATCGCGGACGGACGCATCTGACGTAACATCGGTACGGCCGTCAATCGTCTCAGCCGCGCGCCGCCGCGCAGAACCCCTTCTCCGAGAAGCCGGCGATGCATCCAAGTGGATCGGTGGACGCAAGCGCGTTTCTCGGTACTGATCTGGCGAGATCTCCCAGAAGCCGGCTTGCGGCTTCGCCCCAGTCTGGCTTGGGGCTGCGCCCCAGCTAATCGACAAATCGGGCGGGCGCCGCCGCCTGCCTTTCCAGCCTCTGAACCGGCCGCTCGGGTGGCTTCCCTGCGTTGCCCTTTCCTATCCGGTTCAGGTAACTGGAGTATAAACCCGGCCAACTGGAGTCGCCCGCAAATTTCCGCTCCACTATTGACACAGGCTTAGAGAGCGTTCGGCCTGCGTTCGGGGACAATCATGGAGTGCGCGAACCACGACGACGTCGGCTCGACCTAAGGTCGCATCCCATCGCCACGGTAGATATTGATCATGGCTTGTGCGCCTCGTCCACCCAGCCTACTTTGTTGACACCTGAGTGACGACGCCGTGGATTGCCTGTGGACCGAAATGTGTAGTTGCCGGTCCGGTGTACACCAGACTCATGTTCGAAAACTCGACCGTCGACCCTCCGGTGATGCAGACCTGGAGTGTGGATGCGCCCTTAGCCTCAAAGGCCGCTGGGCTTCCATTCCCCGTAGTGATAGCCGTACTGGTGACCACGACACCCGAGCCAGTGGTGGCAGGGCTGTTGGCGGGGCAGACGGACGTGTCGTAGCTGACCGTGGCGTTGGTAATGCTGATATGGTGAGTGTGGGGGCTCCGCGTCGCGGGGTTTGTGGGATCCACCTGAGTGCTATCGGTAATCCCGTAATCGGATGTCTCCATCGTCAGGTCCGCCGTAAAATTAGCCGTGCCGGTTCTTTGCACGTCCAGAGACCAAGGGCCGCGAATTTCCCACGTGCCGCCGGATACCGTTGAAGGCGAGTAGTCGTTGACCACACCCTTAAAATGCACGATCCTCAGATCTTGAGCCAGCGCCAGCCCGGCCGCCAGAGCGAGAGCGATGCCGAAAAAAGCCCGTCTATGTCGAATTTTCATGACTCCTCCTTTTGGATCGCTTTTTGCGACCCGATCAGGCTCCCACGATGCTCCTAGCGGGAAAAAAGAGCAAGTCCGGACACGTTGAAAGCGTGTTTCATACATTTGCACATCGCTGAAAACAAGATGTATACTCGAAGCCGTGCCCATCGCGCCTACAGACCAAGAGGGCGCGCGCCGGCAGTTGGAACGGGTTCTGGCGAGCCCTGGATTCCTTCGGAATGAGCGCATGAGCCGATTCCTCAGGTTCCTCATCGAAGGGCATCTGGAAGGCAGCGACAACCATCTCAAAGAGTCCGTAATTGCCGTCGAGGTGTTTGGGCGCAAACCGGACCATGATCCTTCGCAGGACTCCATCGTGCGGACTGAAGCCGGCCGGCTTCGCGCCCGGCTGGCTGAATATTACGTGGGCGAAGGAAAAGACGATGGAATTGTCATCGAGCTGCCGAAGGGCGGATACATTCCGGCCTTTCGCTCACGGGCTCCGGCGGCCCAACCGGCGCCACCTGGAAGGAAGATGCGCCGACGCGCCTGGCTGCTCCCTGCAGCGGTAGCCGTCGCGTTGGCGATCGCGGCGATCGGCTGGGTTCAAAAGACGGAGCGCTTCTGGCGAAACCCCATTGAGGGCGCGCGATTTCAGACCGTGACCGATTTCGATGGAACGGAGCAGGAGGCTGCCGTGTCACGCGACGGCAAGTTCGTGGCTTTTTTGTCGGGCCGGGATGGACACACCGATGTCTGGTCACACAACCCGGTTCGGGACATTTCCACAACCTTACTCGCGGAAGCGCTCCGGAACTCGTCAACCCCTCGGTCCGGACTCTAGGATTCTCGCCCGATAGCTCCCTGGTCCTGTTTTGGGCTCGCAAGCCAGCCGGCCCGAGCTGGCAGATCGGGATATGGGCGATACCAACGCTGGGCGGACCGGCCAAGCTCTATCTGGAAGGCGCGGCGGAGTTCGATTGGTCGCTCGACGGTTCGCGAATCGCATACCATACGGCTGCTTCAGGAGACCCGCTTTTCGTTTCGGACGGCACGCCGCATCCTCAGGGACAACCGATCTTTACCGCTCCCGCGGGCCTACATTCTCACTTTCCGTTGTGGGCGCCCGACAACGGGTTCATCTACTTCGTCTACGGCGCGCTTCCGGACAAACTGGACATCTGGCGCATCAAGCCGGCAGGCGGAATGCCCGAACGGGTCACCTCACACGATGGGCGCGTGAGCCATCCAGTCTTGCTGAATCGACGTACGTTGATGTACCTCGCCGGCGATGCCGACGGGTCCGGACCGTGGCTGTACGGCATGGACGTCGAGCGCCGCATTCCTCACCGGCTTACCTTTGGTCCGGACCGGTACACGTCGCTGTCCGCCGCGGCCGGGGGCAAGCGCCTGGTTGTGACGCGCGCAAGTCCGAGGAGAACCCTTTGGCGATTGCGGATCGGCGACTCGCGCGCCGAGTTGTCGCCCCCAGATCGCATCTCTCTGACGCCCGCTACCGCGTTCTCTCCACGGCTGGGGCCCGACTATCTGATATGTGTCTCTTCGGCCGGCGGCAGCGAAAGCATTTGGAAGCAGGCCAACGGAGCGGACACAGAACTGTGGAGTGGCCGTGGAGCGCAAATCATTGGCGGCCCTGCCATCTCCCCCGACGGCGGACGTATCGCATTTTCGGTCCGTCAACGCTCGGGGACCCTGTTGTACGTGATGCAGGCGGACGGGACCAACGCACGGGTGGTTGCCGATTCACTCGAGCTGCAAGGCTCTCCGGCATGGACGCCGGATGGCCGATCGATCACCTCGGCCGCGAACGATCGCGGTGTGCCGCACCTTTTCCAAGTACCGATCGATGGCGGTCCCGCATCTGTCCTTCTCCGCGACTACTCGGTAGATCCGGCATGGCAGCCCTCCGGCCGCTTCGTTGTCTACTCGGGGCCCGACGTTGGCGCGGCGTTTTCAGTGAAAGCCGTGACGCCTGGGGGTGTCACGCATCCGCTTCCGCGTCTGACTAACTTGACGCGGGGCGCTCGACGCCTTAAATTCCTCTCGGGAGGAGGTGGACTCGCTTTCCTGCGGGGAAGCATTGAACACAAGGATCTCTGGCTAACGGACCCGGAAACCGGCGCCGAGCGGCAGTTGACCAACCTCCCCGACGATTTTGATATTCGGGACTTCGACATCTCCCCAAACGGCCGTGAAGTTGTCTTAGAACGGGTGCAGGAGCGTTCTGACATTGTGCTCCTCGACCTTGCCGGGCAATGAGGGGCGCCGGACCATCCCGCTAAGATGTCGGGTCTCACTCCTTGGATATGGCGTTCGAAGAGATCCGGAGCGGCAGCGCTTGGCAGCTGAGGTCATGGACCACAAGGGGACATCACAGGAGTAAGGTCAGTGGGCTTCCTGGGCCGGATTCGCGGAGTCATGCGCGTTTGAGCCATGCGCGTTTGTGGGGACCTAACGGGGTCAGTCTCCCGAAAGAGGACCGGGAGGAATTTTCCTGGGCGCCTCCTGTTCGCAGCGTCCGTCATCTAACGTCATTATGCAGCATCTCCACGGACACTGGGCGAACCGGGTGCAGTGGCGTCTCCTGCTCTATTAGGCAAATTACGCCTGATAAGTCGGCTTGGGTCCGGGCATCTCAGCAGATCGGATTCCTCCCGTGAAACGCCGGTCACGGAAATTACTTCCCATAAGTCGGCTCGTGGCCAGCGATTTGCCTCGGCGCCACTTCGACGTCTAGCGCCCATGTCTTACGAGTGGTCAAGGCGGGCTAGGAACAAATCGCCCGTTTTAACGCGGACGCTAGCAGCTAGCCCAAGCGGCGTTCTGCGACATATTGCGTGCAGGCCGGCCTGCAGGCACGCGCTTCATCGTGTGGGCGGGTTCTATTTGAACGCGTGTGCGTGGACCGGTGTTAAGACTCGCGCATCGCCCGAAGGAGCCGCCTGAAAGGCGGCTGCAGCCAGGATTGGCTGCCCCACAACTGCTGCCCCGCTACACTATTGGGTGGAGAACCGCTATTGAAGAAGCTGCTGCTGTTCCTGCTCCTGATTCTCGCCGCGTGCGCGCTGGTTTTGGGATTTCTGCGCAAGAGCGCTCCTCCCGAGGTCAGGTTTACGCAGGTCAAACGGCAAACCGTGGTCAGCACGGTGCCCACCAACGGCAAGGTGGAACCCTATCAATGGCAGGCCGTACACGCGGAAACCGCGGGCTTGGCGGTCCGCGTCGACGTCCGGGATGGGAAACGCGTCGCCCAAGGCGCCGTGCTTGCCGAGATCGGCGACCCCGAGATTCGCGCGGGCATCGATTCGGCGGAAGCCCGCGTTTCCGAGGCCCAGGCCAGCCTGCAAGTGCTCCAGGGCGGCGGCAAACCGGCCGAGCAGAGCGATATCGAAAGCAGCCTCAGCCGCGCGCGTTTCAATCTGCAGACCGCCCAACGGGAACATGACGCCATCGAGAGGCTGGTTGCGAAACAGGCTGCCACGCCCATGGAGGAACGCGCCGCGGCGGACAAAGCGCGCCAGGCGCAGCTCGAAATCGACGGCCTCGAAAAGCGCCGTGCGGCCCTGGTATCGATGCCCGATATCGAAGGCGCCCAAGCGCGCGTCAAAGACGCCGAAGTGGCGCTGCGGCTGGCGAAGGAGCGTTCCGCCAGCGCCGTGGTGCGCGCGCCCATCGCCGGCGAAGTGTACGACCTGGCGATCCGGCCCGGCGCGTATCTCAATGCCGGCGACCTGGTCGCGAACGTCGGCACGCTCGACCGGCTGCGCGTGCGCGTCTACGTCGATGAGCCGCTGCTCGGCCGCGTAACGCTTGGCCAGCCGGTGACCATCCGCTGGGAAGCGTTGCCCGGGAAGGCGTGGAGCGGCGTGGTGGACCGGATGCCCACGTCGATTCAAACGCTGGGCTCGCGGCAGGTGGGCGAAGTGGTGTGCGCGATCGAAAACCCAGGGCGCGATTTGATTCCCGGCAATAACGTGGACGCCGAAATCCGCACTGCCGTGGCCGATAACGCCTTAGTGATTCCCAAGGAGACGCTGCGGCACGATGCGCAGGGCGACTATGTTTTCCTGCTGCGCGGCGCCGCCCCTGTGAAGGTGGAACGGCGCAACGTCAAGACCGGCATTTCGAATGTCACCGAGACGCAGATCGCCGAAGGACTTGCCGAGGGCGATTCCATCGCGCTGCCCACGGACGTTCCGCTCAAGCCCGGCGAGCGCGTTCAGCCGATCTCGTGAATTCCGTGAAACAATAGCAGCTTCATGGGAGAACTGGGATCACGACGGGAATCGCCACGGGAATCGCGGCCGGCATCACGGCCGGCGTGGTACCGCGAGCTGAACCGTTATCAGTGGTTCGTGCTGATTGTGGCCAGCGTCGGCTGGATGTTCGACACCATGGCGCAGCAGTTGTTCAACCTGGCGCGAGTGCCGGCCATCCGCGAGCTGCTGGGCGGCCATGCTACCGCTTCCACGGTGTCCGAGCAGGCCGGCTACGTAACGATGGTCTTCATGATCGGCTGGGCGCTGGGCGGCGTCTTGTTCGGCATACTGGGCGACCGGTTGGGGCGCGCCAAGACCATGATGCTGACCATCCTCTGCTACACCATTTTCACCGGGTTGAGCACGTTCTCAACGGGCGTCTGGGACTTCGGCCTCTACCGCTTCCTATGCGGCTTCGGCGTGGGTGGACAATTCGCGGTGGGCGTGGCGCTGGTGGCCGAGGTGGTGCCCGCGAACGCGCGGCCGCATGCGCTGGGCATGGTGCAGGCCTCGTCGGCGATCGGCAACATGCTGGCGGCGCTCACCGGAATCTTCCTTGGCAATTTGGAGAGCTCGGGAGCGATCGGCCACGCCTGGCGCTACATGTTCCTGGCCGGAGCGCTTCCCGCTCCACTGGCGCTGGTGGTGTTCAAGAAGCTCCGCGAGCCGGACGCATGGTTGAAAGCGCGCGCCGGGAAAGTGGTGATGGGGTCGTTCGGAGAGCTGCTCTCCCAATGGCGCCACAACGCGATTGTCGGGATGCTGCTGGCCTTCGCCGGAGTGGTGGGGCTGTGGGGGATCGGGTTTTTCAGCTACGACCTGCTGCGCCCCGTGCTCAACCGGACCTTTGAGGCCGATGGGTTGGTGGGCGCGGCGCTGGAGGGCAAGGTCACGACGTGGATCGGCATCACGTCGTTGTTGCAGAACCTGGGCGGCTTCTTCGGCGTTTACGCCTTCACCTGGCTGACCTATCGCACCAACCGGCGCAAGGCATTCGCCGTCAGTTTTTTGGCAGCGATGGGCGCAACGGCGTACACGTTCTGGAATCTGCGCGCCATCGGCGACATCTTCTGGATGATTCCGATGATGGGCTTCGCGCAGCTTTCGCTCTTCGGCGGTTATGCGATCTATCTGCCGGAGCTTTTCCCGACCAGGCTGAGAAGCACCGGCACCAGCTTCTGCTACAACGTGGGCCGGCTGGTAGCGGCCGCGGGCCCGCTGACTCTGGGGCTGCTCACCGGGCGAGTCTTTGCAGGCTATGCCGAACCGATGCGCTACGCGGGCGTGACCATGTGCCTGGTGTTCCTGGTGGGCCTGGCGGCGTTGCCGTTCGCGCCTGAGACCAAAGACAAGCCGCTGCCGGAGTAAGTGGCGCTAGCCGATCGAATGCGGAATAGTAGGCTGCGACCGGGAGATGCGGTGGCGCCACTGGCCGATTCGGCCGCTGATTCTTGCTCCGAGAACTCCCATGCGGCGATGCTACCCGGCAAAACAAATATGATTTAGTGGGTCGTCTTGGAGGATGAGATATGAAGCGAATCGCCTTGATTGCGGCGATTGTCGCGGCGCTCAGTTTCGTTCTGGGTAGCCCACTCAAATCTGATAACCGGCCGCTATCAGATCTCACAACTGTCCGGCTATAAAT
>PLDF01000295.1 GCA_003135055.1 Bryobacterales bacterium | reverse complement strand
TGCACGCGCGGAACTAACGCGTTCAAAGCCTCCTCATCACCCTCGGCCCAAGCACGAAGGAGATTTGTTGTTTCCGCTTGTGGCGAGTCGGCCATGGATACCCTTCGCCAGATTGTAGCGCTTCCGGTAAAAAAAAATGGTTTCGATGCCAGTTTTCGCGTGCCGACTGCGCTATTGGGGTCGTAAGCGAACCTGCGAGCGTAAATCTGCGGTCCGCGAGAGAAAGAGAGCGAACGTCATGAGAACGAAAACGCAAGTCATCACAACGATTTTGAGTGCCGCAGTCGGGGGAATGCTGTTGGTTCCCATAGCCAGCGCCTGCGGTACTCCGGCAACTTTACAGGGTCCTTTCGTACTTCAACAACTTCGGCTGGATCCGCAAAACCCTATGGAGTCAGTCTCCAGCGTGAGCCTGGTTCGCGACCTTAGTAAGGCCTCGACTACCGGCAGCGCGTCCATCGTCGGCCTGTGGAATGTCCAGTTTCTGTCCAAAGGGAACACCACGCACAACCCGTCGATTCCCGATGGCGCTGTGCTCGATTTCCAGTTCACCCAATGGCACAGCGACGGAAGCGAGTTCACGAACTCAGGCGGCAGGGCTCCCGCTATCCAGAATTTCTGCATGGGGACCTGGGAGCAGACTGCGCCCTACACCTATCAACTCAACCACTTCGCTTTTGGTTACGATACGACGGGGACGTACCTCGGCATAGGGAACATCATCGAGACCGTCACCCTGTCGCCCGGCGGCACGTTATACAGCGGCACGTTCACCATTAATCAATATGACACCAAGGGAAATCAGGTTGACCACCTAACCGGCCAGATTACGGCAACCCGCGTCACAGTTGACACTACTACTCCTTAGACCGGGGAAGATCGGGCCAAGCGAGCGAATCGAAATAGGGGCAGTCCACCGGCGGACCGGCCCCTTTTCGCGCTTTCCAGATTGATCGCGGGATAATGCAAAGGAGCCTAAATTGCTGCCATGAGCGTCACTCCGGAACGATGGAAGGAAATCGAGGGTCTTTACCACGCCTCCCTGGGCCAAGCGCCGGAGAAGCGGGATGCACTACTTGCGAATGCCAGCACCGAAGTTCGAGACATCGTTCACGAGCTGTTGTCGGACGAAAAGACAGGCATCCTCGACGGTCCGGCATGGAAGATCGAGACCGGGCCGCTGACGACGCCATCGGCCATTGTACCCGGGATGACCCTGGGACCCTATCGCATCGAAACCAGCGTGCGCGCCGGTGGTATGGGCGAGGTTTTCCGCGCCTCGGATAGCCGCCTTTCGCGCAAGGTCGCCATCAAGGCGATTCGCGCCGACCGGTCACTCGATGGGCTCGAATTGAGATTCCTGGAAGAGGCGCGCGCCGCCTCAGCACTCAATCATCCCAACATCATTACTATTTACGATGTTGGCGCCGTAGAAGGGCAGCCGTACATTGTGATGGAGTGGGTCGACGGCCAGACGCTTCGCCAGAAAGTGGCGCAGGGGCCTCTATCCATACCCGAGGTTCTCGGGATCGCCTCGCAAATTCTCGACGCCCTGGCGGCGGCGCACGATGCCGGGATTATCCACCGCGACTTGAAGCCCGAAAACATCATGGTAAATGCCGGCGGCCGCATCAAGGTACTCGACTTCGGCATCGCCCAGCGCATAGCGATGCCGGACGATCCAACTCTCGATTTCGTTCCAGGCAATACCTTCGGTTTCGTTGCGGGCACACCGGGGTATATGTCGCCGGAGCAGGCCAGGGGCGAGTTGCTCGATTTCCGCTCCGACCATTTTTCCTTCGGCGCGGTACTCTACGAGCTGGCGTCCGGACGCCGGGCATTCGCGGGAAATTCGATTGCGGAGATCCAGGCTGCGACTCTCTTCGATCGGCCGGAACCGTTGACCAGCTTGAACCCGCAAGCTCCGGCTCCGCTGCATTGGGTGGTGGAGCGTTGTCTGGCCAAGTCTTCGCGAGATCGCTTCGAAACCACCGAGGAATTGCGGCGCGAGTTCTCCGCCATCGTTACGCGGGCCAGCCAGCGCGCCGCGGCTTCCCCATCCGTCAGCAATATTCCAACGCCGCGAACGGCTTTAATCGGACGCGAAGCGGAACTCTCGCAATTGCGGGATTTGGTTGGCGATGCCGATCTCCGCATCCTGACGCTCACCGGACCGGGAGGAATCGGCAAAACCAGGCTGGCGGTGGAGCTCGGGCGCCAGGTTGCCGATCGCTTCGCCGGCGGCGCTTGTTTCGTACAGCTGGAAAAGGTAAGCGAGGCCAGTCTTGTGCCGTCGGAAGTGGCTCTGGCCCTGGGCGTCTCTCAGTGGACGGGCGTTGGCCCGGAAGCGGCCATTGAGAACCATTTGACGCAGCTTGCGGGGCCGATGTTTCTTATACTGGATAACTTCGAGCACGTGCTCGAAGCCGGGCTTTTCGTGGCTCGTCTGGCTTCCGATCGCGTGAAGGTGTTGGTGACGAGCCGGGCGCCTTTGCGAATTTATGGCGAGTACGAGTTCGCCGTTCCTTCCCTCAATTCCGGATACGGCGAGGGCCGCGAAGAGCGTTCCCCGGCGGTCCGATTGTTTCTCGAACGCGCCATCGGCCTGCGCGGTTCCACCCTGGACCAGGAGCACCTGGGAATCGTGTCGGCAATCTGCTCCCGTCTGGATGGCCTGCCGCTGGCGATTGAATTGGCCGCGGCCCGGACCAAGCTGTTTCCGCTGAGAACGCTTGCGGCGCGTCTGGACAATCCATTGGCGGTGCTGGTTGGCGGTTCGCGGGATTTACCTCAGCGGCAGCACACGCTACGGGCGACGATCGACTGGAGCTACAACCTGCTCGATGCCGAGCATCGGAAGCTATTCCGCCGCATGGCCGTATTTGTCGGCGGCGCCACGGTCGAAGCGATCGAGGCAGTGTGCGATACCCGTCGGGATTTGAAGGTCAATCTATGGGAAGCCATGGAACTGCTGGCCGACAACAGCCTGATTCGCCGCATCGATTTCGACGATGCGGAGCCGCGATTCACGCTGCTCGAAACGATGCGGGAATATGGACTGGAGCAATTGGCGGCGGCGAAGGAAGAGCCTTATACCCGCAAAGCGCACGCGGCATACTACCTGGTCTTAGCGGAAGAAGAAGCCCATGCCGTGCGCCGTGAGCGCACCGGAAAGCATCGATTCGATGGCGACCTCGGAAACTTTCGCGCCGCTCTGGATTGGCTCGCGATGAGTAGCGAAGTAGAGTGGGGATTACGGTTGGTAATGGCGTTGGGAATGTATTTCTTTTCTCTCCGTCTCCACACCGAAGGGCTGGACCGCCTCTCGCGGCTGCTCGCACTTCCGGGCGTGGAACGCTTTCCGCGCCTGCGCAATTATGGTAAGTTCTGGCAGGCCGATTTCGCTTTCGAGGGCTTCAATGCCGGTTTCAGCGGCTATTACGAGGTATGGAAGCTTTTCGAGGAAGCTAACGACCGGCAGGGCATGTTCCACACCGCACATCGTCTGGGTTACAACCTCATGTTCACCGATATGGCGGAATCCCAACGATGGTCGGAGCGAGCCGTGGAACTGGCACGGGAAACCGGCCATCCGGCCATGCTCGCGGGCGCCCTCAGCAACCACGCTGACGTCGTGAAGGCCGGGAATCGCACGTACGCGCGAGCGCTGTACGTAGAGGCGATGCGTCTATTCGAGTCGTCGGGTGACGAGGAGAATGCCATCTGGTCTCTGAGCCATCAGGCCGACCTTTACCGGGAAGAGGGAGACGAGATTCAGGCCCGTTCGCTCCATCAGGATGCCCTAAGAAGGTTCCGGCAACTGGGTCTTTCGCACGGCGTTGCGTCGTGTTTACACGATCTGGCGGGGCTTGATGCCGCCGGCGGGCGGCCCGCGGAGGCGCGGCGTTTATACCAGGAATCCTTGCGCCTTTATGGACCGGAAAACCCGGTCGATCTTCCGCGTGGCTTGGAGTCGCTGGCTGAAGTGGCGATCCAAGGCGGGCAGCCGGAACGCGCGCTGGCGCTGGCCGGAGCGGCGGCCGCGATTCGGAAGCGATTTCACGCCCGCGCGACGGATCCGGCGCGGCGCGCTCAGGTGGAAAAGAAGATCGATTCCGCGCGTAAGGACGCCGGAGGGGAAGCCGCCGCGTTCTGGATGAAGGGCTGGAACATGAGCCTCGAAAAAATCATCGAGTACGCCGCACAAGGGGCAGACGAGACATGAACGATTTCTTAAGAGCGATCAAAGGCAGGGCGATTCGGCCGGAGGATGCGGAATATGAATCCGCGCGCCGCGTGTACAATGCCGATATCGATCGACGACCCCTGGCGATTATTCAATGCGCCGGCGCAGCGGACGTTGTTCACGCAGTCGATTACGCGCGCGAAAACAAGCTTCTGCTAGCCGTGCGCGGCGGTGGCCACAGCGCTCCGGGGTTCGGCACATGCGATGGCGGCCTTGTCGTCGATTTGTCGAGGATGAGGAGCGTTCGCGTGGACCCGGAGCGCAGTACCGCGATGGTGGAAGGGGGCTGCACCTGGGGCGACGTAGAC
This sequence comes from Bryobacterales bacterium, assembly GCA_003135055.1. GTDB lineage: Bacteria > Acidobacteriota > Terriglobia > Bryobacterales > Bryobacteraceae > PALSA-243. The sequence continues at coordinate 4,034 of PLDF01000295.1, read as the reverse complement.
CGAGCCACCCATGCGTTCGGGCTGGCCACTCCCGGGGGCCTCATCTCTACTACGGGAGTGGGAGGCCTTACGACCGGCGGCGGATTCGGGTACCTGTCGCGCCGTTACGGACTCGCGTGCGACAACTTGATTTCCGTGGACATGGTAACGGCGGACGGGCAGATCCGCACGGCGAGCGCCGAGCGGGATGCGGACCTTTTCTGGGCTATCCGTGGCGGGGGCGGCAACTTCGGAATCGCGGTCTCGTTCAATTTTCGGCTGCACCCGGTTACTCAGCTTTACGCCGGTCCCATTTTGTATCGATTAGAGCAAGCCGCCGAGGTCATGCGGTTGTTCAACGACTTTATGCGTAACGCCCCGCGCGAGGTGAGTGCTTTCTTTGCGTTCCTGATTGTGCCTCCAGGTCCCCCGTTTCCCGAATCCCTGCATGGAAAGACTGTCTGCGCGATCATGTGCGCCTGCACCGGTGACGTTGCTGAGGCCGAGGCAGTCACAAAGCCGTTGCGAGATTTCGGGCCGCCGCTCCTGGCCTTGCTTCATCCGATGGAATATCCATTCCTGCAGTCTCTTTTCGACGGTCTGCTGCCGCCGGGACTGCATCATTACTGGAAGGCGGATTTCATGCGCGAACTGACCGAGGAGGCCATCGCCGAACATGTCCGATTCGGACCGGGCGTTCCGACTGTCAATTCCGCCGTCCATATCTACCCGATGGACGGCGCCATTCAGGATGTCGGCGCGAACGATACCGCGTTCGCCTACCGCGACGTGGGGTATATCCATATCGTCGCTGCCGCCACCCCCGATGCGGCTTCTTTACCCCTCTATCGCGAATGGACACAGCGTTACTGGGCGGCCCTGCATCCTCATTCGGCGGGAGGCGCCTACGTCAATTTCCTGATGGAAGAAGGCGGTGAGCGGGTCGCATCGAGCTATCTGGGAAATCGAGAGCGGCTGGCAGCCGTTAAGGCAAAGTACGACCCTCTAAACGTTTTCAGAGTGAATCAGAATATTCAGCCGGCGAAGTAACGCAGTCGATCACGTTTCGGCGCTGGCCGGGTCCATCAATCGCCGGACGGCGGAGATCCGGTTAGCCGGAATTCCGCATCGCTTGGCGTGCTCTTGAAGAATTTCCGCATTCGGCGCCCAGTATATGCAGTACACCTTGTTATCCGTCACGTAACTATGGAGCCATTGGATCTCCGGCCCCAAGTCGCGAAGAACGCCCAGCGATTGCCGCGCGGCGCCCTGCACTTGTTCCGGAGTCATCGCCCCCGCCCCTGGGATCTCGCGCTCGATGACAAACTTCGGCATTTCAGACATCGTAACACGCCCGCCTGGAGGTCTAACTACTGTAGGGGTGCGTAACCGATCTGGGGGAGACGGATTCAGAGGCTGCCGCGCCGTAATCTCGCCGGCCTTTTCCATTCACGGTAACCCATTGACTGTAATGGCCAAGCACGTGGCGCACGCACTCATTGCGTGCAGCGTTCACACTCGTGTGAACGCGATATGTTTCACAGCCTAAGGGGCGATTTCCGCGACAGAGCCGCGAAATTCCCAAAGCTGTTAAGGACCCCTACTGCCGGAAGGCTCCCTCCACTTCTGGGCGTATCGTCGGCAGTTCGGAAACTGACCCCCTCAAAACGCCGATTGCCCGGGAGTAGTCGCGCAGCGTTTACCAACACCGTTGCGCACCATTCAAACTGACCCACTGCCCCCCGAGCGCTCGGAGCGGCTCGCGAACTTGGCAGGCCATGGACTGGCCATAGGTCCCGCCCCACTAGGTCTGCTCTGCTATCCTGGGAAATAATCCCCAAGGGAACACCACCCATGCGTGAGTACAGCTATACCACCCCCCACGGAATTGAGGTCGCCCACACGGTATCGAAGATCAACTACCGCCGCGGATTGAAGCACCTGCTGCGCGACCTCGACAGCCGCCGCGGCGTCTACTTTTCATCCGGCTACGAGTATCCCGGCAGATATTCGCGCTGGGATTTCGGCTCCACCTGTCCACCGCTCGAAATCGTCTCTTATGACCGGCGCGTGGAGTTTCGCCCGCTCAACGAACGCGGCCGGCGCATTCTGGGGATTCTGCATCCGGTGCTGGCGGAGCATCCGCATTGGGAAAGTTTCGAAGCCTCGAATGGAATTCTCGAAGGGCGCCTCAAGCCGCTGCCTCCGCTGTTTCCCGAGGAGGAGCGCAGCAAGCAGCCCTCGGTGTTTTCGATTCTCCGCGCGCTGATCGAGGAATTTCGCGGGGCGGAGGATTTGCGCCTCGGCCTGGTAGGCGCATTCGGCTATGACCTCCTCTTTCAATTCGAGCCCGTCGAAAAGAAGCTGCCGCGCCACGGCCACAAAGACCTGCACCTGTTCCTCTACGACGACATCTGGTTCATGGATCGTAAGAAGGAACAGATCGAGCGGTATCAGTACGAGTTCACGCGCGAATCCCTCTCCACTCGCGGTCTGGCCCGCGACGGCGAAAAGGTGGCGCCGCCGCGCAAGGTGGCGCCCGGCCCCATCGTCTGCGATCATACGCCCGAAGAGTACATGGCGAACGTGGAAGCCGTGCGCGAAGGAACCAGGCGCGGCGACTACTACGAAGTGGTTCTTGGGCAGACGTTCAGCACGCCCTATTCGGGGAAGGTGTCCGAGTTATTCGGGCGCGTGCAGCGCGCCAGCCCCAGTCCGTACGAGTTCCTGCTGCAATTCGGCGATGAGCAACTGGTGGGAGCCTCGCCGGAAATGTTCGTCCGGGTGGAAGGGCATCGCGTAGAGACCTGCCCCATCTCGGGAACGGCGCAGCGCACGGGCGATCCGTTGCGCGACGCCGACAACATCCGCGAGCTATTGAAATCGGCGAAGGAAGAGTCCGAGCTCACGATGTGTACCGACGTCGACCGCAACGATAAGTCGCGCGTGTGCGAGCCGGGTACTGTGCGCGTGATCGGGCGGCGGCTGATCGAATCGTATGCCGGCGTCTTTCACACCGTGGACCATGTGGAGGGCATCATCCAGGAAGGATTCGACGCGCTGGACGCGTTCCTCAGCCACATGTGGGCCGTGACGGTGATTGGCGCTCCCAAGAAGGCGGCGGCGCAGGTGGTGGAGGCGCTCGAAAAGAACGCCCGCGGCTGGTACGGCGGCGCGGTGGGAATGATCTCGCTCAATGGCGATATCAATACCGGAATCCTGATTCGCACCACGCATCTGCGGGACGGGGTGGCTTCTTATCGAGTGGGGGCGACACTGCTCTACGATTCCATTCCCGAGATGGAAGAGCGCGAAACGCGGCTCAAGGCGACCGGCTTCTTTCGCGTGCTGGGGGCTGGCGACGCGGCGGCGTCTACGGCAACGGCGGAGCCCGAAGGCGAATTTGAACTGCGGGGCGCAGGGACGAAACTGCTGCTCGTAGACAACGACGATTGCTTCATCCACACGCTGGCGAACTACGCGCGGCAATCGGGCGCGGAAGTCGTCACGTATCGCGCCGGATTCCCGCCCGAGTTGATTGCGACGGTCGCGCCGAACCTGATTCTGATCTCGCCCGGGCCCAAGCGTCCGGAGGATTTCGGCGTGCCGGCGCTGGTGAAGACGGCGGTGCGGCTGGGCGTGCCGGTGTTCGGCGTGTGCCTGGGCCTGCAAGGAATCGTAGAGGCGTTTGGCGGCGAATTGGGAGTGCTGGGTTACCCGATGCACGGGAAACCGTCGGTGGTAAAGCACCGCGGCATCGGCGTCTTTGAAGGACTGCCCGAGGAGTTCACGGTGGGCCGCTACCATTCGCTGTTCGCGCGGCGGGAAACCTTGCCGGCCTGCCTTGAAATCACGGCCGAGACTGAGGACGGAGTGATCATGGGCGTCCGCCACCGCGAGCTGCCGATTGAGGGCGTGCAGTTTCACCCGGAATCGATCCTCACCGCGGAAGGCGATCATGGGCTCAAGCTGATGGAAAACGCGGTGAAGCTGGGGCGGACGGCTAAATCCTACAGCATGGCGTAGACCGGTGCGGTCGTGGCGCACTGGGCGCC
>PLDF01000265.1 GCA_003135055.1 Bryobacterales bacterium | reverse complement strand
TTGGGGTGGTCCTGCGGCTCGAACATATCCATTACGTGCGGCCGGAACGCTTGCGCAGTCTTGATGACGTAGGAACCGGAAGGATAGCTCTTGCCCGCGACGGTGAAATTCGCGGTGGCCCGCATGATCGTGATGCCGTTCTTCAAGAGCGCGTTGAGGAATTCCACGGCGGTGGCGAAATCCGGCTGATCCGCTGGAATAATGTAGCCGCGCGGGTCGCGCAACTTCGGGTCGTGCAGCACCGTCTTGTAAAGCTCGACGTCAACGCCGCCGCGTCCGCCGCCGAAGCCTCCGCCACCGGGACCAGCGTCGCCTCCCGGTTGCGTATCGCCTCCCGCCGCAACCGGCGCCGCGCCGCCGCGTCCACCACGTCCTCGACCTCCGCCACCACCGCCGCCTCCTCCGCCTTCGGCAGCCGCCGCATCTTCCAGCGCTTTGATGCGCTTGGGCGTCACGGTCCAATAATCGCCGCTGCCCTTTTCGATGGAGCGCTTGCCCATCACGTAGATGTTGTAGAGCAGGGTTTCGCGGTTGCGCGAAGCGTAGTCCGTAATCGCGCGGTTGTTGGTCATTTCATAATCGATGGACTCGCGGTAATGCCACGGCTGCGGCGCGATGGGCAAGGGCCAATCGCCCTGCGGCAACTGCTTATCCGGCACCAGCGGAATCGACATCGGCGTGGGGGCGCCGATGATTTCCGTCAACAGCCCGATCATATTGTGGAAGTAGGTGATGGTGCGCAATCCGCCGTTCCACCACGTGGAGTAATTGGCGCCGCTGCGCATGGCGCTTCCGCCCTTGCCTTCCGCCACCAGCCGGCTGTGCATCGCCGTGCCCACCGCTTCGATTCCCAGCGGCACCAGCGGATCGAAATTGTAGTTGAAGGGATCGCGGAACGGCGGCATGAAGATCACCGCGCCCGCGGGACCAGTCTGGTGGTGGTTGTACACGATCTCCGGAAACCATTCGATGAACAGCTGATGGTTCATGTTGGTGGTTTCCTTCATGTTCGACATGTAGAAGTCGCGGTTATCGTCGTGGCCGATATACTTGGCCCAGAGCCGCGGCAAAGCGCCCATGTTGCGCTTGTCAGGATCTTTCAACGGCGCGTCCAGCTTTTCCGATCCGCGCATATACCAGTTGGCGATCAGCTCCTGCCCATCGGGATTGGCCGGCACGTTGAGAAGAATAACGTCGTTCAAAAAACGCTGGGTTTCCGGGTCGTTGCGGCTCACCATCTGGTAGACCCACTCCATGATCTGCTGCGAGCCCACCGATTCGGAAGCGTGCAGCCCGCCATCGATCCAGATCACGGCTTTGCCTTCGCGCGCCAGCGCATGCGCCTGCTCGTCCGTCAGCCCTTCGGCGTGCGCCAGGCGCTGCGAGATGTCCTTATAGTGGTCGAGCTTCTTGATATTATCGGGCGACGAAATAATTGCCATGTACTGGCGCTTCCCCTCCTCGGTGGGACCGATATCCACCAGCTTCATGCGGTCGGATTCGGTGGCCAGCTTGTGCCAATAGGCGTCGAGTTGAGTGTAATTGGCGACCTGGTAATCGTCGCCCAGATTGAACCCGAGCGCGTCCTTGGGGGTCGTAATCTTCGGAAGGGTCTGCGCGGCAAGCGTCCATGCGGACAAAACCGCCATGGCCGCCAGCGATAGGCGGAGCATCGGTCGTGACGTCATGCGTTAGAGTTTACTACGTTTGGTTTTAGTGGCGCGAGCGCCTGGCCTGCGGTGTCCCGAGCCGCTCCGAGCGCTCGGCCTTCGGGCTTGTGATCGAAGCTTGTTGGCTTAACCGCGCCCGCGCCAGCCCATCCCACGATTTCAAGCGCGCGCACGGCCGTTGTTTGTGTGCGCACAGCCGTTGTTTGTGTGCGCACGACCGTTGTTTGCTTGCGCAGCCGTCGTTCGCGCACTCCTCTAAACCGCGCGCGGCAGGCGCTGTTTGCGCGTCATCCACTCTTCGCTCGAAAATAGGCGCGGCCCCATCTGGATCATCCGCGGCAGCAGCGTAAAAAGCGCCGTGGGCGTCCACGCCATGCCGTCGCGCATGCGATAGCCGCGGCGGTTCATCTCGGTGGAAACCTGCGAGAGCGGACAATCCTCGACAATCATATCGAGCGCCAGGATGACGATCTTGGTCTCCGACGGATTCTCCACCAGCCGCGAACCGTCGTCCGATACCTGCAAGCCGTAGGGCAAATCCTCCGACCAGGCGCGCGGCTCTTCCACTTCTTCGGGAACATCCCGTTCCCATTCGAGAGCGGCCAGCCGCCAGCCGGCCGCAGCCCTTTCCGTCAAATAGTTCGGGTTGGCGAGGCTGGTAACGGCCTCGCGGATGCGTTCCTTCTTGGGCACGGGCGTCTCCTTCCGGCCACTGATCAGCAACCCGAGTACCGCGCGCTCCAACTGGCGCCATCCGGCAAAGACGCCCGCGCGTATCAAAGCAGCAAATCGTGACTCTCGGGCGCCCCCCGGGGCTCATGCGTGCTGCGTTCACACTCTCTGGAACACCTCGGACCGGATGCTGATTCCAAGCGCTTTGTGGGGCAGCCAATCCTGGCTGCCGCCGGCTTTCAGCCGGCGCTCTTCGCTTGCCGCCGCGACGGTTTCTGCCGTCGGAGACGCTCCGCCATTCGCCGTCCCCCGCTCGTAGGAACGCGCCTCCAGCGCCCGCCTGCCGCCCGCTTTTGGGACGACAGTGTTCGCTTGTGGAGCGCCCATGGCGGGCCTAAAACAAGAACCCTCGGCCCAGCTTCAATCTCGCCCCACCGGCGTGTCCCGTTCAACGTTCCGAATGCCGCCAGTTTTCCCTCGCCGGCCAACCCCTAGCCGGGCTGCCGACTTCGCTCTCGATCGCTATTCGCTTCCGTTCCGCCGCCCACGTGTAGCATCATCGATAAAAGGCCGGCCATGATGAGCCTTTTCTCCGGCGGGACGCGCCGCAACCCCTACCCGTTTTACGATCGACTGCGAACCGGCTCGCCGCTGCTCCGCGTGCCGCCGCCTTTCGACGCATGGATGATCTTCGACTATGAGGGCGTGAAGTGGGCGCTGAACGATCACGAAACATTCAGTTCCCGCGTGCCCGCGCCTCAGTGGTTCATCTTCTTCGACCCGCCCCCGCACACGAAGTTGCGCGCTCTCATCTCGCAGGCATTCACCCCCGCATGGCAGCGAATCTCGATCCGCGCATCCGGCAACTATCGCGCCAGCTTCTCGACCGGACCATCGAGCGTGGTGAAATGGACCTCGCCGCCGACTTCGCCGTCCCGTTGGCCATGCAGGTCGTCGCAGGGATAATCGGCATCCCCCTCGCGGACTGGACCCGATACAAGCAGTGGAGCGATGTCATCCTGAGGCTCAGTTACTCGCGTTCCGGCGGTGAGGAGGCAGAACGCGCCATGCGCGATTTCACCGCCGTCACGCTCGAAATGGACGCCTGCCTTGCGGACATGATCGAGCAGCGGCGCAACACCCCGCGGGACGACCTCTTGACCCGTCTCATCGAGGCCGAAGTCGACGGCGAAAGGCTATCCCAACGGGAGATCCTCGGTTTTTTCCAACTCCTCATTGTCGCCGGCCAGGAGACCGCTGCCAACCTGATCGACAACGCCGTTCTGTGCCTGCTGGAGCATGGGGACCAGCTCGCACGCCTGCGCGCGGCGCCTGACCTGCTGCCCGCCGCCATAGGGGAAGTCTTGCGCTATCGCTCGCCTCTACAGTGGATGATGCGTACGCCGCGGCGCGATGCAGAGGTGCACGGCCAGGTGATTCCCGCGGGGCAGCTCGTGCTGGCGACGATCGGCTCGGCCAGCCGCGATCCCCGTAAGTTCCCCGGCGCGGACCGCTTCGATATCGGCCGCGAGCCCAATCCGCACGTCGCCTTCGTCCACGGCATTCACTTCTGCCTGGGCGCGGCGCTCTCGCGCATGGAATCCAAAAATCGCTCTCTCGGATTTGCTGGAACGGTTCAAGAGTTTCGAGCTCGCTACCGATGAGCCATGGCAGCCGCGCCAGGCGTTGCACGTGCATGGCCCCGCGAGCCTGCCTATCCGCTTCGAGGTGGGTCGGCGCGCTTCCACACAGGCTTAAGGCTAAGGCTAGCGCTAACGCTAGCGCGCGAAAAACCTGTCGGCGCCGGGCCCCTGCTCTACCGAAGAATTCATCGAGGCGCTCGCGAAAGCGGGCTGAACGTTTAGCGGCGGGCGGGCGTCAGACTGATGAAGGACATCGCGTGAAAAAATACGTGTCGCACGTGGCGGCAGTTCCGGCGGCGCAGTCTATCTTCACGGCCCCGCTGAGTCGAATCTCAAGAAAGAATCGAGGCCGGTGCGGCGGACGGAGCCGCGACCGTGAGGGAGCGGGCCTGCATGTGCAACCGTCTTGCGCTCGGACTGAACTTCGCAAGGCCCTGGTAACTGCCGGAGTGGCCGCTCTAGCCCTAGCGGCGCCTATCGTAGTTGGCATCATGAATGCGCCTGCCCTCAGGGCGCAAGACCAACCCTCCGCCCAATCCGCAGCCGCGGCCACGCCGAAATTCGCAGTGGCCTCGGTGAAGCCCGCTGTCCCGAGTCCGCCTGCCGCGGGAGGTGCGGGCGGACGCGTCGGAGGCTTCGGCGGAGGCGGCGGTGGAGGCAGGTGCCCCGAGTCGTTCAAAATGGATCGAAGCCGGGTCGATATTGAGTGCGCTACCTTAACCACCTTAATCGGGTATGCCTTCCGTTTCTCTCCGGACCGGGTCGCAGGACCGGATTGGATGTTGGGCCTGGGGTCCCCGAAGTTCGACATCGCAGCCACCCTTCCGCGGGGCGCCTCGGAAAATCAGACACCGGAAATGGTCCAAGCCCTGCTGGCGGACCGCTTCAAGCTCGCCATCCATCGCGGGACCACGGAACAAGCGATCTATGCGCTGGTTGTGGCCAAGGGCGGGCTGAAAATGAAGGAGGCCGCGCCGGAGGCAGGTGCTCTGGTCCCAGCGGCGGCAGCGGACCCGGATGCGCCGCCCGGCACGATCACGCTATTCGGCGACGTCGAGACCCGTACGGCCCCGAATGCGGATGGCAGCGGCGACACTACCACGATTAGTAACCCCAGGATGGGAAAGGTACGGTGGATGGAGGGTCCTAACCTGATGTGGAGCTGGGATGCTCCGAGCATCGCGATCGAGGGGCTGGCCGAGTTGCTGGACAGGGTGGTCCCGTTGCCGTCGCCCGTGATCGATATGACGGGATTGAAAGGGCGCTATCGAGCCGTCTTTGAGGTATCCCTGAACGATGTGATTGGGGCACGGCCGCCAATGCCGGGCGCCGGCGGCGATCCAACCGCAATCGAGAACGCGCGGATGGACAGGGATGAGATGGTACTGAGAGCGTTCAACGACGGACTGCGGAAGCTCGGACTCCAGTTGGAGCGTCGCAAGGGACCGCTTGAGACCCTCATCGTGGATCATGTGGAAAAAACGCCGACCGCGAATTAAATGTCGTGGCGCACGCACTCTTGCGTGCAGCGTTCACACTCGTGTGAACGCGCTTCGGTTCTCCCGCGCGCCGCGCCAGTCGGCCAGCCGGCGTAGCCCTGCAAGCCGCCGCATGCAGGGACCGCTCCCTCAGAAGCCATCCCCAATCCCGCCCTCTACTCGTATCTGAGCACCCGCACCGGATCGAACCCTGCCGCTCTCCGCGCCGGAATGTATCCCGCCAACAGCGCCACTGCCGCCAACAGCGCCGTCGCCAGCGCCATCGCCGCCGGATCGTTCGCCTTTACGCCGTAAAGCTGGCTCTCCACCAGGTGCGTCAGCGCCAGCGCGGCCGGCAAACCCGCCGCGATCCCGATGCCCACCAGCGTCACCACTTCGCGCATCACCAGCCACACCACGTTGCCACGCATCGCGCCCAATGCCATGCGGATGCCGATTTCTCGCGAGCGCCGCGTCACCATGTAAGCCATCACTCCATACAGTCCGATGATCGCCAGCACCGTCGCCAGCACGCCGAAGACGCTCGAAAGCGCCGCCACCATCCGCTCCGTCACCAGCGATTCGTCCAGTTGCCGCGTCAGCGTCTTCATCCCCGTGACGGGCAGCGCCGGCGCCAAATCGTGAACCACCGCGCGGATCGTGGCAAACGCATTCTCCGGGTCGCGCTCCGTGCGCACGTAAACCATATGGCCATTCGGGTACCGCTGCGCATCGCACAGATACACCTCGCGCGGAATCTCGTCGCGAAGGTTTTCGTACTTGGTGTCGTTCACCACGCCTATGATCTCGATGTTAGTGGGCGTGCCGGGGTCCGATCCCAAGCCGATGCGCCGCCCCACCGCGGGCGAAGCGCCGAAATATCGCTTCACGAAGCTCTCGTTCACCACCGCCACCTTGGGTGAGTTAGCGGTATCTCTCGCAGTGATTCCGCGGCCGGCCAGAACGTGAACGCCCAGAGCTTCGAAGTAACCCGGAGTCACCTGGTTCATGTGCGGGTCTATATCTTCGCCCGGCTTGGCGGCGTAGCCTTCAATGGTGACGCTGTTATCCCATTCGTTGTCTTGCAGCAGGCCCATCGATGCCATTCCCGCGCCCGAGACTCCGGGCAAACTGCGCAGGCGATCTTCCAATTGCTGATAGAACGTATGCGTCCGCGCGACGTCGAAACCCACCGGCCGCGGGTTCAAATTGAACTGCACCAGATTGCCGGTGTTGAATCCCGGATTCACCAGTTTCAAATTCCCCAGGCTGCGGATGAACAGCCCGGCGCCAATCAGCAGCAGCAGTGAGAGCGCCACCTGCGCCGCCACCAGCGTCTTGCGGAAAACCACCTGCGCGGCGTTGCCCATCACGTTGCCGGCCTGATCCTTCAGCGTAGGCGCGATATCGGGACGCGTCGATTGCAGCGCCGGCGCCAGCC
>PLDF01000039.1 GCA_003135055.1 Bryobacterales bacterium | reverse complement strand
TCGTTTGCAGCGTGGCGACGTTGTCCGCGGCCGCCGCCGGAACAAACAGCGGGCGAATCTTGGTGCGGATAAAGTGATCGGGGCAGTTGGTGCCGAGATGCGCCAGGGCCGCACCGTCCTTTGAATTTACGAAGCGCAGCACATCCGCGGAATCAGTCCAGCTTCCGATCATTCGCCTCTGTCCGGAAACGAGTCCGCGCACGAAGGGCAGCAGATCCAGGGCCAGGTCCTTGCGATTCTCGCGAGCTGGCAGCGTCGCGCCACCAAAGATCGCAGCTCCGTTGCGCTCGATATGCTCCTGAACGAACTGGCCGAGATGATCGATCATGGTCAGGGTGTTCAGATAGCATTCGCGCTGCGCTTCGCCCCAGGTGAAGAGGCCGTGGCNNGGGCGCTGCCACGGCACCCACACAAGGGAGTGCTCGAAAGTGCGATTGAACTCCTCCATCTTTTCCTTGCCGTTGGCGGCCGCTGCCATGGCGATGGCCCAGTCCGGATGCAGATGATCCACGTGGCGAAAAGGAAGGAAACCGTGCAGGGGTGTATCGATCGAGGCGACGGTGGGGTTCACTCCGAACGTGCAAAGCGGGTACAGATCCACAACCGCGTCTTCCTCGGCCACGCCTTTGTACTGCAATTCGATGGCGAGCAGTTTGTCGAGATAGAGCGTGGCAAAACCGGCGCGTTTAATGCTGCCCAGATCGCCGCCGCTGCCTTTGACCCATAGTACGTCGGTCCTTTGCCCGGTCAGTGGATCGGGCTGCTCGACTTTAGAACTTGTATTTCCGCCGCCGAAGTTGGTAATGCGCAGATCGGCTCCCAGCAGATTGGAGCGATAGCGCAGCAACTCGGGCTCATCGAGGTTCGTGGCTGTTTTTTCATCCCACAGGTCCTGCAAGTAGCGCAGGGCAGTTAGCGTTTTCATTGAGGCACCGTCCCAACTGATGAAATAGCGATATCAACAGGACAATTATTTCCAGTTTTTAATCCAAGAACGACTTATACGGAGTGGAAATGGGTGAAGTTATCAGGCATAAGTGGCCACGGAGCACACATTCCGCTCCCTGCGCTCGCTCCGGATGCGCTCCACGTAGCCGCTTGCGCGCAGGGCCGCGAGGGGATCGGCCGGGAGACCCCGCGAAGAGCGCCACTCCTGAACCACAGGCCGCACGTCGAACCAGAATCCCTCCCGAAGGCACTCTTCCGCTTCGACCAGGCGGCATTCGTCCTGCAGGGTCGCCAGCCGTTCGCGGTCGACGACCGCGGCTTTCGCGAAAAGTTCCTGGGCCGTGCAGACCGTCTGCACCATGGCTTCCATCTTCCCCTTCAAGTTGTGGCTCTGGTCGATCATGAACGCCGTATTCGTCATGCCGGTGCTGTCGGAAAGCAGTTCGTGAAAGATCCGGAAGACCTGATAAGGATCGATCGAGCCCAGTGTCAGATCGTCGTCCGCATAGCGGCGGTCGTTGAAATGGAACCCGCCCAGCATCTTCTCCCGCAGCAGCCACACCACAATCTGCTCGATGTTTTGGCTCGCGTAGTGATGCCCGGTATCTACCAGCACCCGCGCCTTCTCGCCCGCTTCCCGCGAGATCAGCAGAGACATGCCCCAGTCCGCAAGGTCCGTGTGATAAAAAGCCGGCTCAAACGGCTTGTATTCGACCAGCAATCGCTGATCGTCGCCAAGTGCCCCGTGCGCCTCGGCCAGCGCGGCTGCCATCCAGTCGATGCGCCGCCGGATACTTTGCGTACCCGGATAATTCGATCCGTCTGCGAGCCATACCGATACATCCCGCGAACGTAGCGCCTTCGCAATCGCCACCGATTCCAGCAGATGATCGACCGCTATCCTGCGAATCGCTGCATCCGGATTGCAGACCGATCCAAATTTGTATTCCTGGCTCTCAAACAGATTGGGATTGATCGAGCCTGCGCGAACTCCGTGTTCTGCTTCGAGGTCAAGAATCTTCCGCGTGTCGCTTAGCCCTCCCGGTAAATCCCATGCGACGTGCAGCGCCAGAGTGGGCGTCGCGCCGGTGAGCGCATGCACCTGCGCCGCGTCGGCAAACTTCTCCTCAATGGTAGCTGCGGCCTCTGCCTGCACGAACTTCCCAAACCGTGTCCCGGTATTCGCGAATCCCCAGGAGGGCAACTCAATCCGCAGCGAATCCAGAGCCTGGCCCACCCGGTCTTGATGCGCGCTCAACGTCCATTCTCCCGATTGAAATAAGTTCCCAGTTAAAACGAGTAGATGGCGATGGTACTGCCCGAAAATGGACGCGTCAAAGGAAGAATTGAATGCCCGGCGCGGTGCATCCCCGCTGCTCCGAGAACGGCTCCAAAGCCTCATTCAGAGCCTTATAGAGTCGGGCATCGCTATTTTGGTATCGATTCTGCGACATCTTCTCCGGCCACAATCCGCAGCGGCCCCAGGATTCCTGACGGCAACGGCTCCAGATGATCCATATCCTGAGGCGCGAAACGCTTTCCGTACCGCAGCCATAGCAATCGATAATCGATGGGCGCGCGTCCTGCCAACTCGTTGATCGCAGTATTCGCCACAACAATCGTCAGTTCGTTCGGACCCGCATGCAGAAGTGGCCCAATATTCAAAGTGAACGGAGGATGCCACACCGCCCCTGCCAGCGTTCCGTTCACGTAGACCAACGCAGCATCGCGCAAAGGCGCGTCATACCACGTCCGCATGCCCGGCAGGTTCAACTTCGTGCGCTCCAACGGCGTCCCGACGCCAAAGTCGAGCATCGCGCCATCCGCGTGCGCCACATTCGCCGGAATATCGATCATGCGTACGTAGGTCGCCGTCCCGGAGTAATACCTCCCGGCCGCATCGTTGGCCCACGAGTGCAACACCGGCATCGTTTCGCTGAAGCCTGTCTTGTCTAACGTGACTTTCCAGTCGTGACTCACATCGATGGGCGCAAAATCCGCAACTGCCCCTGTCGGGTTCTCGCTCCCCGTGCGATCCGAGAACAGCACCACCCGCGATTCATAAGGAGCCAGCGTCATCTTCAGCGTCTTTCCAATGCCTGCTTCGGAAACTTTTCCGCTGAAAGGATTCCACCACTCCGCGACACGCCTCTCTGTCCGAAACGTCGCCGTGAATCGGTGCGGGCGATTTCCCGTGTTCGCAACGAAATAGATATCCGCATCGGTCAGCCGC
>PLDF01000452.1 GCA_003135055.1 Bryobacterales bacterium | reverse complement strand
ACCTGCTGCACACCGGCGCGCATAAGATCAACAACGCGCTGGGGCAGGCGCTGCTCGCGCGGCGCATGGGCAAGCGCCGCATCATCGCCGAAACCGGCGCGGGCCAGCACGGCGTGGCCACCGCGACGGTGTGCGCGCTGCTGGGTCTTGAGTGCGTGGTCTACATGGGCGAAGAAGACATGCGCCGGCAACGGCTCAACGTCTTCCGCATGCGCCTGCTGGGCGCGAAAGTGGCGGCCGTAAGCAACGGAAGCCGCACCCTTAAGGACGCCATCAGCGAGGCCATGCGCGATTGGGTGACGAACGTCGAGAATACCTACTACTTGCTGGGCTCCGCGCTGGGCGCGCATCCTTATCCCATGATGGTGCGCGATTTTCACAAAGTGATCGGCGAAGAAGCGCGGCAACAAATTCTTGCAGCCGAAGGACGCCTGCCCGATACGATTTTCGCCTGCGTCGGCGGCGGCTCGAACGCCATCGGCATCTTTCACGCGTTTCTGCCGGACGCGGCCGTCCAACTGGTGGGCATCGAAGCCGGCGGACGCAGCGAGCGCATCGGCGACCACGCGGCGCGGTTCCGCGGCGGCGCGCCCGGCGTGCTGCAAGGGTCGCACAGCTACCTTTTGCAGGACGAGCACGGGCAGGTATCGGCGACGCATTCGGTTTCGGCCGGGCTGGATTACCCTATGATCGGCCCCGAGCACGCCTGGCTGCACGATCGCGGCCGCGCCGAGTACGTCGCCGCATCGGACGCGGAAGCGCTCGACGCAGCGCTGCTGCTCTCGCGAACCGAAGGCATCATACCGGCCCTCGAATCGGCGCACGCGGTTTCCGAGGCGCTGCGCCGCGCGCCTTCCGCCAAAGGGAAAATCTTTATCGTGAATGTTTCCGGCCGCGGCGACAAAGATATCGATATCTACCGCGAGAATCTTCCGGAACTCGACCGGCCGGAACCAAACCAGCCGGAAGTAAACCAGTAATGACGCGCATCGGGAAGCTGTTTGAAAACTTGAAGCGCGATGGGCGCAAGGGTCTGATCGCCTATCTCACGGCCGGCGATCCGTCGCCCGCGCGCACGCCGGAGCTGGTGGAGGCGCTGGTGCGCGGCGGCGCCGATCTGGTGGAATTGGGCGTACCGTTCTCCGACCCCATCGCCGATGGCCCGGTGATCCAGCGCGCCGGCGAGCGCGCGCTGAAAGCTGGAACCACTCTGCACAAGGTGCTCGAAATCGCCGGCGAGATCCGCAAGCGCTCGGAGGTTCCGCTGCTGCTCTTCACGTATCTCAATCCGGTGGTGCGCTACGGATTGGACCGTCTGGCGAAAGATGCGGCGGAGTGTGGAATCGACGGATGCCTGCTCACCGACGCGTCGGTGGAAGAGGCCCATGAATACGTCGGCGCTATGCATAAGCACGGGCTCGATACAGTGTTTCTCGCCGCGCCCACCAGCACCGAGCGCCGCTTGAAGCTGGTGGCGCAGTATTCCACGGGCTTCGTCTATCTGGTATCGCGCACCGGCGTAACCGGCGAGCAGGCTTCACTTTCAGCCGCGGTAGTGCCGCTGGTCCGCGCCATGCGCGCTGTAACCGATTTGCCGCTGGCGATAGGGTTCGGCATCTCGCGGCCCGAACACGTCGCGGAGCTTGCAACGCAGGTGGATGCGGTGGTGGTAGGCAGCGCGCTGGTCCGCCTGATTGAAAAACACCTGGATAGTCCCAACCTGGCGCAGGAGCTGGAGGCATTCGTCCGCCAATTGAAAGGCGGTTTTGGAGCGCACGCATGAAGCCTGAAGAAGGCCGGCAAAAGCTGGAGGAATTTCGCGTGGTGATCGACCAGATCGACCGGCGCATTGTCGCGCTGCTGAACGAGCGCACGGAAATTGTGGAGTGCATCGGCCGCGTGAAGCGCGAGAGCCAAATGCCGGTCTATGAGCCGCGGCGCGAAGACCAGGTGTTCGCGAACATTGCGGCGGCGAACCGGGGGCCGATCAGCCATGAGGCCGTGCGCCGCATCTTTGAGCGCATCATCGACGAAATGCGCGGCATCCAGCGCGCGCGCATGCAAGACGGCGAGGTGAAGTAATGCTAGTGGTGATGCAGCAGGGCGCGACGGAACGGCAGATCGAAATAGTAATCGCGCGGATGGTGGAAATGGATTTCAACGTCCACCGCTCCACCGGCGTGATCCACACCCTGCTGGGCGGCGTGGGCGGCCGGGAAGAGTTCGACCTGGCCTCGTTCGAGGTAATGGAGGGCGTCAAGGAAGCGCACCGCATCGTTTCCCCGTACAAATTGGCGAGCCGCGGCTTCCGGCCCGAAGGGACAGTGGTGACAGTTGGCGATGTCGCCATCGGCGGCGAGCGCGTGGTGGTGATGGCCGGCCCATGCAGCGTGGAGAGCCGCGAGCAGATTGAGCGGTGCGCGGAGATTGTCGCGAAAGCCGGCGCGAAAGTGATTCGCGGCGGCGCATTCAAGCCGCGCAGCTCGCCCTACAGTTTTCAGGGGATGGGCGAGGAGGGCCTCGAGCTGCTGCGCGCAGCCGCCGGCCGCAACGCCCTGCTGGTGGTGAGCGAAGTGATGGAGATCGCGCAAATTCCGCTGCTCTCGCAGTATGCCGACATCTTGCAAGTGGGTGCGCGCAACATGCAGAACTTCAACCTGCTGCGGGAACTGGGCAAGCAGCGCAAGCCCGTGCTGCTGAAGCGCGGAATTGCAGCCACCATCGAAGAGCTGTTGCTTTCGGCGGAATATATTCTCGCCGGCGGAAACTACGACGTGATTCTCTGCGAGCGCGGTATACGCACTTTCGAGACATCCACGCGCAACACCATGGATATCTCGGCGATTCCCGTGGTGAAGCAGCTTTCGCATCTGCCGATCGTCGCCGATCCGTCGCACGGTACCGGACGGCGCGACAAAGTGGCGCCCATGGCCCGCGCCGCGGTGGCGGCCGGAGCGGATGGGCTATTGGTGGAAGTGCATCCCGACCCCGATCACGCGCTGAGCGATGGCGCGCAATCGCTGCGTCCGGAACAGTTCGAGCATTTAATGGACCAGTTGCGAAGGCTCGCGCCGGCGGTGGGCCGGACTCTCTGAGATAGAGACATTGACCGAGAGACACTGACATGAAGACGGTTGCGATTGCCGGCACTGGATTGATCGGCGCGTCGTTCGGGCTGGCGCTTCGCAAGGCCGGCTTCAATGGCGCCATTATTGGCGTGAGCTCCGATCGCGCCATCGCCGAAGCGGTTGCCGCGGGCGCCGTCGATCGCGGAGCGCCGCTCGCCGAGGCGGCTGCGCAGGCCGATCTCATATTCCTTTCCCAGACCATCGGCCGGATTCTCGATACCGTCCGCCATCTCGACCAGTTAGTGAAGCCCGGAGCGCTGGTAACGGACGCCGGCAGCACCAAGTGCGAAATAGTCGACGCGGCGATGCAGAACATCGCGCGCTGCCAGTTTCTGGGAGGACATCCCATGGCGGGCAAGGAGAAGCGCGGCGCCAGTGCGGCGTCGGCGGACCTGTTTCAAGGCCAAACCTGGGCGCTGACGCCGGTAGAAGCGGCGGACATGGAGACGCCCGCGGCCATCGAGTTTCGCGATTGGCTGAAGCGCATCGGCGCGCGCGTGCTGGCGCTCGATTGCGACGAACACGACCGCATCGTCTCCCTCACCTCGCACTTGCCGCAACTCGCATCCACTGCTTTGGCCGCGACGCTGGCCGAGCGCTTGCGAGAGGGTCAAGCTTCCGTAGCGGGGTCCGGCTTGATGGATATGACTCGCCTGGCGCTTAGCTCCTACGACATCTGGCGCGATATTCTGGCGACTAACTCGGACCATATCGACCGCGCGCTGGCGAGATACATTCAGGAATTGGAGCACATCCGCGAGAACCTGCGCACGCGGCAATTGCAGGAAGAGTTCAGCCGCGGCGCCGGCTTCGCGGAGGGCGTCCGCAGACGCCCCTGAGTTATGGGAGATTCGCGCAATAGAGTGACAGCCAGGGTGTGGCAGGCTGAGCCGATTGTGGGGCAGGCAATCTTGCCTGCAGCCGCCTTTCAGGCGGCTTTTTCGGCCCATAAGCGAGTCGTCCCATCCGGAAGCTCCGGCTGAAAGCCGGCGGCAGCCAGGATTGGGCCGCCTCACAAGTTTGGCGGAATCGTAACCGGCATCCAAAGTAAGTGGCACTGCGGTTGGCAACCTGCGCGGCTGTTGCTAAATGCCGCTGTCACCGCAGTCAGCCAGACCGATTGATCGTGGGGCGGACCCGTGCGGTCCTGGCAACGGCGCTAAAATAACACCGCCTCATCCACCGCAGCGCCAAGGCCCCTTCACTTTTTTACGTTATTTTTGTTCCTCGTGTCGAGAATTCGCCGCGTGCTTCGACTCACCCGTGAAAGCGCTCAAACAAGCGCGAAAATCGAAAGGAAAGGACGACATGAAGTACATTTTGATGATGAACTGCCCGAAGACGGGCTACGATACGTTTCGCGCCTGGCCGAAGAGCGACATTCAGGCGCACATCGCGTTCATGCACGGTCTCAACAAAGCTCTGCGCGAAGCTGGAGAGTTGGTGTCCAACGAAGGCCTGGCTGGCCCGCAGGAGGCGAAGGCGGTGCGAGCGGGCAGGGACGGCGCGCCGGTCACGGACGGCGTGTTCCCGGAGGCCAAAGAGTATCTCGCCGGCTACTGGATCGTGGACGTCGAGAGCCCGGAGCAAGCTTATCGGATTGCCGCCCGTGCGTCGGCGGCGCCTGGACCCGGCGGGGCGCCGTTGAACATGCCGATCGAAGTGCGGCAGGTGATGAGCGGGCCGCCCGACGAATGGCTGTGACTCCATTGGACGCCAATTCCGAGCATTTGTTGCGCGAACTCGCGCCGCAGGTGCTCGGGGTGGTCATCCGTCGTTTTCGCGACTTCGCCTCCGCGGAGGATGCCGTTCAGGAGGCATTAGTGGCCGCGGCTATGCAATGGCCGAGGGAAGGCGTTCCCGAGAATCCTCGCGGCTGGCTAATTCAGGTCGCCGTGCGGCGCATGACCGATCGTCTGCGAAGCGAGTTGGCTCGCCGGCGCCGGGAGACCGCGATGGCGGCAGTACAGCCATCGTACGTAGAGCCTCCGGCAGGCGTTGAGAATGAAACCGAGCAGGACGACGCGCTCATCCTGCTCTTCATGTGCTGCCATCCCTCGCTGACTTCGTCATCGGCGATCGCCTTGACATTGCGGGCGGCGGGCGGTTTGACCACGGCCGAAATCGCGAACGCGTTCCTGGCGCCCGAAGCGACTATGGCACAGCGGATCGGCCGCGCCAAGCAGAGCATCAAGGCTCCCGGCGCGCTATTCCACATGCCAACCCACGAGCACCGGGCGTAGCGGCTCCTTGCCGTGCTGCATGTGCTGTATCTGATCTTCAACGAGGGCTACACCAGCAGCATTGGCTCCGAGTTACAGCGGCCCGAATGAAACGGGCCTGTTCGACAACTTTCAGACGCCAGCGTAGCGCCTCAACTGAGTCCAGCGGGACTCCTTGACCGCTGCCATACGCATGGCCGAGATACCACTGCGCCGCCTCGTCGCTGCCACTTCAGTTGATCGATCCACTTGTCCAAGTAGTTAAACATGGCTGCGGGATACTTGTAGTCCCAGAGCCGGTCCAGGCTCTCTTTGAGCACAAACCAGAGCGGTTCGCCTGTTTGCAGGTTCACACCACCGTCAGGAACTTGTCCTTTTTCCCCTGGTAGATTTCATCCACCCCGATCTGCCGCAACACCGGCCTTCGCCGCTCCGTCTCGCACCGTTCCAGGTACCGCAAATCGATGCCGCGCACGGTGCTTTCCGCCAGGTCCATCCGCCGCGCCACCTGAGCTGCCGCGGCGCTTTCACACGGCCGCCCACGAAATCCTCGAACCGTCTGGTATAGGGCGCTTTGCTAGGCAGTTGCGGCATCTGCTCGGTCTTCAGGCCACAATCCGGACACCGCAGCCGATACAGCTCCACAATCACGGTAGCGGTGTACTCGAAGCACGGTAGATCCCGCGCCGTCCGCTCGATCGCCTCGTGGATTTCCCGCACTCTGCGCCCACAACCCGGACACCGCAAAATCCGGTTCCCGCGCTTGCGGCGAATCCACAGAGTCACATGCTTTCTGGGTTCGTCGATTTCGTGTTTATAGACCCGATAGCCGGGGAACCCCAATACCTTCGTCCAGTCGTGGTCCATGCTCAGCCGAGTAGTCTAACCGAAAACGGCATCTCTTCCGCCGGCCCAAGCGGGTGGCGGTGACCAACGTCGAGTTTCTTGCGGTCCGGCGGGTGGCGAAGGCGGCTTGAGTGACGGGCGTGCTTCAGATTCTCGCAAAGAGCCGAAAAACCAAGCAGCACAGACAGTAAACCTCGGGCGGAATTCCTCATTTCTCCCCCCTTTTTGAGATCATCGCTGAGCCCGGCAACCACAAAGTCTAGCGTATTTATTTACCGTCCTGAAAAGCCCGTGAAATTAGGGTGACGCGCGATTTTGCTGGACAAAACTCGCCCCTTCAGTTACAGTGTGGTGGATGAGAGCATCCGGAGGACAGCAGGAGCGTAAAAAGCAACCGGATGTCATTGATTTTGTTCCGAAGCGCGAATTGGACCGGGCCGAGCAGCAGATCGCCAGGCAACAGCGTGAGATTGAACGCCTCCGGCAGGAGAACAATCGCCTCCGCGAAGAACTGGAAGCAGCCCTGCGGGCCGGCAAGCGCCAGGCGGCCCCACACTCCCGTGGCCGACTGAAAAACAAGCCCAAGCGCCCAGGGCGCAAACCCGGCCATAAATACGGCAAACGGGCCAGCCGTCCGATCCCGTCGCGCATCGATGAGACCATCCACGTTCCCTTGCCGGAACAGTGTACGCATTGCGGGGGCGGCGTAGAGTTTCAGCAACAGGCAGCGCAATATCAAGAAGAGATTGTACGGCGCACGATCGTACGCCGCTTCGATATCGAGGTCGGCCGGTGCCGCTGCTGTGGGCGGCGGGTGCAAGGGCGACACCCCTTGCAGACCTCCGACGCGATCGAGGCGGGTACCGTGCAACTCGGGCCGGAAGCGTTAGCGCTGGCCGCGATCCTCAACAAGCAGATGGGGCTATCGCTGGGGCATACGCAGCAAGTTTTGAGCTATGGCTACGGGCTGAAAGTGAGTTGCGGGGGACTGTACCGGGCGCTGGCGCGCATGGCCCGGCGCGCCCAGCCCACCTACGCCGGGTTGGTGCAAGCGGCACGGCAAGCGGAGGTGAACGTACCCGACGAAACCGGTTGGAAGGTGGGGGGACGCCTGCAGTGGATGCACGTGGCGGTGAGCGCGCAGGTGACCGTGTATGCCATTCTACCGGGTCGCGGATACGAGCAGTCGGTGGTCATCCTGGGCAACCATTACCAAGGGTTTCTGGTGCGTGACGGATGGGCGCCCTACCGTCGATTCGTCGAGGCAGGCCATCAAAGCTGCCTCCGTCATCTGCTGGTACGATGCAGCGAGATGGCGCGCATCGCCTCGCCGTCGGCGGTTGCTTTTCCCCAGGCGGTCCACGATCTGCTCCAGGCCAGTCTACAGTTGCGGGATCGTTATCGGCAGAGCGAAGTTTCCGAACATGGCTTACGGAGTGCCACCGGACGGCTGGAGGCAGGCCTGAACCGTCTGCTGGAGACCCCCCAGCGGGATCCGGCGAACCGCCGGCTGGCAAAGCATCTGCAAAACGAACAGCCCTATCTGTTCACCTTTCTCCACTGCCCGGGTTTGGATGCGACCAATCATGAAGCCGAGCGAGCCGTCCGGTGGATGGTGATTGCGCGCAAAGTGTGGGGTGGAAACCGGACGTGGGCCGGAGCGCAGACACAGCAGATCTTGGTGAGCGTGATGCGCACCTGCTGGCAGCAAGACAAGGATCCCTTTCCCTACCTGACGCTGCTCTTGCGTTTCCCAGGCACTCAAATGCTGGACATTGTGCCCGCCGCGGCGCAAACCGCGGCTCTCAAGGAATGCAACAAATGTCGCTAATGGCCACACAAAGGCCACGCCACTCTCCTAACTACCGCGCCTTCCTACAACATCCAACGGATGCCGGAACGGTAAACAGGTACAGTCTAGTTTCTAGTATCTAGTAGGGCTAACACAAACGAAGACAACTACTTGCGGCCAGGCGGAGAAGCCAGAGTATCCACTCGCTCCCCATAGGGAACTTTCAGAACAACATTGAAACAAGCATTGTCAAATACTTAACCCACACCAATGAACTTCGACCAGCAAGTATGCAGTTTTTATGAGTTTTTTATTATCACCTGCAGCGAGTACCCAAAACTTTAAGCAGGGCACTTCCGCGGTGAGTGGATGGTACGACCACCTACCATCCATGGAACCTGAACGGCCACTGCGCCCAAGATAACAGATACAGTGGCTCAACTCAATGAGCTATGAGTATGGCGTGGCGCTGGATCAGAGGTTTGGCCCACGTACTACGGCGTTCCTTGAGGCCTTGAGCGCCTATCTCGGAATACCGAGCCGTGGAACACATGGGAGCTCGCTCAGTTGCGTAGTTAGGGCGGCGGATTCATACACAGATCTATTTTGAGCCTCAGGCCTCATCATTAGTGGCCTAATCCTTGAATTTGGCAGTTTTCTTCTCTGTCGTAATTAAGCCCTTGAGTGTGCCAGTTGAAGAATGCTTGCGTTTGGTAGTATCCCGGCTCTCGGTGAAAGCATTGAAATGGGGCGAGGCTGGCTTACGCCGCCACTTCGACGTAATCGACCAACGATTGCGAATCCGGAATAGGTTCGCCGATTTCCATCATGGCTTCAAAATGAGCGGCCAGCGCATCGTGGAAAATGACGCGGGTCTCCTCGACAGTGTCGCCCACAGCCGCGCATCCTGGCACATCGGGTGAATAGGCAGAATAGCCCGTTGCGGCTTTCTCGATAACCAATGGATAGCTTCTTAGCTTCATTTCAAGCCTGCTTTCTTGAGTACTTCGTTCAAGGTTCCAGGCGCGAGTTAATTGCCCTCTGCTCGGGCAACGGTGATGACGTAGGGTTGATCCGGGTGCTTGAAGTGACGGTGGCTGCCCTTTGACCGCATCTCCGCCCAGCCATTTCATTCGAGCAGGCGAATGACCTCGCGCACTTTCATCGGCATGTCAAGACCCTTCGCTGGACCTACTCCGAAGCGCCTATCTGTCAAGGCCGCGAAGAGTGCGGGCAGCACTTCGTTGGGCGGCCCCATAGCCGGCCATGCATAGGCGTTAAAATGGATCTCACAACATGAAGTGCATCCCTGAAAGCGAGCATACCCCAAGAACACGTTTTGAGGACCTCAGATTCTTGGCGGGGGGGCCAAGGGATTTCGCGACAGGAATCGGATTGATAAACCCTGCGTCAGGGGAGATCTATCGGTTACCATCCTCGATCGTCTGATCCACAACGCCCGCCGCATGCGTCGATTGTCTCCGTGTACGCCGTTGACCGCTACACGCCTTGCGGCTCCCATGCGAGGCGCGCCGCGGTGACGCTGGCGCCTGGCGCTATCCAGCCTTGCGGAACACATTGAAGCTTGGCGCCAGATCCGGATTGAGTCCCTTTCTGATCTGGGCGGCCCACTCTGCCAGCGGTTTGCCCGCCTTGTTAAACTTCGCGCAACGGTCGAGAAACTTTGCCACAGCGTCCCGCTCGCCCGCGTCGACAAGCTTCCGGGCAAGCGACATATCGATCTGGTTGTAGCGCAGGAATTCGGTGGGCGGCGCCTCGGAGGCTGCCAGCAGACGCTTTACAGCTTCCGCCTTATCTCCGCGGCTCAGCGCGGCTTCCCCCAGCGCCATATTGGCCAGAAAGATGGCTGTGCCGTAGTTCACATCCTTCGTATTGCGCGAGGCCAGAGTTAGCAACTCTACGGCCTTTGCTTCGGGGTCTACTACACCTGGACGATCGAGCTGCGACTGCAATAACGCCATACGATCGGTATCGTTCAGGCCGCCAGGATCCGTTTGGTCGCGCAGCTGAAGGGAAAATAGAGCGAGACCCTTGCGCTGCCTGTGAGCCGTTGGGTTGTCCGGCTGGATCGAGAGTACGCGTGCGATCAGCGATTGAGCGAATTCCAGATTCGAACGGTTGCCCTGGAGCTGTTCCACCGTTCTGGTGAGCAATTCAGTATCTTTCGACGCTAATAACGTCTCGCGGACTTTCTGCGCGTACGGTCCCCGAGCCGGGGGCGCGTCAGACTCGTCACGCACAACGACCATCCGGCCTTCGGGCAACTGTCCCGCCGAACCCGCCAGCGCCCATGCGTAGTGACGAGCCAGGAACACTTCCCAGTGCAGGGCAGGCCAGGGAAACCTTCGCTGACCATCGAGTAAGATCCGCTCCGCCTGGCCGTTATCGTTACCGGATAGAAACTCCGCGGCATTCATGTAGACGAACGGGGTCTCCCAGTGCTTCTTTAACTGTTCTGTCCAGAGCTGCCGGCCGCGATCATACCCGTCCTGGTCCCATACTTTATCCCACGCCGGCCGGTAACCCCAATTCAGACGCGTGTCCGGGTGCTCGCCGATAAACCAGAGCGTGAGCGCATCGAGAGAACTCAAATCCTTTTGGGACTGGTAGTAGCGCACCAGCTCCAGCAGGTTCTCCGGGTGGTCCGGGTAGTTCGGGTGCGCCTTAACCTCCGCTTCCAACTCTTTCGCGCCGCCGGGAGTGAGGCTCAGAGCGGCTTTCCACACGGACGCGTCACTCAGTTCCCGTTGCGATTGGCGCTGCAGAAGCCCGGCTCTAACCCTTCGCTCCTGGTCGCTCATGGCGGAGTGGCCCGGAGCAGGTTTGGAGGACCGGTCCAGGTTGCATGCGAGGAAGGCCGCGAGCATTAACGCGCATAGGCCCGCCGATGCGATTGACTTTGCGCGCGACACAGGCGCCGCGGGCGGAGCGTCCATAATCCGCCGGATTCGCCGCGGCAAGTTGCCGGTAGAAAATGCCACGGCGCCGGCCCATCGAATCCGCGCGCCCGTTTGGTTGACGGAGCGCGCCATCTCAATCAGATAGCGCGCATAGTCGTGAGCCGCGTGGCCCCCGGCGAGCACCGCGCCGTCGCAGGCCTCTTCGGCAAGCGCCGCGAGCTTCCGCTCAAGCCACCAGGCCAGCGGATGGAACCAAAAGACGCAACGGTTCAGCAGCGCCAGCCACTGCACCAGCGGATCGCGGCGGCGCGCATGTTCGCGCTCATGGATCAAAACCGCTTCCAGCTTGGCGGCGGGCCATATTCGCCAGCAATCCGGAAGACACAGGACAGGCCGCAGCCAGCCCATGGTAACCGGTGCGGCGCAGAGCGGACTGGTAACGAAGCCTTCGGCTTGGCGCACACCGCGCATGAGGGAGCGAACTTGCAGCGTACCCCGGATCAGCCGCGACAGCATCACGACGATTCCACCCAGATAGACGGCGAGCAGAATCTGTTGCCAGTCCGGGCCGGGCGACCGGGGAGCCGGTCGAAATGGCGCCGCGACTGCCGCTTGAGACACACCCGCTCGGAGCGTTTCGGCCTCCAACGGGATCTCGGGCCGCGCTGCACGCTCACGCACAGCAGGCAGAACGGGCACTGTCACCGAGGGTCCCCATTCAGTCCAGAGAGGCAGCAGCAACATCGCTACCATCGCGGCGGTCCACGCGCGGTGCAGCGCCGAAGCCACGCGTACGCGCAGACTGCTTACGACCAGGCCCGTCCCAACCACCAGCAGCAAAGCTCGAAGAGACCACTCCGGAATCGAACGTTCCATTTACTTGCCTTTCCGCTCCCGCATCTCGACGAACTGCGCAAGCTGGTCCAGCTCGCGGTTCGAAAGCACCTTCGCATCCACCATGCCCGTCACCAGTTCTTCTACGGAGCCCTGGCAGAGATGGTCGATAATCTGCCTGACCGCGCGCGCCGCATGGCCGCGCGCCGGCTCAACGGCCCGGTAGATGAATGCGCGGCCTTCCACCTCATGGCGTAAGAAGCCCTTCTGCTCGAGCCGGCGCAGCAGCGTGCGCACACTGGTTTCCTTCAGCTTGTGCTTGCGGGATACCGTCAGGTGGACCGCCTCCACCGACGAAGGTCCGCCGGTCCAGATGGCAGCCATGATCCGGTTCTCGAGCTCGGTGAAGGGCGTGCGCACCGGGGAACCCGATGTTTTCAACCTTGTCATGCTACAACTTGTACCACTATTGACCGGGCGAATCAAGACCTTTTTTCGCAGGCCCGCCACGAGGAATTTTCGCCACGGTGCGACCGCCCCGTTCAGCCTGAAACCGGCTTCGCGATTGTGTCGTGCGTGGCCCGTATTCTCTTGTTTGATGCGGCTACGATCGAGAAACAACGCACCGTGCGGCTTCCGATAATCCGGCGCAATGTTCGCTCGGCTGGAACGCCGGCGGCTCGCGGGGACCGGCCGGCGATTGCTCCGGGGGTAGCCGGCAGGTGGCGGATAATCCCCGATCGCCCGCTTCCGACGGCGCCGGCAGACATTGATCGCCGCTGCACCGTTGGGAAGGATCTTCCGGGCTATACGCGGCCGGCGGGGCAACGAATCAGGAATTGTTCGATGCCGTCGACTCCGTCGACTGCCCGCATTGGACGTATTCATTGAATGTGTGATATTGGTTCCGATACATGAGCCGGGAAGCACGATCGCAGTATGGACAGACCAGACCAGAAGTTAGCCCAGGCAGTCTCGCGCACTAAGGATGGGCTGAAAGCGGAAGATGGCCAGCCGTCCAGCCGCGCCCGGCAGTACCTTGATGCAGTCGCGCAACTGCACTCGTGTGGCGTGAGCTCGCTGGTCAGCGTGATTCTCTTCGGTAGTGCGGCGAGCGGCGCTTTTCCGAGTCGTCCGACGTGGATCTCATCATCGTGCTCCCCGATGGCGCGACCGCGGAGGATCGACGCCGCTTTCGCGGGGCGGTATCGGACCTCGAGATCGCGCACGGCCTTCGATTGCCGGCGAGCCGTTCCAAGAATCCGCTGGAGAGGTTCGCCGAGCACGCCGGCGGCGACGCGCACTCTTGCTTTGTCTGCACCCGAGGCGACCTGCTTTCGGGAGACGTGGCGCGGGTCTTGGGCCTGCGGGCAGCCGAGAAACTGTTCGTCGACCGCATCGTTCTTGCCAGCGTGATTGTTTCGGCTAAGACCTTCTGGGGCGAGGAGCTGCTGCCCCTTGTACCGTTGCCTGCCATCCGGCGTCTCGACGTGTTCAAATCGCTTTTCGGTTTGGCTGGCTTGATTCTGTTGAGCGCCGAAGCGTTTCCGTTGCTCCCGGACGCGACCAGGTATGCGATGGGCGCGCTTAAGCACTCACTGCACAGCTGCTACTTCTGCTATCGCCTGAAGACCGCTCCCCTCAACGAAGAAGTTGAGTTCTTCAACTCCCGTCTGGGTCGAAGCGCGACGCTGCTGGAGCTGCTGAGCCAGCGGCGAGAGTACCACCGGTCATTCGCATTCGTGCTGCGCTGCGTCCCGATGCTCTTCCGGCTGTACTTCCGGACCGCTTGGGATAACCGGTTCCCGCGCGCCGTGGTCAGGAAGGATATGCCAGGTTAAGGACCTCAGCAGTGGCGCGGGCCCATGGCCTGCGCTGTCCCGAGCCGCTCTTTAGCGCTCGGCGGCGGTTCCTAATCCTAATCCGCCCCTCGCGCCGCAGTCGAGCGCGGCCGCCATGCGATTCTAGTGTACGCCGGACAACGGACGCACGCTGAAAACCAGCCCGATGATCAGCAGCACCAGCAGCGTCATCACCGCCAACACCGCGCGCTTCCGGCGTGGCGTGAGCCAGCGGGCGGCGGAGGTCGCGCCGGAATCCAGAGCAGAGCGGATCAAGCGGCGCCGCGTGGGGCCGGGCAAAGTACGCATGGCCTTGGCCACTTCCTTGCGGCCGCGGCGGTCGGCGATGAGGATCGTGGCGGAGTTGGCGCCATTGGTTGATCGCAGCAGCTTGTTGCGCAGCCGCACCGGCACCTCTTCCACGGTGCGGTAAATCCGATCGCTTCCACCGGCCGAGATCAGCACGATGGAGGTCTGGATCACGCCCGAGCCTACGCGGTTGGCTTCGCCGCAGTAGGGGCAACGGACGGCTTCATCGGCGATCTTCTTCCGGCAGCGGGCGCAGGTCATTGGGCGAGTACCTTCGGCTTTCGGGCTCCAGCGGAGTCCTCTCCCACATTATCGAGCACAACCTGGATAAAACCTAGCGCCGCTTTCGAAAGCGCCTTGTCTTTGCGGTAAATGAGGCCAAGCCGCCGCACCATGGGTTCGGGCGCCAGAGGAATGGCCTGCAGCTTGCCGGCGGCAATCTCTTCCTGGCAGTTGGAAACGGCAAGGAAACTCAATCCCAGGCCGGCCATCACGAAGCGCTTCATCATCTCGGTGGAATCGAGCTCCATGGAGATGCGGATTTCATCCTCCACCGGCTCAAGCCAAAGATCGAGACGAGTGCGCGTTTTGCCTTGTTTGGGAAGCAGCAGGAAATATTCGACAAGGCGCTGCGGCGAAACGGTTTTGCAGGCGGCCAGGGGATGACCGGCCGGAACGATGAGGCGAACTTCGTCGCGGTGCACGTCGGCCACCTGCAGGCGCTTTTCGTCCACCGGGAGCTGCGTCAGCCCAAAATCGGCGGAATTATCCATAACCGCTTCGACGACGCGCGAACCGTAAGAGCGGTCGACGTCGAGCTGCACGGCGGGGAAGAGGCGGCGGTATTCGGAGAAGACGCGCGGCAGCAGGTAGATGCAGGTGGCCTCGTTGGCTGCGATGACCAGCTCGCCGCGCGGGTTATTTTCGAGCTCGGCGATGGCATTCTGGGCCTGGCGGCGGAGGTCGAGCATTTGCGCGGCGTACTCGGCAAAGATCTTGCCGGCCGTGGTGAGGGAAATGCGGCTGCCGAAGCGCTCGAAGAGATCGGCGCGGAGTTCCTGCTCAATCTGGCGGACCTGGGCGCTGATGGCGGGTTGCGTGCGGAAACACGTCTGGGCGGCCTTGGAGAAACTCTTTAGCCGGACGATTTCCAGGAAAGTGTGGAGTTGGTCAAAGTCCATAGCACGCCGTCGCCAGTTGATTTATGAATCGGCAGGATAGAAATAATGAATTTCCCCCGGCCCAAGGGGGTGCGGTAAGTATTGTAGCAAAGGCCCGGGGTGGTGCGGCCGATCTAGTGGAATCGTCGCAGAAACGCAGCCGTCCGGAACGGGCGGACTCGCCGCACCCCTAACCCCGCGGTAACTCCGCCGTAACCCAGGAGCTCCTTGCTGATACTATCGGGAGTGATCCGGTTTTCGCTGCTGTTTGCAGCCTTTCTGCCGCTCTGCGCCCAGCCAGCGCCAACGCCCGGCGAGCAGGTTCTGCTGGTGGGTAACGCCAAAGATCCGGTCTCGCGCCAGATCGTAGACTACTACCGGCCGCGGCGTAATATTCCAGTCTCAAACGTGTGTTGGCTCTCCACAACCTCTAGCGAAGAGGTGGAGTGGAATACGTACCAGCGCGAAATCGAAGGGCCTGTCGGCGATTGTCTCAAGAAGGCAAAGCTGGAAGAGAAGGCTCTATACATCGTAACCACGCTCGGCGTGCCGCTGAAAATCGACGGCGCGGCGGGCGGGTTGATGGCGGATCGCGGTTCGGTGGATTCGGAGCTGGCGCTGCTGTATTCCAAGCTCCATGGCAAGAAGTTTGAGCGCGCCGGGATGATCCATAACCCGTTTTTCGGCATTCGCGACGAACCGTTCCGGCATCCGCAGTTTCCTATCTACATGGTGACGCGGCTGGCGGCTTACGACTTTACGGACGTCAAAGCGATGATCGACCGCGGGCTGGCGGCGAAGAACCGCGGCAAGTTCGTGATCGACGCTCCGAATGCGGTGGGCGGCGACGGCAACGGATGGTTGCGCACGGCGGCGCTGCTATTGCCGCCCACGCGCGTGGTGCTCGATCTGACGCCCAAGGTGCTCTATGGAGAGAAAGACGTGATTGCTTACGCCTCGTGGGGATCGAACGACGTCAATCGCAAACAACGCTGGCTGCGCTTCGAGTGGCTGCCGGGAGCCATCGCGACGGATTTTGTTTCCACCAACGCGCGCACATTCAAACGGCCTCCGGACGACTGGAATATCAGTAGCGGGAAGAGTTTTGGCGGGTCGGAGCAGAGTCTCTCGGCGGACTTCATCCACGAGGGCGCGTCGGGCGCGTCGGGCAACGTGTACGAGCCTTATCTCATATCGTGCGCGCGGCCGGAGTATGTGCTGCCGGCCTACTTTGATGGCCGCAACCTGGCGGATAGCTTCTACATGGGTTTGCCTTACTTGAGCTGGATGGGCGTGGTGTTGGGAGATCCTTTGTGCTCACTGGGGAAACCGTAGCAAAGTGGCGCGGGATAACTGGCGGAGTGGCGCGACGTGCTGGGCGTCGGGGAGCGAACATAAACCATGCCCGGCAGACACACGGCATCACCGCTTAACAGAAACTCCCAGAGTGTTGAATTCCTGGGAGTAGGTTGGGCTGGGTTCGGCCGCGCACGCAATCTCCGCTGCATAAAACGACGGCGCTCGAGCTAGTTCATGTACCATCCGCCATTTACGTTGATTGTCTGTCCCGTGATGTAGCCGTTTAGTGTCAGCATGACGGCCGCTTGTGCAACTTCGATAGGTAATCCGAAACGCCCCATCGGAATAAGATCGGGCCGGGCGTTCGGGTTGGAAGTGACCATCTCTGTCTCTATAAGCGCGGGAGCGATGGCATTGACGGTGACGCCCTCCCTGGCCAACCGTTGAGCGTAGGACCGTGTCAGGCCGATCAAGCCGGCTTTTGAGGCGGCATAATGCGGGCCGATGACTCCGCCGGTTTGCGCCGCCACGGAGGATAAGTTAACGATCCGCCCCCAGCGGCGTGCACGCATTCCGGGCAATGCCGCCTGCGTCGCCAGAAAACAGGACTTAAGGTTGACCGCGATCGTCCTGTCCCAGTCGTCTTCCGTTATCTCCTCAATCCGCCGAGGACTGGCGATCCCCGCGTTGTTCACCAACACGTCGATTCCGCCAAATTGCTCTTCAACTCCGCGGATGAGCCGCTGCACGCCGCTCGCGATGGAAACGTCGGCCTGAAAAATGCCGCCCCGGCAGCCGTATCCGCGAACCTCTTCGGCCGCGGTCTCCGCGTCCTCCGCGCAGTTCAGAAAATTGATTCCCACATCCGCGCCGACCTTGGCAAGCGCCAAAGCGATGGCGCGGCCGATCCCTCTGCTGGCGCCGGTGACAAGGGCCACTTTGCCGCTCAAATTCTCCATACGGAGAGCGTACCAATGTTCGCCTCCATAAGTGGCGCGGCCTGTGGGCTGCGCACCCGTCCGTCCCTCTAAGCCGCTTCCGGAATGTCCTCCGGTGGGGGAAGCGGCGGCCTGGCCCTTGAGGCAGCCGCCTACCTTCGCGCATACTTACTTTGTCTTTTCCGAAAGAGTGTAATAGGTGTACGTAAGATTCCAGGTAAAGTCACTGCCGGGATCGATCGACATCGCGATGTAAGGCTGTACGGCGAGCGCTGTCCGGATCGACCAGAAGGCCACGTTCGATAGCGGACGGTCTCCCGTCACTTCGAAGCCGGCGCCTACCTTGTTGTTGTCGACCCGGATATCGTAATCTTTGGCGGTATCTCCAAATCCGCGTATAGTGGCCGTCACGCGATCCTTATTCTCCAGCGTCTTCAGATACGCCAACTGGTTACCGCGGATTTCCGCAAGTTCCTTATTGGGAGGCCGCGGCGATTCGATCCGGAACGGAAAAGTAATGGAATAGTCCGGCCCTGGAGCCCGCTTGTCCAGTCCGGAAAGTTGTGATCGTAGACGGTACTCTTTATCGGTTGGGTTCCCGTGTTTTTAAGACTGTGCTCCAGTGCCATTTCCGGCTTATCTTTGATCAGGCGCACGGTCTTCTTGTAGACGTAGCCATAACCGCTGGCCGAATCGGTCAGTACGTGCGTAAATTCTACGGAATCGCGGCTTTTCTTGACAGTCCACTTACCGGGGTCGACGATCTCGTAAGTCTTGGAGTGATCGTACCTGCTGTCGTCCGGCTTACGAAGCACGCCTACGCCAATCTTGACGAACGTCCCGCCAGCCTTCGCCTCGTCGAATCCCAGAGCCTTCCGTCCGTGTTGAACTCCTCGCCGGGACCGACCATCGCCGTAAAGGGCGCGGAGACGACGCCCCGATCGTCGTAGTTGAAGTCATAAACAGCGGCATCGATCTTCTGGAACCATGCTCCGTAGAATTCGTGCCCTTTGTAAGTCAGGCTGCCGATGACTCCCGACCAGTCAAACCGCGTGGAGCGGTAAAAACCGCTATTCCGATCGGGCAAATAGACCTTCGCCCGGATCTTGCCGTTGGTAATTTCCGCGTTGGGAAAGTCGGACGCCGGCAGAAATCCGGCGGCCAAACCCAGCAAAGCCACACTGACGGTCTTTCCCATCGCGATAGTGCAGTTCTTCATGATCCACTCCTTAAGCCGGAGATCGGTCTCTCGAAGCAGTTGCTCACGGCTGGCGGGAGCGCCGATGCCGATTCCTGGCAAGCTAACCGCGGAAGGAAAACCGGGACTCTGGCAGTCCACGCTGGTTTCTAAAACGCCGGAGCGAAGGCAAGCAGTACGTTGCCCGGAACCCCATTCTGGAATCCGACATATCCGGAGCCGACAAAGACCATGCCATTGGCTATCGAAGGGCCGCCCGCTCCGATGGATCCGCCCTTGGCCGCTACGCCGTTCACGGTCTTGAATTCCTGAGCCGTATTAAATTCCCAGATGGGACTTCCATCCGTAGGGGAAACCGCTCGAAGTATGCCATCCATACCCGCCGCGAAGAAGACTCCCGGGATCACGCTGACGGCTGCGACAATACCGTGATGCGTGGCCATGGCTTCCGGACTTTGCAACGGCTTGAACCACTTTTCGACCCCGGTCGCCAAGTCCATGGCGACCAGCCCGTTGCCAAGATGCAATCCGAAATATATTGTCTGCCCGTCGGTTGCGCCGCCGAAGACAGTCTCTCCGCCGCCGCCGCCGATCCCTCGGGCGATATCCTGTTCCCAGATCGTGGCTCCGTTTTTGTCGGGATCGAGCGCCCGAACCAGCGCTTGCTTGGGCGAGGCGATGATGACGGTGCGTCCATCCGGCAGCGTCGCCAAATTGGGAGATGCGGCGTAGTCCCAGTCCGGCCCGGTTTTATCCACGCAATTGTCGGCGGGATACGGAGGCTGGTTCCCGCCGCGGCCTCGCCCGCCTTGGTTCGCGGCTGGCGGCCGCCCGGGAACGGTCTGGGCGCAGCCTCCATGCCATATATCGTTCGCCAACGCCTGCCGCCACCAGAGGATCTTGCCCGTGTCCATGTCCATCGCCATGATCGAGTCAGAGGTCGTCGCCGGCTCGGAAAAGCTGTTCCCGGTCCCGAAATATAATGCTCTCCGCTTGGTGTCGACAATGGGCGTGGTCCAGATCCCGGCGCCGGACGGGCCCATGTAGTCCACGCCCACGGAATTCCTTTTGATTACTTTCGGCTCCTGCGGAATCGTGTAACTCTTCCAGACTTGATGGCCGGTCTCCGAATCGAACGCCGTAACCGCGCCCCTGAAGGTGCAGCAAATATGTTGTGGAGTGCGCGATTCGTCTTCCTCGAGCGAGGCGAGCGGCACATAAAGCCGCCCCTGGTATAGTCTGGGGTTACCGGTGACTCGGGCAAGCGGATGATTGTCGGCGGCGGCTCTCCAGATCAATGCGCCGGTGGAGGCGTCGAGCGCGTACGCAAATCCGCGGATGTCGCCGAAGAAGGCGGCGATTCTGGCAGAACCCGGCTTCAGCGGCCCGATCGTGATGCCGCTGCGAACCACCGCCGGCGATTTGAAGGACCAGTGGATACAGCCGGTCGCGGCGTCAAGCGCATAAACGTAACCCGCATTGCTGCTGACGAAGACTCTTCCATCCACGATCGTCTGTCCATAGAGGGCCGTCGCTCCGGGGAATCCGAAGGCCCATTTGAGTTGCAGCCGCGACACTTTGCCGGCCGTCAGACCCGCGTCCTTCGCGCCTTGGAAGCGCGTATTTGAGAGATCGCCCCATCCGTTCCATGAGGGAGCGCTCAAGTCTCGCACCGGCGGATGGCTGGAGCAAACGTTGGGCATGTTCTTTGCATCTCCGGCGTCTTCCTTGTCGAGCTTTCGGCCTCCCAAATACTCGGCGAGCAAACGCTTGTCGTTATCGTTGAGACTCGCCGCCATATTTTTCATTAAACCGGTGGTAATGGCTTCGAAGATCGCCTCGGGAGACATGGTCTTGATTGTGGCCTCGGTGGGAGCGTGTTCGACCGGAGTAACTCCATGGCAGCTCGTGCAGTTGTTCTGGAACAGGTTGAGGCCGGTACTTTCCGAGAGCCGCTGCTGCGCAAAAGCGCATGACGCCGACAGCGGTATGGCCAACGTTGCAGTCAAGATTCGAAAAGAAACGTTCATGATCAAGTCCTTCTACGCCTCTCGGAGTCTCCGGGAGCTTCTATGAGTCACTGCGGTGTTCTTTATCGTGGTCGAGCCACGGATTGCCTCTTTCCGGCCGGAGATTAGGCGATTGCGTCCAACGCACCCTGACTAGCGTGGTTTGCGCCATGGGTTGCTCCATAAGCTGTTTGTAGAGAGCTTGGTCGTATTCCTGTAACCCAACGAAGCTGGACCGGCGATTGGCGCCAGCCCGCTGTAGCCATTTGCCTCGGTATCGATGGCGGTCGCTTCGGCTCTGGCGACAACCGCGCCGGGCTGGTCGCTGAGGCTGCCGTTGATAGCGCTCAACGCCTGGGCCCCAATCGTAACGGGCAGTTACTTTGCCGGCCCGAACTAACAGGACGATTCCGGCGCGCATTTCGGTCCTCCCTGGACCCCCGCACCGCACGGTGCATAATATGCAATATACGTTGCAATAAGTTCCAGTAACTTATATCAAATCTCAAGTGCGATGTCAATCAAGGCAAAGCAGGTGTAGTAGGTGTCAAGGCGCGCGGCCCGCGCAGCCAACTCGGCTTCAGGGTCAGGCGTTCCTTTTCTCTCTCGTGCTTCTTGGCGCTATCGAACTCGTTAACGGGACCATCGATCTGGTAAGTGAGGTCCTTCGATCTTCGAGGCATCTTCGACACAGACGCTGCGTGAACTCCATCGCGTCTTCAGCGTGCCCCCCGGCCAACCGGCGCGCGCTTGCCGCCACATTTTCTCCAGCATCATCGGCAATTCGATGCCCGCGGCCCGTAGGCCTGGCGGACCCGGCCACTGGAAGGGTCGCAACCTTCAAACAAGATCCGGACATCGAAAGCGGCCTCGTGTGCTTGCCTCGTGTGCCTGGTAGTCGAGCAACGCAGTGGCTCGCCGCGTAAGACGCGGGCGAGAAGGCCACGCGTTCGAATCTTACCTGGGCTGGCCGGTGTCTCGATCCCGTAAGCGGTAAGCGTCCTCCATTCGTCGCCGCCGTCGTCCCGCGCCGCTCCAGCGATCGTGTGCCGCCGCCGCCAAATCTAGTAATAGGCGAAGCCACCAGAAAGGCACGTATCCCACCCTCGGAGCCTCTGCCGCCCTTCTTAGCTCTCGAGTGCTTAACAAGCTGCCTTTCATTCTGCCGGAAGCAAAATCGAAACCGCAGTCGCACCGCAAGGCTGTATCCGGATTGAACAGACCGCACTTAGGACATTGCATATCGGGCTCCTCCCGAGCCAGAGGAAGTTTGCCGGGAAAACGATCGGCGCCCAGGCGATGAATACGGAAGGATCGATAGCCTTCTAAATTCGGCATCGCTGGGCACGCTCACATTGTAAGCCTGCAAAACGCCGCCGTCCGTCTGGGTCGGAGCCGCGGTATTGCTGCGGCGACGGAGCTGCGGGTTGGGCGCGGGCTCGTCGCGGCGCCGGAGCCGCGGCAAGCTCTCGATGGGGATCCGTTTAAGGACATCACGGCAGTTCGGCGCGTTTGTATTTGTGATGAAGGGCGGCATCGTATACCAGAACGCCGCGCGCGGCGCGACTCCTGTTTATGCGGGCCGTACGACAGGCCTCCTGGCCTGTCGCTGGGGTGGCAAGAAACCAGGCCTCCTGTGCCGCTTTGCTATGCTTTCACCTATGCGTCGATGCCTCCTGCCACTTGTCACCCTGTCCCTGCTCTCCGCCCAAGCCATTGAAGATGCTTCGAGCTACCTTGTTCGCCGCCACATGCTCCGCCGTCCCGGAAGTGGATCGCCGGAATTGTGACACTATGTGTGAGAGGGCCCCAATGAAACGCTTCGTTCTGCCCATCCTGCTCACCGCCGCGCTGCCGGCCGCCGACTCCCGTATAACGCCCGCGATGAACGCCTTCACCATCGACTGCTATAAACAACTCACCGGAGGCAATGGAAACCTGATCCTCTCCCCCTTCAATATTGCCACTGCGCTCTCCATGGCGCTTGCCGGCGCCCGCGGCCAGACCGCCGGGGAAATCCAATCCGTCCTTCACGTCCATTACGACTCCACCTACGATGCAGCCCTTGGAGCCATGCTCGCCGGCATCGCCCAGGCCGGCAACGCCGGAGGCAACGAACTGCACACCGCGAACGGACTCTGGGTGCAAAAAGGATTCGCCATCCAGCCGACCTTTGAGAACACGCTCGCCAACAATTACCAAGCCCCGCTGACGCCGCTCGATTTCATTGCCAATCCCGATGCCGCGCGATCCCAGATCAACCGCTGGGCCGAACAGCACACCAATGAGAAGATCAAAGACCTGCTTCCGGCGGGCTCACTCGACGCCCAGACCCGCCTTGTCCTCACCAGCGCTATCTACTTCTACGGCAAGTGGCAGGCTCCGTTCGTCAGCTCGCTCACCCAGCCCGCGCCTTTCACCCTGCCGGCCGGCGGCGCCACCCAGGCCAACTTCATGAACCAGACCGCGCGCTTCGCCTACACCGAAACACCGTCCGCGCAGATCCTGGAAATGCGCTACGCCGGCACTGGAATCGCCTTCGACGTCCTGCTTCCGAAGATCCCCACCGGCCTTCCCGATCTCGAGAAATCGCTGACACTGGAGAGCCTGACCGGCTGGCTCGGCAACGTCGCCATTCGGAACGTGCAGGTGAGCCTGCCGAAGTTTCGCGCCGAATCGGAATTCTCCCTCCGCAAGGGGCTCTCGACGATGGGCATGCCTACAGCCTTCACTAACACGGCCGACTTTTCAGGCATCGCACCGGCACCTCTCAAGATCTCCGAGGTGGTCCACAAGGCTTTCGTCGATGTTTCAGAGCAGGGAACCGAAGCCGCCGCCGCCACCGCTATCAAAATGCGTCCCGCCACCGGCTATCACAGGCCCGAACCGCTCGTTGTCTTCCGCGCCGATCACCCGTTCCTCTTCCTGATCCGCGGCACGCGCACCGGAGAGGTCCTCTTCATCGGCCGCCTCATGAACCCGCGGTAACTGGCGAGGCCGCCTATCTCAGCCGATGCCTTGTTGCGACGCGCCGACGTTCTGGCTGTCTTCCCGTACGGCGGCTTCGGTCAATCGTCCGTCCGGACCTACCTGAAATCGCTGCTGCACGAGGCGTTGCGGCGGGTTGGTTGGGCGGCAATCGCGCCGGCTGCCACAAGGCCGTACGACAGGCCTCCTGGCCTGTTGCTGGGGTGGCAAGAAACCAGGCCTCCTGTGCCGCTTTGCTATGCTTTCACCTATGCACCGATGCCTCTTGCCACTTATCGCCCTTTCCCTGCTTTCCGCCCAAACCATTGCGCCCAGTCTCTACTCCGGCCTCGAGTGGCGGATGATCGGCCCGTTCCGCGGCGGCCGCACCGTGGGCCTCGCCGGCGTCGCCGATCAGCCCAACGTCTTCTACATCGGCGTCAATAACGGCGGCGTCTGGAAGACCGACGACGCCGGCCGCACCTGGAACCCCATTTTCGACGATCAACCCACCGGCTCCATTGGCGCCGTTGCGGTCGCGCCGTCCGACCCGAACACGGTCTATGTCGGCAGCGGCGAGGGCTTGCAGCGGCCCGACCTTTCCGTGGGCGACGGCATGTACAAATCCACCGACGCGGGCAAGACCTGGCGCCATCTCGGACTCCGCGACGGTCAGCAAATCCCGGCGATTCTCGTCGATCCGCGCAACCCCAACCGGCTGTTCGTGGCCGTGTTGGGGCATCCCTACGGCCCGAACGCCGAGCGCGGCATCTACCGCTCCACCGACGGCGGCGCGACGTTTCAGTCCGTTCTACATAAGGACGACCGCACCGGTGGCATCGATCTTGCGTTTGACCCTCGCAATCCGCAGACCGTCTACGCCGTGCTGTGGCAGGCGCAGCAAGGGCCGTGGGAAAACGGCGCGTTCAGCGGACCCAATAGCGGCCTCTTCAAATCCACCGATGGCGGCGACCATTGGAGCCAGCTCACCGGCGGCCTGCCGACGTTCGAAAATGGCGGCCTGGGCCGCATCGGCATCGGCGTGGCGCCCAGCGACCCGAATCGCATCTACGCGCTGGTGGAAGCGCGCGGGCAGGCGGGCGGCATGTACCGCTCCGACGACGCCGGCGCCACTTGGAAGCGCGTCAACGGCGAGAACCGCATCTACGGCCGCGGATCGGATTTCGCCTGCGTGCGCGCCGACCCTAAGAACCGCGACATAATCTACGTGACTAACACGTCCACTTACCGCTCCACCGACGGCGGAGTGACTTACACCGCGATTAAGGGCGCGCCCGGCGGCGACGACTATCACACTGTTTGGATCAACCCTAACAACCCGAACATCATCGCGCTGGCCTTGGACCAGGGCGCCACCATCAGCGTGAACTATGGCCGCACCTGGAGTTCCTGGTATAACCAGCCCACCGCGCAGTTCTACCACGTCAGTACGGACAATCAATTCCCCTACAACGTCTACGGCGGCCAGCAGGAGAGCGGTTCGGTGGGCACGTCGAGCCGCGGCAACGACGGGCAGATCACGTTCCGCGAATGGCATCCCGTGGGCGCCGAGGAATATGCGTACGTGGCGCCCGATCCGCTCAACCCCAACATTGTTTACGGCGGCGGACGCGGCGAGGTGAGCCGTTATAACCGGGTCACTGGCGAAGTGGAGCATCTGCCGCTGCGTCCGCCCGCAGGCGTCGCTTACCGCAACCTGCGCACTGCGCCGCTGCTGTTTTCCGAAGTCGATCCGCACATTCTGTATATCGGCATGCAGATGGTGGTGAAGACTACGAACGGCGGCCGTTCCTGGGAAGCCATCAGTCCCGACCTTTCGCGCGAAACCTACGCCCTGCCCCCGAGCGTAGCCTCTTATGCCGACGACGCGAAGAAGCAAGCCACGCGCCGCGGCGTGGTGT
This sequence comes from Bryobacterales bacterium, assembly GCA_003135055.1. Lineage (GTDB taxonomy): Bacteria > Acidobacteriota > Terriglobia > Bryobacterales > Bryobacteraceae > PALSA-243. The sequence goes on along the minus strand of PLDF01000452.1, from coordinate 3,919 downwards.
ACTCCATCGCGCCTTCGCGCCTGAACGTGGATACCGTCTGGGCCGGTACTGACGATGGCTTGATCCACCTGACTCACGATGGCGGCAAGACATGGAAGAACGTGACGCCGAAAGCGATTACTTTGTGGAGCAAAGTAGCGCAGCTCGACGCTTCGCACTTCGACGATAACAGCGTCTATGTCGCCATCAACGGCCTGCGCATCGACGACATGAAGCCGCATATCTTCCGCACGCACGATGCCGGCGCCACATGGAAAGAGACTGTGCGCGGCTTACCCGATGGCCCGGTCAACACCGTGCGCGAAGACCCGGTGCGCAAGGGGCTGCTATTCGCGGGAACGGAGATCGCAACATATTTCTCGATCGACGACGGCGACAATTGGCAGCCTCTGCGACTGAACATGCCCGCGACGTCCATCCGCGACCTGGTGATCCACGGGAACGACGTGGTAGTGGGCACGCACGGGCGTAGCTTCTGGATTCTCGACGACCTCGCGCCGCTACGGCAGTTGGCGCCGGAAATCGCCGCGGCGCCGGCGCACCTGTTCGCGCCCAGTCCGGCATACCGTTTGGATCGCGACGCCAATACCGATACGCCGCTGCCGCCCGAGGAACCGGCGGGCAAGAATCCGCCGGACGGGGCAATCTTGTACTACTACCTCAGAGCGGACGGGCCCGTGACGCTGGAGATTCTCGATGCAGCCGGCAAACTGCTGAGGCGGCATTCGGCGGCCGACAAGGCTCCGGCGCCCGATCCGAATCTCAACGTCCCGCAATATTGGGTGCGTCCGTTCCAGCCGTTATCCGCCACTGCCGGGATGCACCGTTTCGTGTGGGACCTGCACGCAACCGGCGCAGGCCGCGGTGGCCGCGGCGGCTGCCCGATTTCGGCTATCTATATGGATACGCCATGCAGCGAGGGCCCGTGGATGCCGCCGGGGACTTACACGGTGAGGCTGACCGCAGGCGGCCAAGCCTACACGCAAGTCCTGATCGTAAAACCCGACCCCCGTTAATGTACGACAGGCCTTCTGGCCTGTCGCCGAGGTGGTGCATGGTAGGACAGACGATCGCTTTATGTCGTCTGTTACCGAGGGCCGCCTAAGGTGGGGCACGCTTCAGCTTGCCAACCGGCCGGAAGGCCGGGGTTTTTCGAGCCTGTCATGTTTCGTCGAGGATCCAGCAACAGACGACAAAAAACGATTGTCCGTCCCACCTCGCGAACCACAAATTTGCCCTTGACCAAAGCCTCTCCCTCGTGCTCTACTTGAACGATCATTCAAGTGAAACGCGAGCCGCAAGTGAAGCCCGAAACCCCATCCACCAAGGCCCGATTGCTCGAAGCCGCCCGCCATCTATTCTGGGAAAAGGGCTTCGCGGCCACCGGTATGGCCGAATTGCTCGACCGGGCGCAGGCCAATAGCGGCAGCTTTTATCACTTCTTCGATAGTAAGGAAGCCTTGCTGCTCGCCCTGCTCGATAGTTACCGGGAAGGCCTGCATCCAGTCATCGTGCAGCCGGCTGAAGCCGCGTTCGCCGATCCGCTGGCGCGCATCTTCGCCATTCTTCAGGGCTACCGCGAGCGTCTTCTGGCCACCGGAAACCGGTACGGTTGCCCCATCGGGCGTCTGGCTCTCGAAATCGAGGCTGAAAATCTGCCCGCGCATAAGCGCATCGCCGCCAACTTTTCGGCGTGGACCGGAGCCATCCGCGGCTTCCTGGAACAGGCGCGCGAGCGCTTTCCGCCCGGATGCGATCTTGACGGCCTGGCCGTCTTTGTTCTTACCGCCATGGAAGGCGGAGTCATGCAATCCCGGTCCTATCGCCGGATTGGGCCGTTCGACCAGTCGGTAACCCACTTACGCAATTACTTCGAATATCTGCAAAAGGAGAAAACTCATGCAACATCGAATCGCTCTCGCGGGGCTGTTGATCGCTCCGCTTCTATTCGCCGCCGATCAGCCAGCCGCGCCGGTAAAGGTAACACGCCTCGAAAAACCCGAAAAGGCCCTCAAGATTGAGGTGACAGTCCCCGCGAAGTTAGACGATGTCTGGACTGCATTTACGACTGGCCCCGGTCTGAATACGTGGCTCTGGTCGGACTGCACGGTCGATCTGCGCCCAGGCGGCGAATGGACGGCGCACTATCCGGGCGGCAAGACCGGAGGCGGCGCAATTGTCGCCTTCGCCCCGCTACGCAGCGTTGAGATGCGAGCCATGGCGCCGGAGCAGTTTTCCACCGTGCGCAGCGAGCGCACCAGGGCGCTCTTCGAATTCGAAGCCGCCGGCGCGGAAACGCATGTGACCCTGACGCAAACCGGCTGGAAGCAAGGTAAGGAGTGGGACGACGCGTACGACTATCTGGCGAAGGGCAACGCGCAGTTACTCGGACAGTTGTGGTATCGCTTCGCCAAGGGACCTATCGATTGGAAGTAAGCCGTGGCCCAGCCCCATGGCCTCCCGCACTTCCGTCTCTCTCTGTGATATGAAACCGTGGCGCACGCACTCATGCGACCAGCGTTCACACTCCGTGTGAACGCGCTTCGAGTGAGCCCAGACCGCAGGCTAGTGCTATAGGAAGCGCTAAGTGAACGGTATTGCAGCTAGCCCATAGGCCGCCCTTATCCCCGCCCCTATTGGTCCGCGGCCGACCCATCGCCGAACTTATATTCCGGCCGGTTGGTGGCCTTATAAGGATGCGCCGCCGCTATCTTTTCGTTCAACGTGACTCCCAGCCCCGGCCGGCTCGGCAGATCCGCGTAGCCCTCTTTGATCGCCGGCCCGCTGCCCCCGAATAACTCCTCAACCCACTCGGTGCGGTTCAGAGTGTACTCCTGAATCGCCGCGCTGGGCGTGGTGGCATCCACGTGCAGCGATGCCATCGTGCTGACGTGGCTCTGCGGATTGTGCGGCGCCAGGTTCACGCGGTAAGTCTCGGCCAGCACGCCGATCTTTTTCAGCTCCAGAATGCCGCCGGCGTGGCACACATCCGGCTGAATGTAATCCACCAGATGGCGCGAGCAGAAGTCGGCGAAACCGTACTTGGTGAAGGAACGCTCGCCGGTCGCCAGATGAGTCTTAGTCTTCTCGCGCAGCAGGGCCAGCTCGCCCAGGTCTTCGAGTTGGGTCGGCTCCTCCACCCAAAGCAGGTCGAGTTCTTCCACCCGCGTGCAGAAGTCGATCGCCATAGCTGTCGTGCAGCGCCCGTGGGCGTCCACCGCAATATCGAAATCGTCTCCCACTGCCTTGCGGATCGCCTGAAGTTTGCGCACTCCTTCGCGAATCATGGTCGAGGGCTTGACCACATTGTTAGTGGGCGAAAGCGGCGTGGTCTTAGCCGCAGTGTAGCCGAGTTCCTTCGCGCGCAGGAACTCGTCCGGCGTAGCTCCCACGTCCAGGTACATACGGATGCGGTCGCGCGCCGCGCCGCCCATCAGCTTGTAGATCGGAACTCCCATCGCCTGGCCGAAAATGTCCCAGAGCGCGATCTCGACGGCGCTGATCGCCGAGTTGAGGATCGGTCCGCCGCGCCATCGCGGCACCCGGAACATAGATTGCCAAAGCGCCTCGATGTCTGTCGGGTCCTTGCCGATCAGGAATCGCTCGTGCTCCATGATGGCCTGCGCGACCGTGGCTTCCTTGCTGGTGACGGAGCCCTCGCCCAGCCCCACCAGCCCGCCATTAGTGTAGACCTTGCAGAATACCCAGTTCAGGCTGCCGGCGTTCACCACGAACGTCTTGAGTCCCGTGATCTTGAGGTTCAGAGTCCTCCCGCGCGAGGACGCCTCCTGTGCGGCCGCGGCGATCGGGCTTGCGGCCGCAGCCAGCGCTGCCTGAGTAAATCCACGGCGATCCATATTGGAACTCCTCCTGTCGGATTGTGAGACAGACGATCGGTTTTTGTCGTCTGTTGGAATGG
>PLDF01000203.1 GCA_003135055.1 Bryobacterales bacterium | reverse complement strand
CTGCTGTTTTGGACACGAGTGCAGAAGAATATAACCTTATTAGGTATTTCAGCTTGAGGTGCTCGCGGCCCAGAGGTAATGTCCAGTTAGCTACCGATATTGCCGAGTAACAAGACCCTGGCGGGTCAATTTAATCTCACCTATAGTAAGGTTCAAATCAATACTAACCCTTGATTTCCGTGCCGTTCGCCAGATCCGTGTGAGCAATCTTCCGAAGCTTCGGGTGTGGCATCCTAGTGACCGGCCCTCCAATTGTCAGACCGCCTCGATATCCGAGTACAGCGCACTTTAGCCGGCCGCGCCCGTTGTTCCGACGATCGCCGCAGGCCATGGGCCCGCGCTACTTGCTCAGGCGATCAACGATTCGACCACCTCGCCGGAGACATCGGTAAGGCGGAAGTTGCGGCCCTGATATTTGAAGGTGAGCCGCGTATGGTCGAAGCCCATCAGCTTGAGCATGGTGGCATGCAGATCGTGTACGTGGACTCGCTCGCGGGTCACGTTGAAGCCCAGCTCGTCGGTCTCACCGATGCGAGCGCCGGCTTTGATGCCGCCGCCCGCCATCCACATGGTGAAGGCGTTGGGATGGTGGTCGCGGCCATCGGACCCGCCTTGCACCATGGGAGTGCGGCCGAACTCGCCGCCCCACACCACCAGCGTCTCGTCCAGCAAGCCGCGGCGCTTGAGGTCCTTGACCAGCGCGGCGGCGGCGCGATCGGTGTTGAGGCAGTTTTTCCGCAGGTCCTTCACCAGGTTCGAGTGCTGGTCCCATGCCTCGTGATATAGCTGCACGAAGCGAACGCCTTTTTCCACCAGGCGCCGAGCCAGCAGGCAGTTGTTGGCGAACGACGCTTTGCCGGGCTCCGCGCCGTAGAGTTCCAGCGTCTCCTTCGACTCCTTGCCGATATCCATCAGGTCCGGCGCTACGGCTTGCATCCGGAACGCCATTTCGAAGGAGTTGATTCTGGTGGCCACTTCGGGATCGCCGGTGACGCCCAGGCGCATCTCGTTCAGCTGTTTCAGGGCGTCCAGCGAATCGCGCTGCAACTCGCGATCGACGCCCGCCGGATTCGAAAGGTACAGCACGGGGTCGCCGCCGGTGCGGAACTCAACGCCCTGGTAGACCGTCGGCAGGAAGCCGCTGCCCCACAAACTGTCGCCGCCGCTCGGTCCCTTGGTTCCCGAGCTGAAGACTACGAAACCGGGAAGGTCGCGCGTCTCCGACCCCAGCCCGTAGAGCGCCCACGATCCCATGCAGGGCCGTCCGAACAGCATCGTTCCGGTGTTCATCAGCAACTGGCCGGGCGCGTGGTTGAAGGCATCCGTGACCATGGACTTCACGATGGCGATGTCGTCCACGATCTCGCCGGTGAAGGGCAGCAACTCGGACATTTCCGTGCCGCTGCGGCCATACCGCTGGAACTGAAACTTGGGTCCGAGCAGTTTGGAGTTGGGGTTGATGAACGCGGCGCGATAGCCTTTGAGCAATTCGGGCGGCGGCAGAGTGCCATCGAATTTGGCGAGCTGCGGTTTGTAGTCGAAGAGTTCCAGGTGACTCGGGGCGCCGGCCATGAACAGGAAGATGACGTGCTTGGCCTTAGGAGCGAAGTGCGGGGCCTTGGGGGCCAGTGGGTCGGCCGTTGTATTGGTTGTCGCGCCGGTTGCTGCGTAGCCCGATTCGGCCAGCAGGTGCGCCAGCGCGGCCGCACCCACTCCCACGCCGCATTGTTCGAAGAACCAGCGGCGCGTGATTTCGCGAGGGTCGCTACCGCGATATTGGTGGTCCTGACAGTTCATTGGTTATTCCAGGGCGATCGGCGGATGGGCAAGCTAAAGCATGCCCCACTTAGTGCAGTGCCCACGAAATAGGTGGACGAGTGGCCAAAGGGCAAAAGCCGCCTGAAAGGCGGCTGCAGCCATGATTGGCTGCCCCACATAGCGGCCCCACATCGGCAAATCTTCGCGGGCTGTGGGTCTTGACAGTTCATGGATTATTCCACGGTGATGGTCTCGTCCAGGTTTAGCAGCACGCGCGCGATGACAGTCCACGCGGCCAGTTGGCGAGGCGTAGATTGCGACGGCAACACCGCCGGCCCTTCCTGCCTTCCCGATTTGAGGCCCGCGATGTCGCCAGCGCTGAGCCAGCCATCGGCAAGCCGGCGATCTTCCTTGGAGAGCAACTGCAACAGCACATCCGCTTCGGCCGGCAAGGGCGTGCGCGCGGTGCACAAACGAAATGCATAGGCCACGCGCTCGCGGTCGGTCGGGCCGCCCTCCTTCAGAGTGCGGGCTGCCAGCGCCTGCGCCGATTCCACGAACAGCGCCTCGTTCAGCGTGGCGAGGGCCTGCAAAGGGGTGTTGGAGCGGCCCCGGCGGACGCAGGCCATCTCGCCGGCCGGAGCGTCGAAGGCTTGCAGCATCGGGTACGGCACGGAGCGGAATCGGAAGGTGTAGAGCGCGCGGCGGTAGCGTTCCGGTCCTTCAGCCGTGACCCAGGTTTTGGGCGCATAGCTGGCCGGCGGCTGGAAGAGAAATGCGGGCGCCGGCGGATACACGCTCGGGCCGCCCACTTCCGCATTCAGAAGGCCGCTAGCGGCGAGCGCAATGTCGCGCACAATTTCGGCATCCACGCGATAGCGCGGTCCGCGGGCGATCAGACGGTTGTCCGGATCTTTGGCGAGCAGCTCGGGCGTAACGTTCGACGATTGGCGATACGCCGAAGACGTGACGATGAGGCGCTGCAGCTTCTTGAGGCTCCAGCCGGAATCCATAAACTCCACCGCCAGCCAGTCGAGCAGTTGCTGGTTGGAAGGCGCCTCGGCCTGCGTTCCCAGATTCTCCACCGTGGCTACGATGCCCGTGCCGAAATGCGCCTGCCAGACGCGGTTGACGATGGATCGGGCGGTGGTGGGCGAATCGCGCGACACCAGCCATTTGGCGAAAGTCAGACGATTAAGCGGAGCGCCGGCCGGAAGTTGGTTCAGAAATGCCGGGACGCCCGGCTGGACGGCGCGGTCGGGCTGCAGAAAATCGCCGCGCCGCAGAATGTGAGTCTCGCGAGTGTCATCGTTGTGCTCGGGGGTGCGCTCGGTCATCACCAGTTGCCGCGTGCCTTCGGGATGCTCGCGCCACAACTGCGCGACTGCTTCATTCTGGGCATTCCACTCCGGAACCGTGGTGCGCCAATAGCCAAAAACGGCCTGCTGCTGGGCTTGTGTGCGGCGGTCGCGAGCGATTTTCAGGATGGCGCGAACGGCGTCGGGCACGGGGTCGGCGACGGCATCCGGGGCGCTGGTCGCGGACAGGCGGATGCGGCCGAAGTTGTTATTTTCGTTGTCGTCGGAATTGGCGCCGCCGTGATCCTGCTTCAGGTAAAGGCTGAGCGTCAGGCCGTTGGCGTTTTCCACCGGCCGCTCGAAATTGAACACGGCCTTGCGCGGCTGATTGCGCAGGCCGGGACCGGCATCGATGCCCCAGGCGGTGTCGTCGCGCCCATCGATGGCAAACTGGATGGGACCGGTGACGCGACGCTTGTCGCTCTTGTCGTCGAATTTCTTTTCGAGCGGCGTCTCCGGCAGGTTGATGTCGGCGCTGGCGCTCGAAATCTTGATCTTGGTCACGTGCTCAGGGTCATCGGGCGAGGTGGTTTCCACGCGGAATTCGGTGAGCGCGCCGGCGCCGTGGATGGAGCGGCCGGGACCGCCATTGGGCAGATTGGGATCCATCAGCAGCTCGAGCCGCACGGCGGCGATGCGCGGCAGGCTGGTCTTGGCCGTGAACTTCACGGTGTGCTTGGTGGGGGCGTAGCCCAAGGCGAGCATGGATCCGTCTTTCATGGGCAGCTCGCGTTCGCCACCGGTCGAGATGTCGTCCACCGCAAGCTGCAGCACCTGCCACTCGGGCTGCGCCGGCAGGGCATCCTCCCACTCCGCCATGCGCTTCCGCCAATCGGGCGTGCGCCGCTGCAGTTGAACCTCGATCTCATCGGTGCCGCGGAGGATTTCCGCGCGCCTGGCCTGCTCGGTGGGCGTGTAGACGGCGATATCCGCTTCGTGCGTGTTATTCAGGAAGGCGAAGAGGCGGTAGTACTCTTCCTGAGTCAGAGGATCGTACTTGTGATTGTGGCACTGGGCGCACTGAATGGTCACGCCGAGGATGCCCTTGCCGACGGCGTCGATGCGGTCGAACATGGCCTCCATGCGGAACTGTTCAGGGTCGATGCCGCCTTCTTCGTTGATCATGGAGTTACGCAGGAATCCGGTTGCCACTTTTTGATCCTGCGTGGCGTTGGGCAGCAGGTCGCCGGCAATCTGCTCGATCACGAACTGGTTGTAAGGCATATCGCGATTGAGCGCGCCGATCACCCAATCGCGATAGAACCACACCAGGCGCGGCGCGTCCTTTTCGTAGCCGTTGGAATCGGCATAGCGGGCCGCGTCCAGCCAGAGGCGGGCCCAGCGCTCGCCGTAGTGGGGCGAGGCGAGCAGGCGGTCTACCTGCTTCTCGTAGGCGTTGGGACTGGAGTCGGCGAGGAAGGCGTCGAGCTCCGCGGGAGTGGGCGGCAAGCCGGTGAGATCGAGGCTGACGCGGCGGAGCAGCGTCGAGCGCTCGGCTTCGGGCGACGGCTGGATACCTTCGCGGTCGAGCCGCGCGAGCAGAAAGGCATCGATAGCGTTGCGTACCCAGGAATCGCTAACCCCGGCATTACGGCTGGTGGAAGGCGCTGTTGTTGGGACTAGCGGGCGCACGGGCGGTACGAAGGCCCAGTGGCGCGGCGGCGCGGGGAGGGCGGCGCCTGCATCGATCCATTTGCCGATGGCAGCGATCTTCGCGGCGGAGAGCGGCGTACCACCCAGAGGCATCCGCGCCAGGCCGCCGGCGCCGGTGATGCGCTTCATCAACAGGCTATTTGCGGAGTTGCCCGGAATGACGGCTTTGCCGGGGTTCGTATCGAGCCGCAGGTTGCCCATCTGCTGGCCGGCGCCATGGCAGCCGTAACAGGATTCGGCGAAGATGGCTTGCGCCTGCCGGCCTAAGTCGTCTTGCGCCGGCGCCATAAACTGCATCGTCAAGACGGCGACAAGGCCGCCCAAGGCCACGCTTTTGAACTTCACAGACATCCCATTTTCATCCGGCTTGGTGGGCGCGCCAGCGCGCCGTGATGGCTCCTAATTGTAGCGGATTTGGAGAGACTATTTTGCATCCATCTGGGGGGAGTGGGGGGAGCCGGCTCTCGGCGAACGCTCTAACGGTCGCGGCTCTGTAAGCAAGCTGAAAACGCGCCGAGTGCGAAAGGGAGCCGCGACCGCCAGAAGCCGTGAACGGTTGGCAGGCGAAAGCGCCGGCCCCACAAAAACGCAAACCTATGCGCGCCAACGGGGAGCGCGCGCAGCAGGCCCGCGCGACACTACTCCAATCGGTTCTCCGGCTCCAATCAATTCTTCGGCCCCGCGACAGGGTACCCCTGCCATATGTATTCCAGAGCCTCGGGCAGGGTTTGCTGTTTCACGGTGCGGTCGGTATGTCCGGCGTTACGCGCAAATACAAACTGATAACGATAGCCCTTGTCGGCCAGCACTTTGGCCATGTTCTCATTGGCGACCACCCAGTCGTGGAGGTTGTCGCGCGCGCTGAAATTGTCCCGGTCGCCGACTTCCATCCAGATGCGCAGCGGCTTGGCCGGAGCGTTGGGGATGAGGTGTTCATGGAACTCCCACGCGCCGTGGGGAGTCTCGGGATTCACCGGCCACTGCTGGTTCACGTAGGTGCCCGAGTAAGTGAGAACGCGGTGGTATAGCTCGGGGTGATACCACGCCATGATCAGGGCGCACGAGCCGCCGGAGCTGCCGCCCATGGTCGCCCGGCCCTCGGGATCTTTGGTCAGTTTCACGTTGGCTTGCTTCTCGACGAGAGGCAGCACTTCTTTCTCGACGAACTCCGCGTACAGGCTCGACATGGTGTCGTATTCCAGTCCGCGCTCGCTTCCCTGGGCGTCGCCCCCGCCGTTGCCGATGGAGACGGCGATCATCACGGGTACGCGATGCTGGGCGATCAGATTATCGAGGGCCGTGAATAACGCCCGGTCAATTCCGTCCGCCCCGACGATGAACGGCGCGGCCGTGCCGGGGACGTATTGTTTGGGGACATACACAGCCACGCGGCGAGTATACGGAGCGGGGTGACTGGTTACTCCCATCCTGCCGGCGCCGGCGGGGGCTGTCTGGCCGGTGGGGGCTGTCTGGCCGCCGGCGTTGGTCACGCGCGCGATGCCGGGATAGAACTTGCTGTCGGCCGATTCCATAGTGAAGTCGAAGACCGTGCCCTGCGGCACGCCTTCCTGCGCGGTCATCTCCGGCGCCGCGTTGTGTGTGGGGCCGAGGATGAAGTTTCCGTCGGCCTTCACCGGAGCGTTGTCGCCATCGGGTAACTCTTTCGCCGTGACATAACCGGGCGTGTGGGGATCGCGGGTCGGCGCAGCCGGGCGCGTTGGGCCTGTGGCTGCGGTTGGAGGGGCGGCCGGAGCTTGGGCCATTGCCGGATACACGCCGGTAATCAGGCCGATCAACAACGCGATGCTTGGAAGACGGAACATTAGGGACTCCTTTTTCTCTTAGTGACGCCAATTTCCGCGGCACGGGGGACACGACCAGCTTGTTTTGTGCCTGGTTGAACCCCGGCGAGTCGCGCTAAAGCGACTCGGGGAAATCATATCACGAGCCTTAGCGCAAGAGCCGATAGGGCATCTTGGATAGCACAGAGAGTTAGAACGTCGTGCGATCCCTTCGGGGCTTGGCGTGTCCCCTTCCGCGTGCGCTTCCCCGGTGAACCTCTCTTGGTATCCAAGCGAGCGTCTGCGTCAGAGCAGGTGGATTTCCACTGCATTCTCGCAGACGCATAGGAGACCTTCCCCGGAACTGGGAATTGTGAACAAGGCTGTGGGGCGGACCCCCTGGTCCGCGCGGGTCCCCCTGGACCCGCTCTTCGCCGAGCCAAATCAGCGCCCAGAGAGGCCGACCAGGGGGTCGGCCGCGGACCAGGGGGTCCGCTCTACAATTTGTGCAGAATAGTCACCTGGCATCCAAATAGTAAGTGACATTGAGATAGTCAATCCGCGGCGGATTGCGATCCGCCGGGGTTTAACCCGCTGCTGCGAGTAGGCAAACGCGGGCTCTGAGACTCTACATTTGTCAACGCAGGAAGGGTTCTTCAGCAATCTCGGGATGTCGGTAACTCCAGCGGGCGGATTTAACAATCCGCCGCGGGTTTGCCAACCTGTCGGCATGGCCCTGCGGGCCACCAAAGGTGATGAAAATGATGAAAACCTCGCCAGGGCACACTCCTTCCCCTCGATATATAGATGCAACCACCCGCTGGGACGTCGCGCGTTTGGGAGGAGCTTGAGGCGAGGTTTTCGGCCGTGCCCCACAAGAACAATAGCACTCCTCCCCCAAAGCTCAGTGACGCCGGCTTCGACGGCGATTTAGGCTGCGGGCCTGGCGCCTACTTCCCGTCGTAAAGTTCGGGGAATTGCTTCTTAAGCTGGCCGAGCTTCGGAAGATCGTTCACCACAATATAGGGATAGTTCGGATTACGCCGCAGGAAGTCCTGATGATAGGCCTCGGCGGGGTAGAAGCCAGCCGAGGCGACTACCTGGGTGACGATCGCTTTGCGAAACGCCTTGGCCTGATTGAGTTGCGCGATATACGCTTCGGCGACGCGCTTCTGCTCGTCGTCGGCGTAGAAAATCACCGAGCGGTATTGCGTACCTTCATCCGGCCCCTGGCGGTTCCATTCGGTGGGGTCGTGCGCCACCGAGAAGAAGACGCGGAGAAGTTGTCCGTAGGTGATCCGGGCAGGATCGAAGGTGACCTGGACCGACTCGGCGTGCCCTGTGCGGCCGGAACTCACGGTTTCATAATCGGCCGTCGCGGCCGTGCCGCCGGCATACCCGGAGACCACCTTCGAGACGCCCTTTACATGCTTGAACACAGCGTCCACTCCCCAGAAGCATCCGCCTGAGAGCACCGCGGTCTGCACGCCAGGCGCGGCGGGCGCCGGGTCGAGCGCGGGTGGCGGAACCGGTAGAGAGGCGGCGTGCAAGAGCGCGCTTCCCAGAGACAGTGTCAGAAAGAATTGCAGAGGAGAAGCCATTTTTAATACCTCGTTTAGCTCGATCCTAACAGATGGCTGCACGGGTCTGGGCGGACGGTACTCGGTTATATACTGGAAAGCTGGAGCCGAGAATGGGAATCCTGGCCGGTAGGAAGCGAGTACTGCTGGCAGCATTGGTTCTTACGCAGGCTGTGCGGTCGTTCGGCCAGGCGGCGCCCGCGCCGGCTTTTGAGGCGGCGTCCATCAAACCGAGCAAGGCCGAGCCCGGCAGCAGCTCAGGCATCACGACAAGGAAGGGCGGCATCAGCGCGCGGAACGTTACTTTGAAGCGCTGTATGCGGGGGGCCTATGACGTGCAGGAATCCCAGATCGTAGGCGGTCCGAAGTGGGCCGGTGAAGACCGTTACGACATCGACGCTAAGGCCGCCGGTCCAGCCGGGGATCGCGAACTTATGGAGATGCTCCAGCGATTGCTATCCGAGCGGTTCAAGCTGGCGTTTCACTGGGAGACAAGGGAGCTTCCCGGCTACGCGCTGGTGGCAGCAAAAAGCGGGCTGAAGGCGAAGCGCTCGCAGCCCGATGCCGAGTCCCGGTCGAATTCCAGCAGAAACGCCATCGATTGCGAAGCGTGTAGCATGCACCAACTGGCGCAGAAGCTTTCCGAAGTAATCCACCTGCCAGTGGCCGATTTGACGGGAGTCGAGGGAGAATTCGATTTCCAGTTGAAATGGACGCCGGACGACATGCAGGCGAGGCCGCCCTCCGGTGGAGACAAGCCGGCGGCCGCTGCCGTGGATTTGGCCAACGGTCCTTCAGTCTTTGCGGCGTTACAGGAGCAGCTTGGGCTTAAACTGGAGCCGCGCAAGGTTCCGACGGAAGTGCTGGTGATCGACCGCGCGGAGAAAGCGTCGGAGAATTGAACCGGACTGGCGTGAGGACTCTACTATTCTTACGGGTTGGTTGCGCCGCCCTGGTTGGTTGCGCCGCCCAAGGCGCCACATTGCGGTATTGGGTGGAACCGTGCTCGAAGCCCGAGAGCGGCTGCCATGCGGGCGATCCGGAACTGGCGGAGTGGGCCATGGAGGCATGGCAGACGGCGTCGGCGGGTAAGTTGACGCTGCAAAAAATCGCCGAGCCCGGCAAAGCTCAGATTCGCGTTCATTGGGTGAACGGCAACGACGGACTCTTCGGCGAAGCGCGGCCGATTGTGGTGGACGGGGTCCGCGGGGCGGAGGTGTACGTGCTGCCGGCCGTCGTGCCGCCGGACGAGACGGACACACTGCTTCGCGAGACCATCGTCTATCTGACGTGTCTCCATGAAACCGGCCATGCGTTGGGGTTGGCGCACACTGCCGCTTTCGCCGACATCATGTACAGCTTCCAGTACGGCGGCGACATCACGGAGTATTTTGCGCGCTACCGCAGGCAGCTTTCGGCGCGGAGCGATATTCGCAAGCATTCGGGAATGTCGGATGAGGACCGGCGGCGATTGGTGGAGCTGTGGACGGCCAAGTGAGATTGCCGGGTCGATGCATCAGATTGTGATGCGTTTTGCATCGCTATATGCCATAGTCAAATCTGTGACGCTTTCTCTCAGGAACCTGCCTAAAGAGGTTGAAAAAGCCATTCTTGGAATCAGCCGGCGCGAAGGAATCAGCCTCAATAAGGCCGCCCTTCGGTTGCTGGAAGCATCGCTGCGCAAACCGGCCAGGAACTCCGATTTCGAGGAGTGCTGTGGAACGTGGTCGAACACGGAGGCTGATGCGTTCGACGCTGCTTTAGCCGGGATGCGTCAAGTGGATCCCGCGGACTGGGCGCCGGCCGGGTGAATGTGTTGCTCGACACGCCGGCCTACCCGGCGCTGCGGCGGGGACACCAAGGCATTCTCGATGTGATGCGGTGATCGGCGACTGTTGCGGTACCGGCGGTTGCATTAGGCGAGTTGTACAGCGGATTCCGAGCCGGAAATCGCTGGGCGGAGAACACGGCCCAGTTGGCGCAATTCCTCGGTAAGCCCTCGGTTCGGGTTTTGAATATCACCGAAGAGACCGCGCTGCGGTATGCGGAGGCGGATGTGTACTTGCGAAGGAAAGGCCGGCCCATTCCGCGCCACGGAGGTTACGGTGAGTTCCCAACTCAATCTTGAACGCGATTCCGGTTCCGTCCAAACCCAGACAGCGTAGGCGCTATCTCGTATGGGTTCACTTGCGGCGCTGCCGCTCCTCTAGCTTCCGGATCGCGATCAGGTCGTCCGGCCGTCCCGCCGCCCGTTTGGTGACAATGAGGTCCTCCAAACCGATCACCGGAACCGGCATGCCGGCCAAGACCATGTGAGCCCGCCGGGACCAGGCAGCTTCGAATGGGAGATCGTCCGCCGTCGAAGTGATGATATCCACGCGCCAACGCGACACCCCGATCTGATAGAAATTCCCGGGCACGGTGAAATACACCGCGGTCACGCCTTTCAGTGGCGCTCCGAAACGGGTAAGCGCGTCGTACAGCCGGCTGGCGTTCTCAGGCGCAGGATCGGTCCACAGGTCCAGGTCCTTCGTGTTGTACGGCTCGGTGTACTTCATCACCGCATAACCGCCGATCACCAGGAAGCGAACGCGACCTGTTTCCAATTCGGACAACAGATCTCTCCAGTCGGAGATGATCTGGTCGGTCGCCGAGTTGATAGACATGGTATTCCACGGCCATCTCCAGGGCCGCGCGGACAATCGCGTCGTCGCCTTGAAGCTGCCAAAAATCGACGTCCGCGGAACGGTCCAGTCGATCGATTCTGCCGGTGCGCTCGACGAACATTCTGTCCTCAAGTATACCGCCTGATTCGTCCACGCGCCGATGCTATGCGGATAGCAATTTGGTGGACCTGGACGGGTTCGAACCGTCGACCTCTTCCATGCCATTTAAGAAATATCAATGGCTTACAAGGAATTCCACCAGAAACAGAAGGCTTAGCGGGAGGCGATTTGGACGCCGGTGGACGCCACAGAAGGCCGTTTTCACGATCTGGACTCCGCGCGGACTCCGGGACTCCACATCGGATATGGCGCCGCGCATGCTCTTTCGCGCGCGGTTGCCAGCCATTCTGATTGTTGTCTGCTGGAGGAGACAACATGTGGTCTCCCTGTAAGGACGATGCCCAAGTTGATGGGCTATGATGCTTCCCGCCCGAGACCCAGTTTCACTCTCCCATCGGGAAAGACGGCGTACATTTCCAGTCGTCCGCCCATCGCTTCAACGAAGTTCTCCAGCGTACTGAGGTAGACATCCGTGCGTTGTTCCAGTTGCGAAACCGCCGCCTGCGTCATCTCAAGGGTCTGCGCGAGTTGTTGCTGTGTCAGATGGCGGGCGGCGCGCAGTTCGTGCAGCGGCATCTCTTTGAGATCCTTGTCGGCGAGACTTCGCGCTTCGGCCCTGGCTTCCGGCGACATCATCGCCCGAAGTTCACTGAACTTTGTCGTCTTTGGCACTGTCTTCCTCCTCAATCTCCGAAAGGTAGTTATCGTAAGTCTGATCTGCCAGCGGTACGTTCTTCTCGTACCAGCGGTCATCGCCTGTCTTGTCGCCACCCAACAGCAAGAGTGCCGCGCGGCGAGGATCGAAAATGTAAAGCACCCGGTAGGGGTGGCCTTGGTGTTGCACTCGAAGTTCACGCATCGCGGAATGGCGCGAGCCGGTTACTCCGCTGCTGTGCGGAAACGGGAGATGGGGGCCACGCTCTTCCAGCAGCAAAACGGCCCTCTCGACCGATATGCGTTCGGCTTCGGTGAGCCCGTTCCACCAGGCTTTGAATTCATCCGTAACCTCAACGTCCCACGCCACACCACAATTATAACGCACAGATAATATAAGTCAAAAATTATAATCATGCCGAGAGCCGCTCTTACTGGGGGCCTTCGAGAGGTAGCATCTGCAGTCCCTGCGCTGCGGTCCAGTCTTCCTTGCCAACTGGTTTTTCTGCGACTAGCTCTGGTTGGCAGGATGTTTAGGATTTCCGTGTCGTACTCCTGAGCCTGCGGGGAGGAGCGGCCATGCGTCGCCCATGCCACTCAGACTTCCGCAGTTGTCGCCCTCAAACCAAAGGGAGGTGATTCCAAGGGTCAGCAGCAGATCCCTGTAGGACTCATTTGGACGACCAATCGACCAATCGTCAAGACGCGAGATCGGTATTGGCGCGATTTCGGAGTAATCGCCTGTAGTCGTAGAGTTGCCCAATGGCGATTCGCAATGATCCTCTATCCGGGTCGGGCTTCACCTCGATGAGAAGGTCTCTGCCTTCGCGGTCGTAGTTTCTAAGCGAAACGTCGTACTCGTTGTCCCCATGATGACCCAGCTCGGGTTTCAAAACGGAAAACTGTTCACAGAGTGCATTCGTGATTTTCCTGTGACGGGCCCGATATCGGACGGTTCCGCTCTCGCGAACGCATAAGCGCTCAGATTCGTCATACGTTCGCAGCCCAACGCCCTCCGATTCGTTCGAATCCCAAGGTGTCTGGAGGGGCGAGCCTCCAGAATCCTCTCGAACATAGGCGCTAAGTGATTTGATCCCGGGCTTTTTACCGAAAGCCAATCTTTTCCGTCCCTAGTCGATGTGGAAACCCCATCGGTTGCCAGAAGGTCTGCCAAGGTTTCGAATCGAACGTAACCGTGAGCGTCAAACAACGCTGCAGGGAAGCTTTTGAGAACGTGATACCAGTCGCCCGTCTTTCTGTAAAGGGGATGCCTCGCCCCGACCCCCACTTCTCATTCAGCTCGCGACCCCTTCTACTACCACGTTCTGCCATGACGCCATTATAAGCGTCGTGCTGCTTTGACGACTAAACGCAGCAGCACAACGAGCATCGAAAACGCACGCGTGATCGGGGCTACACGCAGCAGGGCTGCCGCGCGGCGTCCAAACCTAGACTCCAAATGGACTCCGGTGACGGCGACGAAGGCAACCAATGGGCGCCAAGTGTCTGAGGAATTTGGTGGACCTGGACGGGTTCGAACCGTCGACCTCTTCCATGCCATGGAAGCGCGCTCCCAACTGCGCCACAGGCCCACGAGACGACTTCACTATAACATACGGCCTGCGCCCGTCGAATTCACATTCCGCATCCGCCCGCATCCGCGCCCGCCTACAATGGAGGGGATGGTCTTCAGGCGTCTCCCGGCCGCTATTCTACTGATCTGCCTGATGTCCGCGGCCCTGTCGTCGTGCCTCGCGCGGCGGCGGCTCATCACGCGCAAGGCCACCAACGGCAAGACTCCGCCAAACCTCCAGGTGGCTGGCGAGGGCTCGCTCATGGACAGCCTCGCCAGGGCATACAACGCCATCCACGATTTCAGCGCCACGGTGGATATGACCCCCGCGCTCGGCAGCGCCGAGAAAAGCCACATCACCGAGTACAAAGACGTTACCGGCTACGTCCTCTTCCGCAAGCCGGCCGATATCCGCATCATCGGCCTCTATCCGATAATTCGCTCCAAGGCATTTGACATGGCATCGAGCGGCGGCGCTTTTAAGCTCTACCTGCCGTCGCGCAATGCGTTCCTGATGGGCCAGAACGAGATCGTCAAGCCTTCGGCCAACAAGATCGAAAACCTGCGCCCGCAGTACTTCCTCGATGCCATGCTGGTGCGGCCCATCGACCTCAAGAACAACAAGGTCCTGATGGAGAACATGACCGACGAAGATGGCGCGTACTACATCCTCCACGAGATCCACGAGGGCGCTAACGGCCAGTTGCAGCTCAGGCGCACCATCTGGTTCAACCGGCTCGACCTGCTGCTGGCGCGCCAGTTGATTTTCGACGACGCCGGCAACATCCTCACCGACGTCCGCTACAGCGAATGGAAGCCATGGGACAACGTCCCGTTCCCCAAGCACATCGATTTCAACCGCCCGCACGACGAGATCGGCCTGGTTCTCGACGTGGTCAAAATGGACATTAACAAGGGAGTATCGGATGATAAATTTGTGCTCGAACAGCCTGAAGGAACGAAGTTGCAGACAGTCGGCCAGCCGCCGGCCAGCGCGCCCGAAGGGCCCAGGAAGTGACGGGCAAACTGGTCGTCGAAAACCTGAAGCACCGGCCGTTGCGCAGCTTGTTGAGCACGCTCCTGATCGCCGTTTCGGTGGCGTTGATCCTTACCCTGGTTGGCCTAAGCTTCGGAATGTCCGAGGAATCGCAGCGCCGCCAGCAGGGCGTGGGCGCCGATATCCTGATTCGCGGATCCACCGCTGCTTCGGCGATCAGTTTCAGCGCCGCCAGCATTCCGGAAGGGGCGGTCGCCAAGATCGAACAGCAGCCTCGCGTCAAGATGGCCCTTGGCGTCATCAATCACAGCATCGATTTTCCATTGATAGCGACCGGCGTGGATCTCGCCAAGTTCAAGGCCATGAATGGCGGATTCACCTACCTGGAAGGCGGCCCCCTTCAGAAGCCCGGCGACATTCTGATCGACCAATTGTTTGCCGCCCAGAAGCACAAGCAGGTGGGCGACTCCATTTCGTTGATGAATCGGGATTGGCGCATCGCCGGCATCATCGCCTCGGGCAAACTGGCTCGCGTAGTGGTCCCATTGACGGTGCTTCAGGATCTGGACGACGCGGAGGGAAAGGTAAGCCAGATCTATGTCAAGCTCGATAACCCCGCCAACATCGGCCCGGCGATGGAAGAGTTGAAAAAGTTGATGCCTAGTTACAAGATCGACACCATGGACGAATACGTCGCCGCGTTCGGCGTAGCCGCCATCCCGGGCGTAACGCCATTCCTCGCGGTGATGGTAGGGGCGGGCGTGTTCAGCGGCTTCATTACCGTTTGCTTGTCGATGTACATGGTGGTGCTCCAGCGTACGCGCGAAATTGGAATCCTCAAATCCTTAGGCGCGTCGAAATCGTTCATCTTGGGCATCGTCGAGGTGGAAGCCTTGATCCTCGGCGTGGCTGGAACCCTGGTGGGCATCGTAATGAGCATCGGCGCGTGGTGGCTCATCTCCACTTTCGTGCCGGCTTCCATTCCGATCGTGATCAAACCCTTGTGGTGGCCCGTCGCCACCGGCATCGCGCTGATAGCTTCCGCACTGGGCGCTCTATATCCCGGGTTAAGCGCGGCCCGCCACGATCCTATTGAAGCGCTGGCGTATGAGTAACGGCGCGAGTAGCGGCGCCATCATCCGGATTAGCGATCTGCGCAAGGTCTACCGCGTCGGGGAGGTGGATGTCCCCGCGTTGCGCGGCGTCGATCTCGAAGTGAAAGGCGGGGAGTTTCTTTCCATCATTGGGCCGTCGGGATCCGGGAAATCCACGCTTTTCCACATCATCGGCGCGCTTACGCCGCCCACCTCGGGACACGTGCGCGTGGCCGATCGGGACCTCGCCGGCATGACCGACGCGGAACGCACGCGCATGCGCCGCCGAACGGTAGGTTTCGTGTTCCAGAAGTTCAACCTGCTGCCGAACCTGACCGCGCGCGACAACATCGCGGTGGCCCGCTATCTTGGCGGAACCGATTCCAAGCCCGATGCGCAGTTCGAGGAAGCTTTGAACCTGCTCGGCATCGCGCAGCGGCTCGACCATAAGCCCAATGCGCTCTCGGGCGGCGAGCAGCAGCGCATCGCCATTGCGCGCGCCATTGTGAACCGTCCGGCGATTCTGCTGGCCGACGAGCCCACCGGCAACCTGGACACGGAAAACTCAAAGGCCGTGCTCGAAATCATGCGCGATCTCAACCAGCGGCTGGGGCAGACCATTCTGATGATCACGCACAATCCGGAAGCCGCCGCATACGGGCACCGGACGGTTCAGATGAGGGATGGAAAAGTAGTCGCGTAACCTCGCCACGCCGTATGCGCGGGCAGCTTGACGGCTCACGGCTGAACGGCATAGGCGGGGCGCCTGGGTGCGAATCCGGACTTCGGCGGCCGCGCGATCCTCGGCGTTGGACTGAGGCTCTTCGACTTCGATGTCGCCCGCCACGAGGCGCGAGGTGCCGCCGCCATCGGTCAAGGGTTCCCTCAGGATCGGAATACGTACCCTTGCTTTTGCAGATACTCTTTACTGATGCGCGCCGTCTCGAGCGGCGTGGACGGCGGATTGCGGCTGGGGTCGAGCTCCACCATGACGATCTTCATGTCGGACGACTGCTCCAGCAGGGCCAGCACGGCGGGCAAATCCACCTTGCCTTGGCCGAGCGGACAGTACTCTGCCCAGTTCGGGCCGCCGTTCCAATCCTTCAGATGGACGTGCCGGATCAGCGGCAGGAAATCCTTGACCACTTTCACCGGGTCCGATCCGCCTTTGGCGAGCTGCCCCACGTCGGGTCCGAACTTCACGTAGCGCGTGTCCACCGCGTCCAGCACGGAATAGACTTCGTCGCGGCTTTCGATGCAGGTACCGGTATGCTGGTGCAGCACGGGCGTGATACCTACGTCACCGACCGCTTTGCAAATCTCGTTCAGCGCGGAGACGATGTCGCTCTTGCTGGCCTTGAAATCGTAAGCGGGACGCTTCACTGCGTTGGGTCCGATGACCGCGGTCACGCCCCCGGCATGTTTGATGAGGTTGGCCCACAGGACGGCGCGGGCGATCTCATCGGCGCGCTTGGCCGGGTCGGTGAGGTTAACGCCGCAGTACGCGGAGATCAGCGGGAGATGGTTCTCATCCAGCACTCGATCAAGGCCGCCTTTGGACTGCCAGGCCACAAGCACTTCGCCGAAGCTTTCGTAGCCCTGGTAGCCAAGGGAAGCCACGTCGTGGATAGCGGCCGCGGCGTTTTCCGGCTGGTAGCCCCAGGTGATTCCGGTGTGGCCGATGTTCAACCTGCGCTTGGGTTGCGCCCGCGACGCGGACGCGATGGCAGCGGCCAGCCCGGCGCTGCGGAGAAATTTTCGGCGATCGATCCTGGTGTGCATCTTCGTGGACATCTTGGTAGACATCGCGGCCGCCCTCTCTTTGAAATTATTGTATAGTATGCAATATTGATTGCGCAATATCGATTAGAGACATATTGATTTTGATTCGATCGGAGGCGATCTTTTCGAATGCGAATCGTGGTGATCGGCGGTACCGGACATATTGGAACATACCTTTCGCCTATGTTGGCGGAGGCCCGGCATGAGGTGATTTGCGTTTCGCGCGGGATGCGGCAGCCGTACCAGCCGCACGAGGCCTGGAATGCGATCGCGCAGGTTGCGCTGGATCGCGAGGCGGAGGAGGCGCGGGGCGAGTTCGGCCGGCGGGTGGCGGAGCTGGGCGCGGAAGTGGTGATCGACTTGACCTGCTACGCGCCCTCGAGCGCGACCCAACTGGTGGACGCGCTGCGCGGCCGGGTGGGCCACTTCCTGCACTGCGGCACCATCTGGGTGCATGGCCATAGCGTGCTTGTGCCCACCACGGAAAGTGCGCCGCGCGCGCCTTTCGGCGATTACGGCATCCGCAAGCTGGCCATAGAGACGTACCTCCTGGAACAGGCGCGCGAAGGGTTTCCGGCTACGGTGCTCCATCCCGGCCACCTGGCCGGTCCGGGATGGGCGCCGGTCAATCCGGCCGGCAATTTCAACTTGCAAGTATTCTCGAACCTGGCGTCGGGCCGCGAGGTGCTGCTCCCAAATCTGGGAATGGAGACGCTGCACCACGTGCATGCGGCCGACGTGGCATCGGCATTCGTGCGCGCGGTGGAGCATCGCGACGCGGCCCTGGGCGAGAGTTTCCACGTGACCTCGCCGGCCGCGGTGACCCTGCGCGGCTATGCGGAGCGCATGGCGGCGTGGTTTGGGCGGGAACCGCATTTGCGCTTCCTGCCGTGGGAGGAGTGGCGTGCGTGGTCCGCGGAAAAGGACGCGCGCACCACTTGGGATCACATCGCCCGCTCGCCGCACTGCAGCATCGAGAAGGCGCGCAGGCTGCTGGCGTACGAACCGCTTTACGGCTCGCTGGAAGCGGTGGAGGAATCCGTCGCATGGCTGGTCCGGAAGGGGGACGTCGCGCGCCTGCCAGTTTCGTAGGTCTATGCCGGGATCGGCTGCCGGCCTTCCCGTGGGGTTCGGCGGCGACGGCCCTTGCGGACCGAACAGGCTAACCAGCCAAGGGCTTCGCCCTTGATATCCCTGCGGGATACGGGAGTCGATGGAGTCAGGAGAACAGAGGCGCGGCGGGCGCTTGAGTCGAATGGACTTGCCAACACAGCGAGAACAGAATTCTCGTTGGGCGCCGCATAACGGGAACTAATGCGCCTGCGGGTTCCGGACGCTCTCCTTGAGATTTCAAGGGCGCGGCGCTTGGATCAAGGCCGCAGCCTTGGCTTTCGATAGCTTATGGGATCGGCGGCTGATCTGTGGCTCAACGCGCGTTCACACGATTGTGAACGCTGCACGCAGGAGTGCGTGCGCCACGACGCAAGCCTTGCAGGACGCCGTTCACCTGCCCCAACGATGCAAACTGCCCCAGATAGCGCGCCGCCGGCGGTAAGCTGACTTTCCTGGCGGAATCGAAATCGCGGTGCGTGAAGAGGTCGGTCGCCGCCACCACCGCGGCCCCCATCGGCCGGTATTCGTAGCAGCCCTGCGCCCATGCCACGTCGCGGTCGAGCCACAGGTAGAACCCCATCGCGCCTATTCTACGACAGGATATCTTGAGACGGGATATCTTGAGCTGGGACATCTTGAGACAGCCCTGTGACCTCGCCCACGGCCTCCAGCAGCTCGTGCGCATGGAACGGCTTCCGCAGCACCCGCAATTTGCTGAAGCGGGCGGCCAGGTCCCAATCGGGAAACGTCGCCAGATAGAGTATGGGCACGGGGTGTTCCAGACGCTCGAAAACTTCCGGCTTATTGGTGATCAACAGCTTCACGCTGCCCGGACCTTCGGCCGCGAGCTTGAGCGCATTCGGCGCGTCCGATTCCATCACTTCGTGGCCGGAGCGTCCCAAAACGCTGCGGACAAAACGGCGAATGAACGGATCCTCAACGATTACAATTACGCCGGTGCCGGAGAGCGGAGGCATCTGAAATAAACATGCGGAACTCAATGCATTTTCAGTGTGCTATGCCGTATGCTTCGACACAATCCCCCCAAATGGGAGAGTAGCAGGCATGAAATGAGGGGGTAATAGCCAAAAGGAGCTGCTTACAAGCGGCGCCAGCGGCGAAAATAATTGCCACAACTGCGGCACTTGAAGCGCTGAATCGAAACGACGCCGAGAATCAAATCCAGCGGGCCTTTGGTTAGCGAGATGCGCACATTCTGCCAACCGCACCTCGGGCACCGCGGCATGGGACGCGGCGCAGGCTCGACAGTTTCCGCATCGAGCGGAGTCTCGGGCGGCTCTGTAGGTTCCTCCGGCACGCAATCTCCTGTCCCAGGTTTGCGCGTCACGGCAGCAGATCGCACCACTGCCCAAATACCAGCCGCGCAATGTCGTTCAATCGCAACCGATTGAACTGCGGATCGGGTGGCACCCTCAGTTCGCGCATATCCCCGCAATTCTCGTCCTGCTCACACCAGTCTACAATCATTTGAGGCGTCACCTCCAAATGAAATTGCATTCCGTAACACGCGCGCCCGTATCTAAAGGCTTGCCGCTCAGTCCGGTCCGACCGCGCCAGTAACTCCGCGCCGGCTGGCAGATCGAATGTGTCGCCGTGCCAGTGAAACACCGTCTCAGACTGTCGCAGCCCGGTAAAGACCGGATCGCTTGCGGCGCCCCTCGCCAGATGAATGTCGAACCAGCCGATCTCCCGTTGCGCATTGAGGTAAACCCGCGCGCCCAACGTTTTGGCGATCAACTGCGCGCCCAGACACACGCCCAGCACGGGCGTGCCGGCCGTCAGGGCGCGTTCGACGATGCCCATTTCCGTACGCAGATACGGTAGCGGGTCGTTCGCCGACATCGGGCCGCCAAGGAAGATCAGGCCGTCGTAGTGACTGGTGTCGGGCAATGGGGGAACGGCTTGATACAAATCGGCATAGTCGACCGCGACGCCGCGCGATTCGAGCGCCGGCTCGATCAATCCCAAACCTTCAAACGGAACGTGGCGAAAGGCCAGGACGCGCACGCGGATTAATTTTCGGCCACTTGAAAATGGCTCAATCCATCGGCGTATTTCGTCAAGCCGCGGAACAGCGCCTCAGCCAGCTTCTGCCTGTAATCGGGTTTGTTGAGCAGCGTTTCCTCGCGCGGATTGCTGAGGAACCCGATCTCCACCAGCACCGATGGCATGTTGGCCCCGATCAGCACCACAAACGGCGCCTTTCTGACGCCGCGATTCCTCTCGGCGGTAAACGTCTTCGACGAAAACGCGAATAGCGCAGTTTGGATCCGGCTGGCGAAATCGCGCGATTCTTCGGCCTTATCGTGCGCCGAGATGCGCTGGATAATGTCGCGCAATTCAAAAACCGACTTCTGCGCGCTGGCGTTCTCGCGCGAGGCCACGTCTAGCGCGTCTTTCGAATCCGTGAAATTCAGGTAATACGTCTCCACGCCAGTGACGCGCTGGGTGGGCGACGAGTTGGCGTGGATGGAAAGCAGCAGGTCGGCCTTCTTATCGTTGGCCAGCGCGGTGCGGCCTTCGAGCGGAACGAAGGTATCGTCCGACCGGGTGTAGATCACCTCGGCGCCCATGCGGTCTTCGATCAACTTGCCCACCCGCATCGCCACATCGAGCACCAGGTCTTTTTCGAGCAGGCCTTTCGGCCCTTGCGTGCCTTCGTCATGGCCGCCGTGGCCGGGGTCTATCACCACGCGCTGCAGTTTCAACCCCAGCGCGCGCACGAGCGACGTTCCGCCCGCCGCAGTACGGCGCGCGGGCCTGGCGACTTCAACCGGGGGCGCCGGATCGGGCTTTACTGCCTCCGCTTTCAACAGATCGGGCTTGACCGGCCGGGCGGTTTCAATCGGCGGAGCCGGCGCAGGAGCCGCGGGTGACGAGGTGGTAGGCTTGAACGTCTTGGCGGTTTCAATCGGCGGAGCCGGAGCAGGAGCCGCGGGTGACGAGGTGGCAGGCTTGACCGTCTTGGCGGTCTCGATCGGCGGAGTGGTCGCAGGGACCCCGGCTGGTGCGGAGGCGGGCTTGATCGGCCCGGCCATGGGCGTATCGAGGGAAAGCGGAACGGTTATCGGCGGCGCCGTCGGAACGGCCGGCGGAGCGCCGCCTCGCAACTCGATAATCAGGCGGTCGGGGCTGGAAAGCACCGAAGCGGCCGCCTCCACGCCTGCATCCAAGTCGAGAACCACCCGCGTCACGCCGGGAACCGTCTCGGCAACGCGGATGCGCTTGACGAATGCGTCGCCCAGATCTTCGGTATAGAGGCGCTTGTTATCGAAACTCGGGCGGGCGTTGAGAATGTCGTAGTAGATGCGGTCGGGGTTTTGGAGCCGGTCGCTGCGGTATTGGAACTCGCCGGAAACTTCCACGGCGATGCGCGTTACGCCGCCCAGGCTCCAGTGGCGTACCGCGGTAACGCTGTGCAGAACGGGCTTTCCCGTTTGCGCCGCCAACACCGTAACCCCAATCGCCAATGCAACAACCGGCTTCATAGAACTCTATCGGGTAACGTAACGCACCGCGCCGTCCGCGCCCACCAACTCTAGAATATGACGCGGCTCATCGGGCGCGGTTTCCGCCGTCTTCACTTCCGGCTTCGCGTGCGCCGGCGGTTTTGAGCTATCGAGCCGCTTCTGCACCTGCGCCACGTAATTCTGCGTTTCCGCGTAAGGCGGCACGCCGCCATACTTCGCCACTGCCTTTTCGCCGGCGTTGTAAGCAGCCAGCGCCCGGGGATAATCGCCCTGGTACAGATCGAGCAGATATTTCAGATACTTGGGCCCGCCCTGAATGTTTTCCACCGGATCGAACGAATCGAGCACGCCGAACCGCCGCGCCGTTTCGGGAATCAGCTGCATCAAGCCCTGCGCGCCCTTGGGCGACACCGCGCTGGGGTTGTAATTGCTTTCCACTTGAATTACGGAATGCAGCAGCTCGGGCGGCAGCGATTGCTCGGCGGCGATCTGCCGCACGGCCGCATCGAGCGCCGGCGGCGCCGGTTTTCCAGCAACGGGATGGGCGTTCGAAACCACGCTTCTTACCAGCTTTCCCGTGCGCGCATCCACCCGGACCACGGTTTTGACGCGCAGGGTCTCGTCCGGCGGCGCTCCCAAAAGGCCCGGAGCGGCGACTGCCATATAGCATACCAGATTAAAACAAAAACGCGTCAAAATGTTTGGCTCCTCGCGATACATACTTCCTCAACGCGGAGGCGCGGAGATAACGGAGGCAACGCGGAGTTACGGCCACTATGATGTTCCGCTCCGCGTATTCTCCGCCTCTCCGCGGCTCCGCGTTGAAATGCAAAATCTCGACGCGGAAACCTCAATGTTATCATTTTGCTGTGGGTAACGCGGGATACGTGCTGGTGGGAGGGCGCAGTTCCCGTATGGGACGCGACAAAGCCCTGCTGCCATTTCGCGGCGGCGCGCTGGCACAATCGGTCGCCCGGGCGGTCTCCGCAGCCGCCGGCAGCGCGACTCTGGTTGGCGACCCGGTCCGCTATGCCGGTCTTGGCTACCCCGCGATTCCCGATCTTTATCCGGGCGAAGGACCGCTGGGGGGCATTCTCACAGCCTTGCGGAATACCAGCGCCGATTGGAACCTCATCACCGCCTGCGATATGCCGCGCCTCGACCCGGAGCTGCTGCGCGGATGGCTGAAAACCGCGGCGGAATCGGGCGCGGATGCGCTGCTGCCGGTGGGACCCGAAGGCCGCCCAGAACCGCTCTGCGCGCTCTACCACCGGCGCTGCCTCGAACCCTTGGAAGCCGCTTTCGCCGCCGGCATACGCAAAGTGACGGCGGCTCTCGAAACCGTCCGCACGGTGCGCCTGCCTGTGGCCGAAGTGTCTCTTTTTCAAAACGTTAACACCCCTGAGGAATGGGCCGGTCATGCCGCAGGATGATCCCTATCCGCACTACATCGAGTTCCGGCATGTATATAAGACGTTCGACCGCCCCGTTTTGGTCGATTCCAACTTCAATGTAGATCCGGGCGAAACCGTGGCCATAATCGGCCGTAGCGGCGTCGGCAAATCGGTCACCCTCGGCCATATTATGGGCTTCATCAAGCCCGATAGCGGCCAAATCATCGTGGCGCATGAGGACATTACCGGCATGGCCGAAGACGAGCTTCGCCGCATCCGCCGGAAGGTGACGATGGTGTTCCAGTCCGGCGCGCTGTTCGATTCTTTGACCGTGGCTGAGAACGTGCTTTTCTCTTTGGAACTCCGCGAGGACTACGACCAGCAGAACAAGGAGGATGTGGTGAACGGGCTGCTTGGATTGGTGGACATCGCCGAGGCCAAGAACGCGTATCCCGCCGATCTATCTACCGGCTATAAGCGCTCCGTGGCCATCGCCCGCGCGCTGGCCGCGCAGCCGCAGTGCATTCTCTACGACGAGCCAACCACCATGGTGGATCCGATCATGTCGAATCACCTGGGCGACCTGATGCTGCGGCTCAAGAAGCAACTGCGCCTCACCTCCGTGGTGGTAACGCACGATCTGGACCTGATGTACAAAGTGGCCGACCGGGTCGTCTTCCTTTCGGACGGCGGCGTCATCTACTTTGGGCCGGTGGCGGAAATGGAAAAATCGGATCATCCGCTGATCCGCGAATTCCTGGAGATGGATCGTGTGGTCAGGGTCTAGCGAAGACCACTCCCTCACGGTCGTGGCTCCGATTCGCTGAAGACGCGATAAGGGCCAGCGCGTTTCCCGGCCCGCGATGACCGCCGCCGATTACATGGCCGCCGTTGCCGACTTCTCCGAGAACGAGGATTGCGACCCCGTTGAAGGGGTTCCGCTCAATTCGCGTTGCATCGAGATCGCGCGGCAATTCAACAAGACCGTGGAGCAACTGGCGAAGGACATCAACTGACGTACCCTAAAAGAAAGGAGCGCAGAGCATGGCTAGTCTTGATTGGTCACAATGCCCCGCCGTGGAAAGCGTGCCGGGCCGGTTAAGCGGCACATGGGTATTTCGTGATACCCGAATGCCCGTTTCCGCTGTGTTTGAAAACATCGAAGCCGGAGCCAGCATCGAGGAAATCATCGAGCAGTTCGACATCACGCGGGAGCAGATTGTAGCCGTGCTGGAATTCGCGGCGCGAAGCCTCGACGCGCCGCCTTCTGTCCACTCTCCCGCCGCCCAAACGGTCGATGCTCATTCTCTTTGATCGCATAACACCGCGCGGCATTGCCCCATCCCTATAAGGGCCACACCGTTACAAAAGCTAAAGATCGAGGGTGGGATAAGCTGACCAACGGCGATTTGCTCGCCCAGGCCGAACGGGCGGGTTTTGATGTGCTTTTGACCGCCGACAAGAACATGCGTTACCAGCAGAACCTTACAGGCCGCCGGTTAGCTCTTGTGGTGTTGAGCACGCCGCAATGGCCGCTTGTGAAACTGCATCTCGATAAAATCGCCGCCGTAGTGGACGCGGCCGCTCCCGGCAGCTATGCCGAGGTGGACATCCCATGCACGTAAGCCCCCCGCCGTGTTTCTCTGCGGCGCGAAGCGTCGCCGAATTTTTTCGGGTTCAGAACAGCCCCATCATCTTTTTAGTAGCCTCGGTTACGGCGGTCTCAAGAAATTTCTTGAAGACGCCTTCTGCGCTTGGGCCAACTTTACTCATAAACTTTTTGAAACGACTTGCGGCCAGAGGTGTTTTGGCTGTATCTCTGGTCAGATCATCGATGGTTGCCTTCAGCACCGTCTTTTCTTCTGGCGTCAACTGGTCGAGTTCATCGGTATATTCTTTCGCAGCAGAGAGAGCCGTCTCTGTCCAAGGAAATGGTTTGCCACAACCGCCGCAGTATCCCGGCGTCCCTCCCGGATAGTCGACTTCAATCGACGCCTGGCAGTGCTGACAGGCACTGATATTCGAGGCCCCGCAAGTTGCGCAGAATGCTGGGAGCCGTTTCTGGTTTGCCACGCCAGATGGACCGAAAACAAACGCATGTTCCTCCTGTGCCATCATTGCGCGGAGTTGTCCTCTGCTCCCAGTGCTGAGACTTGGGTTAACGAGGCCCACAAAATGACCACTCAGGCAGTATGTCACGCGTGCCATTTGCCTAGATCATAGCAGCGGGCGTGCCTTCTCTGGCGTCAACGGAAACTTAATGGTGGTGTTTCATTTCACAAACCGGCGCCGTCTCGTTCTGACGGATCAAGACAGCCCCCTTCTCTTCTCTACGGCCAGCCGGTAAAAGCATCGGCGCAAGCGCCGACCCGTGCGCGTGGCCATATGCGCCGGATGGCGCGGGCCACCCGTGCAGCACAGCCGCACGGATGCCAGCGACGAGAACCACCCGACCCACACAAAGAAGGCGACAATCTTGCTACCATTGATTATTGACATGCGCCACATGGCGCGTTACGGTTCGGGATGATAAAGACAATCCGCCACAAGGGGCTGAAACGGCTGTTTGAACAGGACGACCCAAGCGGCGTCAACGCGGAGCATGTCGGCAAGCTGCGGAACATTCTGGCGACCCTTCACGCTGCCACAATCATCGCGCATATGGACTTGCCGGGGTTTAAGCTGCATCCGCTGAAAGGCGCGTTGAAAGGTTTCTGGGCCGTAACTGTCCGGGCCAACTGGCGGGTGATATTTCGTTTTGACGGCGACGCGGAGGACGTTGATTATGTCGATTACCACTGAAAGGAACAAACCCATGACCATGAAAAACCCGCCGCACCCCGGCATCGTCGTGTTGCAGGAATGTATTGAACCGTTAGGCTTGACGATCACCGACGCCGCCCACGCTCTCGGCGTGACGCGCAACACGCTTTCGGAGCTCGTTAACGGGAAGCGCGGAATATCTCCCGAAATGGCCGTGAGACTGTCCAAGGTTTTCGGCGGCACGGAGCAAGGCTGGCTTGTGCAGCAGGCGCAGTACGACCTTGCGCAAGTTCGCCGCGACCGACTGAACCTGAAACGGCTGGAACTCGTTTAGGTAGCAAGCCCCATTATAAAAAATAATCGTTCGCGGTTTTTGCTTGCGTCGATTGTGATTGTATCGAACGATGCAATTATGAAACGGACAACAGACGAAGCGATTACGCCAGCCGCCTACCGGGCTATTCAGGAAGCGTACGACTTTTTCAACGCGGAACTGTTCGGCGGTTCCCTGCCCCACGTGCTGGTGACGTTGCAGCGTCACGCGAAGGCGCGAGGCTATTTTTCCCCGGAGCGTTTTACCGGCCGCACCGAGGACGCCGCCGCCCACGAGCTGGCCATGAACCCGGACAGCTTCAACGGCCGCAGTGATGAATTAATCCTGTCCACCCTCGCCCATGAAATGGCGCACGTTTGGCAGCAGAGCCACGGCACCCCGCCGCGGCGTTCGTATCACGATCGGCAATGGGCCGCGAAGATGAAGGAGATAGGTTTGCCGCCGACCGCCACCGGCGAGCCAGGCGGCAAGGAAACCGGCCGGCACGTTACGCATAACATCGTCCCCGGAGGCCTCTACGCGCAAGCCTTCGCCAAGCTCAAGGCCAAAGGGTTTCAGCTTCCCTGGCAATCGGCACCGGAGGGAAAGCCGGCGAAGGCCAAGAAGGTCAGCAAGACGAAATTCACGTGCCCCGAGTGCGGCCAGAACGCATGGGCCAAGCCGGACGCCCTGCTAATTTGCGGCGATTGCTACGACGACGGCGAAGGCGACATCTGCTTGATGATCGCCACGCCGGCCGAGGAAGCCGAGGCCGCGTAGCCCGGCCCCCTCCCTGCCCGCTGTGTTTTCCCCACGAAGTGGTAAGCTTGCAATTGCTATGATCCCGATGCCCAGGGACTTCATCGGAGACTACGTGGCCACGTACCACTGGATCTCTGAGCACCTGGTCGCCTCCTTTATTAAGCCTTTATTGAGCGACGAAGAAAGCGACCCAGTAAGCTGCGGGGAGTGGCCGGACACCTACGCGGCGTATAAAGCAGTCAGAAATGTGCTAGAGCGAGTGGACGAGGAGAAGAAGGCAAAGGAAGCGACCCTAAGTGCCATGATCGCCGTGACTTTGTGCGGACTCAAAGAAAAAGAAAACTCGGCGTTGGGCTACGCAGTGGTGGACTACGCTTATGAGAATCGTTCGCCCAAAGATGTACGCGCCTTCGAGGGAAGAGTAACGTATCGAGATGTGCTAGGCAATCAGGTCGCGCATACGGACCTCAAGGTGCTCACGCCTATCAAGAGTGGCCAGAAATCCACCACGACTGACATGCTGCCGTTCAAGGCTTATCGTGGCCTGCGAGGTGCGAGGCTTGAAGACGTAGAGATCGAATGGAACGTAGCTAAAATTCTGTTCGTTGACGGCACGTCGGAGACCTCCTCGTTTCCGAGCACGGCCGATCTGGTCCGGATAGCAGCCACGGTTCACAAAGGGTAGAACCTGAAACACGCCGCAGGTGGCTAGAGGCCTCGTGCGCCGCGCCCGAAGAGGTTCCGCCCGCGACCAGAACAGGAAGGGCACTCTTCCCATTTTCTTACTCTCACCTGTACCGGCCCTCCTTGCCCCAAGTTGTGTCTGGGCTTAGGAGTGTAGGATAACGGTATTCCAAATCAGCGAGAAGCTCGCGCCATCGCCGGTCTCGCTCTCGCTGTTCTTCTGCCCGTTTCCGTGCCTCTCCTTGATCTCGCAGATAATTTGCAATCGACTTGACGACTATTCCCACGATCCCGATCGGTACAACGATGAGTGCCCAGGCATATATGAGGAACATCTAGACCTCCAAAATGACGCAGTTAATTTTATCACGGGCCGAAAGGGTCCTTTGTGCAAGGATGAGGGATGCCAGACGACACTTTACTTGACGCGTTTGCCGAAGTGGCACGCTTCAAGGGTAACTGATCTAAAAGGACGGATTGCGCAACTGGAAGTCGCCGCCGCGAGCTGCACCAAAGGCGCGCTCAATGATCTCGTTGGCCAAGAGCGGGTTTCGCTTGCCCTCTTACGCGCTGCAGTGAATGTCAAACGCGCTGCGGCGCAGATTGATGTGGTCGTTCACGCGGTCGGCATGCTTCTGTGCCTGCCGGAAATTCTCGATAACGATGAAGTCGTCGAGAGCATCAGTCTCGGAGCGGCTAATACCGGGAAGCCGTTCGATTTAGAAACAGATCGCCGTATAGCGGAGTTCACTTTCATCGACTGGAAGGGATCGGCATCGGATAGCATTCGGCAACAAAAGCTCTTTAAAGATTTCTACACACTTGCCGAGGCCATGACGCATAAGGAACACTATTTATACTTCCTTGGAGATATTCACCCAGTCAAAGTTTTTCAGAGTGGATCGAGGTGCAAGGCCATGCTCCAAAAGTACGCCCCGCTCCGCGATGAATTCCTCAAGCAATATGATGCAGCACTCAGCGTGCATGAATACTACGGGAAAAAAAAGGCCGTAGTGATCCTGCAGAACCTCACTGCGGTCGCTCCGAGTGCGGCAGAGATATTCCCCGGCATGAACGCGTTGAAATCGAAAAGCGAGCACGAGGCCGAGGTAGCCGCGCTGGAGGCTGAGCTAGAGAGGCTCAAAAGGTTGCTCGGGGCGACCAAATAGGCTCGCTGCGGGCTTTTGGTGTTTCACAAAGGGTAGAACCTGGAACACGACGCGAAGCCCCGTAAACAGCGGGCTTGAATGTTTCAGGCTTGATGTTTCATAATCGGGCATGAAGTACGGCTGCGCCCGGATATCGACTATCGATCGGAACGCCGACATGCAGTTGAAAGCGTTGCAACGCGCCGGGGTTGAGAAGAAAAACATTTTCAAGGATGAGCTCTCCCGAGCGGCGGCCAAGCGCCCTGCCCTGCTCCGTTGCCTGAAAAGGTTGCACGCCGGCGACACGCTTATTGTGTGGAAACTCGACCGCCTGGCCCGCAGCGTGCGCGACCTCATTGTAATGGTGGACGACTTTAACCGCCGCGGCGTTAATTTCCGAATCGATCGCGCGTCGGTGATCGGAGCCGGGCCCAGAGGGCGCCCCGTAAGCAAGCGGTTGCCCGGCGCACTGGTGTTTAGCGCTGTGCTGGCCCTCCCACTGTTGGCTCAGACCTCGCTGGTGGGCTCGCTGGTGGACCGGGGCTTCGACCATTTCTACAATCTGGAATATCCGGAGGCCATCGCCGATTTCTCGAAGGCCGTCGCGCAGAATCCGACAGACCCCGAGATGCACAACCATGTGGCGCAGTGCCTGGTGTTCCAGGAAATGTTCCGTAACGGCGCCCTCGAAAGCGAAATGGTCAACGGCAACAATTCCTTTCTGCGCCGGCCGAAGATGAACCCTTCGCCCGAAACCGAAAAACGCTTTCTGGACGAAATCTCCAAGGCCCTCGCGCTGGCGCAGGCGAGTCTCGCCAAAAACCCCAAGGACACAGCCGCGCTTTACGCCATGGGCGTTTCCTACGGTCTGCGCTCCAACTTCTATTGGGTAGTCAAGAAGGCCTGGCACGATTCGCTGCGCGACGCCACCAGTGCGCGTCACGCGTGCAGCCGCGTGGAGGAATTCCAACCGAACAACGTGGATGCGCGCCTGGTAGAGGGTCTGGACGATTACATTGTGGGCAGCTTGCCGCTGCAATTCCGTATGCTTGGCTTCCTGATCGGCATCCACGGCGATAAGGAAAAGGGCATCCGTCTGGTGAAAGATGTGGCCGAGCATGGCGAGACCGACCGCACTGACGCGCAGATTCTGTTGGGCGCGCTTTACCGCCGCGAGAACAAGCCTCAGCTTGTGGTTCCGCTGGTGGTCGATTTGATTCGCCGTTACCCGCGCAATTTCATTCTGCGCCTCGAGCTTTCGCAGATGTACAGCATGTCGGGCGATAAGGCGCATTCGATAGAAGCCGTGGAAGAGGTGGCGCGCCTGAAGCGGAGCCACGCGCCAGGGTACGACCGGGTGCCTTGGGAGAAGATTTACTTTCAGGAAGGCATCATCCAGTTCTGGTATCGCGATCTGGACCAGGCGCTCGATAACCTGACGAAAGTGGCGGCGGCGTCCGGCGAAGTGGACCTGAACACGGGCGTCTCCGCCTATCTGCGCATCGGGCAGATCTACGATATGAAGGGCCAGCGCGCGCAGGCGCTCACGTTTTACAAAAAGGCCATCGCGTACGCGCCGCAATCGGATGCGGCGCAGGAATCGAAGAGGTATCTTGCCGCGCCGTATCACCGAGGTTAAGGTCAGACAGTGTCCAAAAGCTTGCCGGTGGGACAAAAGCGCTTTGTGGGGCAGCCAATCCTGGCTGCAGCCGCCTTTCAGGCGGCTCTCTCCACCAGCACGAGTGCTTGCGCTACGAGAGGTAACTGATGAACGATCTCAAATTCGCCGTCCGCACTCTCCGCAAATCGCCGGGCTTCACGGCTACGGCGGTGCTGACGCTGGCGCTCGGCATCGGCGCCAACACCGCAATCTTCAGCCTGGTTCACGCGGTGATTCTGAAGCCGCTGCCGTTTCGCGAGCCCGCGCGATTGATCGCCATCTGGGATTCGTACCGCCCGCAGTTCGAAAAGATCGGCATCTCTCCGGCGGAACTGACCGCCTGGCAGCAGCAGAGGGATCTGTTTAGCGGCAGCGCCTGGTATCGCTCGGTACCGCAGAACCTGCCGCTCACCAGCACGGCCGGCGCGGGCGGCACGGCCGGCGAAACCGTGGAAGTCCATGCCGATTCGGTTTCCGCCAGCCTGTTTCCTCTGCTTGGCGCCGCGCCCGCCCTGGGCCGCGCATTCACGGAATCCGACGCGCCCAACACCGTCGTGCTCAGCAATAGCCTGTGGCGGACGCGTTTCGCGGGCGATCCGGAGATTGCGGGGAAATCGATTCGCATGAACGGGGAAGAGTATGCCGTGGCGGGCGTGATGCCGCGCGATTTCGCGTTTCCGGATTGGGCCGATCTGTGGATTCCCAAAGGCCCGTTGATGGGCGATGAGCTTACCAACCCCGTCCGCCATTCGTTGGGATTCGTTGCGCGGTTGCGCGACGGCGTCGCGCTCGGCGGCGTCACGCAGCGCGTCGGCGGCCTTTCGCGCCGGCTCGCGGCCGAGAATCCGAAGACCAGCCATGGCTGGGGCATGAACGCATATGGACTGCAGGAAGATCTCACGGCCAAGCTGCGGCCGGCGCTGCTGATGCTGCTGGGCGCAGTCACGCTGGTGCTGCTGATCGCGTGTACCAATGTGGCCAACCTGCTGCTTTCACGCGCGGCGTCGCGCACCAAAGAGATGGCGCTGCGAACCGCGCTGGGCGCGAGCGCAGGGCGGCTCATGCGGCAATTACTGGCGGAAAGCCTGCTGCTTTCGGCGATGGGCGGCGGCCTGGGGTTGCTGACTGCGAAGCTCAGCGTGGCGCGGTTTTCACCCGTTCCGGCGCCGCTCGATTCGGCCGTGCTGTGGTTCCTGCTGGCGATTTCGCTGGGAACGGCGGCGCTGTTCGGATTGATTCCGGCATTGCAGGCGTTCGCGGCCGACCCGGTCACCGCCATCAAATCGGCGTCGATTGCGGGCGGCGGGTCAAGGCGCATGCGCGGCGCGTTGGTGGTGGCCGAATTCGCGTTCGCGCTCATCCTCGCGGCGGGAGCGGGAACGCTGGTGCAGAGCTTCGTGCGCCTGATGCATGTGGACCCGGGTTTCGACCCGCACGGCGTGCTCTCGCTACGGCTTTCCATTCCGCCCTCGCGCGACGACGCCTCGCTGTTCCGGCGTATTGACGAACGGCTACGGACATTGCCGGGCGTCGAAAGCGTGGCGGCGTCAAACACTTTGCCTCTGGCCGCCAACCGCGCCAACGCTTCGCGATTCAACGTCCCGGGCAGTCCGCTGATCGACGCCAACGCGCTGCCCGCCGCGCAGTTGCGCTTCGTGACGCCGGATTATTTCCGCGCCATGCGGATTCCGTTGCGCTCCGGCCGCGCGTTCACGCCGAAAGATTACACAGCGCCCGTGGTGATCATCAACGAAACCATGGCGCGCCGCTTCTGGCCTCGCGACCCGGTGGGAATTCAGTTCATTACCGGTCCGTGGGGACCGAAGCCGCAGTGGTCCACCATCGTCGGCGTGGTAGGCGACGTGAAGCAATTCGGGCTCGATTCCGAGCCGACTCTCGACATGTACTTCCCGGCGCCGGCTGCCGATTACGTGGTGGTTCGCGCGGCGGGGCATCTGAGCGCGCTGGCATCGGTCGCCCGCCGCGAAATCCACGCCATAGATGGCGAGGTCCCGGTGTCCGATGTAAGCACGATGGACGAAGTGCTCGACGAATCGGCGCGCTCGCGCAGATGGACCATGGCGCTGCTGGCGGCGTTTGCGGGCCTGGCGCTGGCGCTGGCGGCGGTGGGAATTTATGGCGTGATGGCGTGGATGGTGGGCCAACGCACGCGGGAGATCGGCATCCGCATGGCGCTGGGTGCGGACGCGCGCGAAGTCCGCGGCATGGTGGTGGGCTACGCGTTGAAGTTGAGCGCGATGGGAATGGCGGTCGGCATCGCGGGCGCCTTCGCGCTGCGGCGGGTAATGGCGAGCCTGGTATTCGAAGCCGGATCGTCCGGCCCGGCGACCATTGCAGCGGTGGCGGCGCTGATGCTGGCGGTAGCCGCGGTGGCGTCATACGTTCCGGCGCAACGGGCCAGCCGCGTGGACCCTTCGATTGCGCTACGGTGGGAGTAGGGCGGACCGTGGCTCTGATCGGAGCCGCGCGCGTCGGCAAGCGGTTTCACGATAGCAGCCAACTCGCGGTCGCGGTAACAGGTGACATCCGGACATGCGTCTTTATCTAAAATTCTTACCGCTGCTTCTTGCTTTGCCTGCTGGCGCAGATGTGCAATTCCATGCGAAGCCGATGACGGATGCCAAGATTCCGCGCGGCAAAGCGCAATGCGAGATTCGGCTCATGGTGGATCAGCAGGTAGAAGTCTCGCTACGCGGCGACATGATCGGCGTACACACCCTCACCGGCGCGGATGCGCGCGACAACGGCTCGGAATGCAGCGCGCCGCTCCCAGGGCGCATGGTGGATGGGTTCACCATGACGGTGAAGAAGCGGCATGGCGAGGTGAGACTGGTCGCGGAGCCCGCCGCGCGCAATGACTTCACGGCGACGATCTTCATCCACGACAACGCCGCGGGCGAGGGGCTCTACGATCTGCGTATCTCGTGGAATGCCGCTTCGGAGACGCCGCCCGGCATAAACTCGAACAATGCGATACAGTCCGCCGCCCGCGGGGCGGGCAAGGCGGCGTTGAACGAAGCGGCGCCGGTTCCATTGGGCGCCGTTACCGTGGTTATCGACCGCGGCAGTAACATCGCGGTGACATTTCAGATTGGGCGCTCGGGTTCGGCTATATTCACCGGAACCGTGATGAGCCGGGAAGGCGGCGTGTTGAAGATGGATGGCAAGGCCGACGAGCGGTTTCTCCACTTACCGGGACCTATGTACTTATACTTTGATGCCAGTAAGCAGGTTTATAAGATTGCGATGGATGCCACCAACGGGCAAGACCAGTTACGAGTGAGTTGGGAACGGAAGTAGGAGAGTGAGGCGGACAAGGGCCAACTCCGGCGAGCTCACGGCAGTTCCCCATGCAATTTGTCAAAGCGATGTGTAATTAAGGAACGACAGCGCCCTTGTCTCCGAGACCAACCCGGCGCGCCTGTCTACTAGGCGCAGGAGATGGCTGGCGAAAATGATGACCTCTGCTGCATCCAGAGCCTCTGCAGGGACATTCCGGTGGCTCTGAGGGTTCTTGTAATTGTAGAGCCCTATTGCGCCTACGAATAGGTTCATCATGCCCTCTTGCTCAGCCACAGGCAGAACGGTATCTGTGAGCGGACCGGGTGCCCCGGCTCCTTGCGCGGGGCGAAACGCTTCTCGCATGAGCCTCATCCCGACGGTATCGGGCGGATACTTCCCAGCGTCACGCACAGCGACTTCCACTTCACGGAAAGCCTGGAAGATTGCTGTATCGTACTCACCCCAGAGAAACGCGGGGTAGACCCTTTCAGCGATCGACGGATGAAGCCTGGCCCTGGGCAGAAGGTTTGCCTTTCGATACGAGTCCAGCCCCGTACGGGACTTCACTCGTCTCCCGCGGCGGGTGATGAAATAGTCCTCAGCGCCGTTGAAGCCGGCGCGAACAGCCATAAAGTTTTCGCGTTCCAACCATGACCATGCCTCCATCAGAGCAAGTGCCACTCGATAGTTAATCTGGCTGCTCGCAGTCGGGTAACTACGCAGTCCGATGAAGAAGTTATGACGGTGCGGTTGATCGGCGTTTGTTTGAGGGCTTGGATCACTCGGACAGGTCGCGTTGAGATGTTCAAGTAGCACGCCGGCCAGCTCTTCGGTTTCGAGAGCGAGGAGGTCGTCGGCGCTGGGAACAAGTTCCGCTATTGTCAAGAATGCGTTTCTCCGTTTAATTGTATTTTAGCCCATCTGTTTGGTCCGGCCAAAGCCAGCGCCGGATATGCTCTCTTGGGCAAGCGGACTCAAAACGCCCTGCTGATGTTTGGCGGATTATAGAGCCTCCCTTACGCTGAAGCGCTTACACATCCACTTTGCTCGTTTGTCGCATTGCCGCCGGAGTGGCTTGCAAACGAAGGCAAACTTGGCGGCCCCAGCCTTCCCGGTCCCAGGGCGCGATCACTCTCCGCGTAAGAGGTCCTGGCTCTGGGGCGCCGTCTTAGCCTGCCAACTGCTCGAACTGAGTGATCCGCACCTCTCGATCTTCGAACACCGCCCGGATCTCGAGCCGACCGCCCATAGCTTCGATGTATTCGGCCAGTGTGCTGACGCAGATGTCGGACCGGTGCTCAATCTTCGAGACCTCTCCCTGATTGACGCCGAGGATTTCGGCGAGTTGCAACTGCGTCATCTCCTGCGCCTTTCGCAATTGATCGAGTGGCATAGCCTCCATGCTCTCTTGGAACCGTTTCTCGATTTTCCGCTGCCGGTCAGCCGGCATCGCTTCCAGCAATTCGCGAAAATTACGAGTAGGCATTGGATGTTTCCCTCCTTCCTGAGTTCAAGCAGGTTTCGTTCAAGAAGCTGGTCCGCGACCGGCACAAACTTCTCATACCAGCGGTCGTCGCCGGTCTTTTCGCCCCCGATCAATAGGACTGCCGAGCGGAGCGGGTAAAATGCGTAGAGTGTCCGCAGCGGCCTCCCGGGGCTCTGGGTCCGCAAACAACTGCAACAAAGTACGGATG
>PLDF01000243.1 GCA_003135055.1 Bryobacterales bacterium | reverse complement strand
ACTTTACCGGACACTTGTGATCAGATCTATATGACCTACCCGGGCAGCATCATCAGGCTGGACACCCAAACAGGTGTGCCGGATGAATTGAACTTTTACAACGGCCAGACCCGAAATGGTCAGGAATACCGGGAACGCATCCTGGAGCGTGGGCCGAAAGCGTCAACGCAAAAATAGCGGACTTCGGCATGCGCAGGCTGCCGCTGACCGCCGCCGAGGATCTGCTGGAGGTCCTGATGCGCGATACGAGCGCGCGCGTACGTCGTTGACTTCAAGCCGCCCCGCCCGAGGACCGGGACAAACTGCTGGGTGGCGTGGCGGCGTCGCTGCCATGCTTGACGCATCCTTTACGGCCACGCGCTCAAATGCGGTCCGCGGAGTTGGCCGAACCAAAAACGGCTGCCGCGGCGGAACCAAGCCTGATTCACCAGCACGCCTGAATAGCTTGTTGACGACAGTGCGTATCTTTTAGGATACAATCGATTTGGGTGGAATCGAGCCGCAAGGAACTCAGAATCTACGAAGACGTTCGCGGCGCGCGACCGTTCGAAGCATGGCTCCAGGCTCTGAAGGATGTAAAGGGCAGAGCGGTAATTCGGGCTCGGGTCGCGAGATTGATCCTTGGCAATGCTGGAGATTCGAAGCCGGTAGGGGAAGGCGTGTACGAAGCTCGCATTGCCTTTGGACCCGGTTACCGCGTCTACTATGCATCAGAAGGCAAGGTGGTGATAGTACTTTTGTGCGGTGGGGACAAAGGATCGCAGCGGCGCGACGTTGAACTTGCCAAGCGATATTTAGCCGATTACAGGAGGTTGATCGTGGATGCATAAAGGATACCGGATTTACGAGGAGAGCTTGCGAGAGGCCCTCCGCGATCCGCGGGAAGCCGCGGAGTACTTGAACGCCTGTCTGGCGGACGGTTCGCGCGAGGTATTCCTGCTCGCGCTTCGACAGGTGGCGGAGGCGCATGGCGTCGCGCGCATCGCAAAGGCCGCGAAGCGCGGCCGCGAAACGCTGTATCGTACTCTTTCAAGTGGAGGCAACCCCACCTTGGAGACGCTGCTGCGGCTATTCGATGCCGCGGGATTGAAACTGGCGGTAGAGCCGAAAAGGCGGAGCCGAAAAGCCGCGTGAAGGGCAAGCCGATCCGCTCGTCGACGCCGGTTCTAGCTTCGGAACATCTCTGCGGCAAAACCCACGGTCAGCAAGGTAGCAGCCGCTGGCTGAAAGTCGGCTGCACGGTCGAAAACCCCATGCAACGCATTGAAAATACGCCGAGGGCGCTCCGGTGGGTTTTTCATCCCTGTTGGTGGGCTGCAAGCCCATGAGGACAGCCCGGATTGCCCCACAGCACTATCCGCTTATCGATGCCAAAAATTCCGGCCTCGGCGGTTATGCGATCTATCTGCCGGAGCTTTTCCCGACCAGGCTGAGAAGCACCGGCGCCAGCTTCTGTTACAACGTGGGCCGGCCGGTGGCGGCGGGCCCGCTGACTCTGGGGCTGCTCACCGGGCGAGTCTTTGCAGGCTATGCCGAACCGATGCGCTACGCGGGCGTGACCATGTGCCTGGTGTTCCTGGTGGGTCTGGCAGCGTTGCCGTTCGCGCCTGAGACCAAAGACAAGCCGCTGCCGGTGTAAGCGGCGCTAGCCGATCGAATGCGGAATAGTAGGCTGCGACCTATGAGAATTTCCGCTCGCCCGTCGACGACACTGCGTATCTTTTAGGATACAAATCGATCGGAGCGGAATCGAGCCGCAAGCGACTCGGCAGTGCTTAATCGATCTGGGGGAGCCGGCTCTCCGCGAACGCTCCCTAACGGTCGCGGCTCTGTAAGCATCGGAAAACACCAAGAGTCCGAAACGGAGCGAATTATTGCCAATCCAATGTCACTTACTCTTGGATACCGGCGACCATTCCGGGCAAATTGTGGGGCAGCTACCTCACCACCACTACCCGAATCCGTTTAAGCGCTGTGGACTGCCGGTCCCACAATCGGTCGGCTAAATCCCCGCCAGCGCCTGCTCGAAATCGGCCAGCAGATCGCGCCAGTCTTCGATGCCCGCCGAGAAGCGCACCAGCCCATCGGTTACGCCCGATTCCGCCAGCTCGTGCGCGCTCATTCCCGAGTGCGTCGTGCTCCTGGGATGGCAGACCAGCGTCTCCACGCCGCCCAGCGAGACGGCGTTTTTCGCAATGCGGATGCGGCGCAGAAATTCGAACGCCGCCGGCTTGCCGCCCGCGAACTCCAGCGAAAAGATGCCGCCCGGAAACTCGCACTGCTTGGCGTAGATGCGCTTCTGCTCGGCATCCTGAAACAACGTCGGATAGATCACGTTGCTCAGATGCTTGTGCCCCACCAGCGCTTCCGCCAGGCGTTGCGCGTTCTTGCTCTGGCGGTTCATGCGCAGCGAGACGGTGGGCAGGCGGCTGTCGAGCATCCAGCATTCGTCCGGTTGCAGAATGTTGCCGAACATGATGCGGCGGCTGCGAATCCTTTGAATCATCTCGTGGCTTTTGGTGATCGCCACGCCGCCCAGCATGTCGCTGAAGCCGCCCAGGTATTTTGTGGCCGAATAGAGCACAATGTCGGCGCCAAGCTGCAGCGGATGCTGGAAGGCCGGCCCGAGGAAGGTGTTGTCCACCATCACCACGGGCTTCGACGGGTTCTTCGAAGCAGCCTCGGCCGCGCGCTCGATATCCGTCATGATGAGAGTTGGATTGGCGGGCGTTTCGAGCAGCACAATGCAGCAATTGTGAGCGGTGCGGATGGCTTCGTCGATCGCCGCAGCGTCTCCCGCAGGCGCGGCGATTCCATGCACGCCGAACGGCTCCATGAAGGTGTGGATCAAGCCCGTGGTTCCGCCGTATAGCGGAGTGGTATAGACGATGGAGCTGTCCGGACGGGCGAACGTGAAGAACGCCGTCATAATGGCCGCCATGCCGGAATTGAATACGGCCGCGTCGGTGGCGCCGGCTTCGATAGGCACAATCTGGTCTTCCAGAATCTCGGCGTTGGGATGGGAGAAGCGCGAGTAAATCAGGGCGGCGCGCTCGCCCGGCGGCAGCTTGATCTTGCCCGTTGTGATGGCAAAGGCGTGCTCGGCGGCTTCGGGGCTTTCAAAAACGTAGGTGGAGCTGCGGAAGACCGCGGGCCGCGCGGAACCCACGGAAAGGCTTGGATCGAAACCGCGCGTCAGCACGGCAGTACGCGGGCGGACGCCGGCATGATCGTTTTCGGGCATTAGGGACTCCTAGTACCGAGTGTAGCGCGGCGCGGGTTTCAGCTCATTCGCGGGAGCGCGGCGGGCCGACTCGCTTTACGGCGGAGACTCACGCCTGAATCACAGGTCGAGGCCAGTACGGACCGGGCGCTTGGAGCGGAGCCACGACCGTAAGGGAGTGATTTGCCGCAAAGCACAAAACCACCCGGTCACGTCCCGCCGTTCCGCGTGCTTCACCCATCCGTCCCGCCAACCGCGCACAGCCATCCCATGCGTGCCCACCCCGCGAACCACTCCTGCACCGCCGCCCCTAAACGCTCCTCGGCGATCGCGCTGCCCTGCATCGCCTTTTCGAGCGCCTCGCCGATCGGCAACTCTTGCCGCAGCGCATCGAGCAGCCGGTATTCGTCCGCATCCAGCCGCCGGTACCACACGAAATCTTCCGCCCGGTATACCGCCAGATGAATCGCTTGCGGCTTCAGGCGCCGGTATCGCCGGACTGTGCGGTGTTGGTCGCGCTCCGCTACCGCGTTGCTTGCGCTATCGTGCTCTTCAAGCCGCTCGTTCACCGCGATCCGCAAATCGTCCACCGGGTATTTCAATTCCAGCAGCGTCAAATGCGGCTGCAAGCCCAGCCGTAGCTCCGGACCCAATTCCAACAAGTCCTCCGGCCCCAGCGGCTTTCGCGCCTCGCCGTCGAACGCCTCGATGTGCGCCCATTCCAGCCGCACCATATCGAGCGCCAGATCGAAATGCCGCCCGGCGTATGCGGGATGTTCACGCAGCCACGTTTCGAGTCCCGCGCCCAGATTGCGCAGCGTGAACGATTCCGACGGCCGCTCGGTCAAGTATGCCCGCGAAAGCCGGTTGAATGCACGCTGCCCCAGCGCCGCGCAGAGCCCCGGGAAATCGTCGTAGAGGCAGTCCAGAACGCGGAACCAGTAGCTGCGGCTGTAAATCTCCAGGCG
This sequence comes from Bryobacterales bacterium, assembly GCA_003135055.1. GTDB lineage: Bacteria > Acidobacteriota > Terriglobia > Bryobacterales > Bryobacteraceae > PALSA-243. The sequence goes on along the minus strand of PLDF01000243.1, from coordinate 1,083 downwards.
TTCCAGAGGCTCCAGACGGCTGTTGGGCTTGATGAGCGCATCGGCCTCGCGCCGCCACTTGGCCGCCATATCGTCCGACGCCGTCAGCGGCGCCATGATCGCAGCCGCGGCGCGCTTCTGCAACTCGGCCAGAGTCATGCCGGCGCCAAATCCGCTACCGGCGCCGGCAGGTATCGCTCAGCCTTGCGCGCCTCGGCATGCACTTCGTCGAACGACGGAATGCGGTCGTCCCATTCGAGCAGCGTCGCCGTCACGCCGGCCCGCGCAATGGCGTGTTCGTACAGCTTCCATACCGGGTCGATCACGGCGTGGTCGTGCGTATCCAGAATGTACTTCTGGTATTTGGAATGCCCCGCGACGTGAATCTGCGCCACCCGCTCCGCCGGCACGGCATTCAGATACTCGAGCGGATCGAAATCGTGATTCTGCGACGAAACGTAAATATTGTTCACGTCCAGCAGAATGCCGCAATCGGCGCGCTCTGCTACTTCGTTCAGGAACTCCCATTCGCTCATTTCCGAAACGTGAAATTCGGCATAGCTGCTCACGTTTTCCACGGCGATGGGGACCTCCAGAAAATCGCGCGCCTCGCGGATCTTGCGCGCCGTTACCTCGGCCGCCTCGAACGTGTATGGCATCGGCAGCAGATCGTGGGTATAGCGGCCATCCACGCTGCCCCAGCAGAGATGATCGCTCAGCCATGGCGTTTTGGTGCGCCTCACCAGAGTTTTCAGCCGCCGCAAATGCTCGCGGTTGAGCGGCTCGGCCGACCCGAAGTACATCGAGACGCCGTGCTGCACCACCCGGTAGCGTTCCAGAATCTGGTCGAGCACCGCCAGGGGACGCCCGCCCTGCACCATGAAATTCTCGGAAATGATCTCGAACCAGTCCACCACCGGCTTGCGCTCGAAGATGTGCCGGTAGTGCGGAATGCGCAGACCGATGCCTACTCCGTAATCCGTGAATCCGTTGAAAGAATTGGCAGGCATACTGGGGACTACAAATTCGACGCAGAGACGCAGAGGAGCAGAGAAGACGAAAAAATTAACCGGTTCGAGTTTGCTCTGCGTCTCAGCGTCTCTG
>PLDF01000234.1 GCA_003135055.1 Bryobacterales bacterium | reverse complement strand
CTACCGGCTGATGTCCAAGGTGACTACGCGCGAAGGCGTGAATCCGCAGCAAAAGATCGATGAGCTGCGCAAGCTGGCGAATACCGATTACTTCGACATTATGCTGATGCATTACCAGCACGTGGCCACATGGCCCGCGGACACGGTGCGGTGGCAGGACGGGATTCTGGAAGCGCAGTCGAAAAAGATTGTAGTGGGGCACGGCGCGTCGGTGCACGGGCTGCCGGCGCTGCGCCAGTTTCCGGGAAACAAGTGGCTCGATATCGCCATGATCCGCATGAACCACAAGGGCACGAAGATGGACGCCGAGGATTACAACACCAACGGGGCGGGGAACGTGAGCGAGGTGGTGGCGCATATGAAGCAAGTCCACGCGCAAGGCATGGGCGTGATCAGCATGAAGCTGGTGGGAGAAGGCGCCTTCACGACCCGTGAGGACCGGCAGGCGGCGATGAAGTTCGCGTTCAATAATGCGGGCGTTGATGCCGTGACGGTTGGCTACAAGAATACGGCCGAGGTGGACGAGGCGATTGAGAATCTGAATCTGGCGCTGGCGTAGTACACCGTTTCAGAAGTTCGCCAACGTATCGAAACACCGCTTGCTGACGCGCGCGGCTCTGATCGGAGCCGCGACCGTGAGGAAGCGGAATCCTTGGAATACGCGACCGTATTTCTGAAACCACGTACCTAGCCATGCGGCGCTGGCCTAGCTGGCAGCTACTTCAAGAACTTCAGCAGCGGTGGATAAAACACGTCCGGCGCCTCGATGTGCGGAACGTGTCCCAGGTTCGGCAGAATTACCAGTTCCGCGCCCGGAATGGTATCCGCGATGTGCTTCGCCAGGCGCGAAAAATCCGCCCCGTCTTTTTCGCCGCCGATCACCAGCGTCTTCACTTTGATCTTTGCCCAGTCGTACACCACCGGGTCGAGATACAGCATCTGCTGATAGATGGACCGCACCATCGCCAACCGCGGCCAGTCGCCGCTCAGCGTGGGCGCGTAGAGAATCCGCACATACTTCTCATACTCCGGCTTCCAGGCGCCGGGCGAAGGGAAATAGCGTCGTATGTTGGCATAGAATCCCTGCCAGCGCTGATCGTTGGTCTGCGCCATGACGGCCTTATACGCATCGTCGGCGCTTCGCCACGGACGCTCGTAGCGGATATCGGTCAGCCCGATCGGATCGTAGATCACCGCGCGCTCGACGATGTCCGGAAACGACGCGGCGAACCGCGCGGCCAGCATCCCGCCCATCGAGTGTCCCACGATGGAGACCTTCGCAATCCGCAGCGACTCCAGCAGCCTCCGGCTGTTCAGCGCCATATCGTGGAAATTGTACGGGATGATGGGCTTCGACGATCGCCCGAACCCGATCTGGTCGGGCACTACCACGCGGAGGCCCTCCTTGCGCAAAACCTCGATGGGCCCAGCAAAATAGAAGCCGCCGAAATTCATCCCGTGGAACAGCACTACAGTGCGCCCGTTCGGCGGTCCCGCGGGCGGCACGTCCATATACGCCATCCGCACGTCCTGGCCGTAGAGCGTCAACGGCAGGAATGAAACCGGGTATGGGTACGCAATTTCGTCGTACGTGATGCTACCGGGCTTGACGTCCATGGGCGCCTTGGGCGGCGCATCGCTCTGGGCGAAAAGCGATCCGGCGAGGCACAGAAGCAGACAGACTGCGCGCATCGGAAAAACCTCCGTGCTCATAGTATGCAACGAAGGCTATGGATGGTAGAGGTTCACTTAAAGGGGGAGCCGGAGATTCTTCTGGCGCCATATTCAGGAGCGCCCGGCGGAGAGGGCGCTTCTGCGGGATGCCGATATGACAGGCGCAGGCTGATCCTGAAGATTCTGTCTATCGCTTAATGCTCTACAATTTGGTCAGTCCGAGCGACTGAACTGAGCCGTGACCCGTCGAGGGCAGTTTAAGCGATTAAGTTATTTAGTTTCAATATCATACGCGCATTACCGAACATATGAAGGAGGTCATGTTGGGCGATTCGTTGACCGGCGGATGAACCGCTGATAGAGTGAGAACGGTACCCGCACCTGCCAAAGGAGAGACGGCTCATGACCGGAATCCAGTTCGTGACCGATGAGAAGGGCCGCAAGGTGGCCGTTCAAATCGACTTGAAAAAATACGGCGCGAGATTAGAGGATTTTTGGGACGGACTGATTTCCGAGTCGCGTCGCAACGAAAAGGGGATACCGATTGAGAAGATCAAAACGGACCTCTTAAGGCGCGGCCGGATCCGTGGGTGAGTATTCTGTTGAGGTAAAGCCGCCCGCGCGGAAGGAACTCGAAGCCCTGTCGGACAATGTGCTGGCCCGCGTTGTCAAGAAGATCGAGGCCTTGGGCCATGCACCACGACCCACTGGATGTAAGAAGCTCAAGGGCTACAAAGATCAGTGGCGCGTACGGGTCGGCGACTGGCGAGTGGTATATATTATCGACGACGTAGCAAAGCTTGTGAGCGTCACGCGGATTGCACATCGGCGCGAGGTTTACGAACGATGACCGCAGGCGATGCGCTTGTCCCAATCACGCTGCCAGGCCGGCGCTTCCGGCGCTCATCGCCTGAGCAGGGGATCGCGCCGCCCTGCGCTTCCTCGAATTCTTCACCGTCAACATTCGCAACCGCAAGACGCGGGCGGCATATGCTCGGAGTGCTGCCGCTTTCCTGCGCCGGTGTGAAGGTCAGGGATTAGCGAGCTGGGACGCGTTCAGCCGGTGCATGTGGCCGCGTACGTCGAGCTGCTGCAGGGCGGGCGCTCGGCTCCCACGGTCAAACAGCATCTGGCCTGTTTACGGATGCTGTTTGACTGGCTCGTGATCGGCGGGTGATGCCGTTGAATGCGGCGCACTCCGTCCGGGGGCGCGTCATTCGGTGACGAAAGGCGTTACGCCGGTACTGTCCTCGGACGAAGCAACCGCGCAGCTCACCTGCATGGATGTTTCAACGGTGGTGGGTTCTGCGCGACCGGGCCATCATCGCCGTGATGACATACACGTTCGCCCGCGTCGGGGCCGTCGTCGCGCTCACCGTCGAAGATTACTTTTCGTAGAAAAAGCGCTGGTGGCTGCGCCTCCGGGAGAAAAACGGTAAACTCAAACGAAATGTCCTGCCATCACAAGCTCGAAGA
>PLDF01000375.1 GCA_003135055.1 Bryobacterales bacterium | reverse complement strand
GCAGGCTTACCGAAAGGACACACTATTTCTGGCGTTTACGCTCATCGACGGCAGCAGCTCGGGGAAATCCCGAGCTCCGCTGGATTGGCTGTTTGGAGAAATCCGCAGCCTGTCTGGGTTTATAGAGGCGGATACTCTCCTGCCGTGAATCTTCTGGGTGTTGCGAAGATTATCCAAAACCCGCTAAGCCAAATAATTTGCGAGTACGGAACAAACACTCTCGGCTCTATGTTCGCTGCTGCGCCGACGCCAGCACCAGGCGGAACCGCTGTGACAAATGTGGTTATGAGTGATAGAGCTGCTCTCAACCCAGACAGGACGCGGGCAGTCATTTCACCATGACGACGGATTAGCGGAAGCGGTCGCAGAACAGAAGGCCGGCAGTTCTTGTCGGGTCGCACAAAGGACCCTTTGTGAAAGGGTACTTTCAAAAAGGTTACTGCCGGCCAAGTGATCGGTATTTGAACCAAAGAGAGCACGGGCACGCCGGTCGCAAAGGGCGCTTATGAAACGCAGGGGGCGTTCAAGAGATCACGCACAGATTTCGGTATCTCATGGGGTCGGGCGGAAACCCAAGGGCCTTTGTGGTCAAGGCAACGGGAAACATTGCCGTCTCGATTAAGACGCCATGCGCTCTCCCCGGTCGGCTGGAGGTCGCGAACAACAAAGCCGTCAGGCGTATTTGCAATTGTGAACACGTTTGCACCATAGACCGAGAAATTGGCCCAGAGCAAGAGCGTCAAACAGGGTCGGGGATAGGTTGCTGAACCAAACTTTATGAAACGTTACCGCCGCGACCTTTGGGCCTCGCGCTTCTCCCGCCTCTTTGCCTGTTCAAACGCAAGCCGCATTTTCACGGCGCGTTCGTAAACGGCCTCAATCGGTATCGTTTCCTCGTGCCGGGTACCCTGCAACCTCAAACCAATATGGCCTGCTGGGTACAAAGTGACAATCACAGCGCGGAGCTTGCCGCGGTCGCGGCGTACTTCGTTCGTGCGCCGCTTAACCGGCTTGTGTAAGGTCGTCGTCATGATTCGTTTTTTTCTTCTGTTTTGCCGGTCAATGCTCGCTCGGCAGATAGATTACGTTGTTGGTGAAATAGAACGAGATTTCATTGAGCGGAGAATCCGTGTACTCGATCTCCTTCGCATACACATCGTTGCCGTTGCCGTCGTCGCATGTGAGCGTCGCGGTTTGATCGGGCCGTACAACGAGCTTCCAGAGTTGAAACTCCTGAGCGGCGACCCGCTTGTTCTGGGTCTGGATGAGGGCGATTTCATCCAAGAGCCAATAAGCTCCGGCTGTGTCCGCAACGTACTTGGCCCCGTCTGTGAACAAAACAGCGCGATTAATGCCGTGCCGATACCACTGCTCGGAACCGGTGAACTGCATCAGGTCCGCTTTGCAGAGTGTCTTTGTGTTCGTCATGGTTGCCTCTTTGGGTTTGGGTGACCCCCACGGCGGGGGCGAAAGAGGGCACGTCTGCTGGCGCAGGTGAGCGCGGCTGTCATAGCTTTTTGGGGGAACCGCAAGCCTCTGGCGAAGCGGGGGAGCCAAAACAGCGTCATTGACTGCAAGCGGCGGCGGCTAGAGTGCCTTCGCCCCGCCGTCTTCCGGGGTCACGGGAACTGGGAAGCATGAACAGCTGACTTCGCTATTCTGAATTGGCCCCCTGCACGAACAGAAATCGATTATCCTGTTTTGGGCCTTGCGGTCCAGAAAGGAGGCGGTTTGGACAGGAGGAAGAGCAGGTGAAGCTATTCGAGCAGATGCGGCGCGAGTACGAAGACGGCGCGCCGGGACGATTAGAGGGGTGTGGCAGTTCGGCGTCCCATCGGCGGATGGTGCGGGAAGCGAATCGCCAGGCCCCGGAGCCGCTGCGTAAACGGTATCCTCAGAGAAGGAGCCGAAGCAAAAGGGCGTTGAACATTGCTGCGCCGCCTGCTACAAACGGAACGCATGGAAGACACGCCGATCACAGTACGCAGGTACACCAACTTCGCTGAGATGAAAGCGGACGAGTACCGCTACTGGCAAAGTCGGCCCGCGCATGAACGGCTGGATGCGGTTGAAGAAATGATCGAAACCGCCTATGCGCTCAAGGGGTGGGAGATGGAGCCGGATGTACCAAGACTACAAAGACCTTTTGTCCGCCTTCAATGCCCATGGCGTTAAATACCTCGTTGTGGGCGGCTTCGCGGTTATCTATCACTCGCAGCCTCGCTTCACGAAGGACATGGACCTGTTCATAAAAGCGGACGCCGCCAACGCAAAAGCAACCCATGCCGCGCTTGCCGAGTTCGGCGCACCACTTCAAGGCATCCGCCCGGACGACTTCACAGACCGCAACAGTTTCTTTCGTTTTGGACGAGACCCGAAAGGCTTCGATATCCTTCCGGCCATTCCCGGCGTAGATTTTGACGCCGCATGGGAAAGGCGCGTTGAGATCGTGGTGGACAAAGCTACCGGCCTGAAAGGAAATTTCATTTCCGCTGACGACCTTATAGTTTCGAAACTGGCATCAGGAAGACCGCAGGACCTTGCGGACGCGGATGCCATTCGCAAGGCAATAGAAAGCCAAGGCCCGCAGGCCGGAAAAAAAAAGCCCCCGGAAACGAAACCGGGCGGGCCTAGCCAGTAGCCCAGCACACTTGATCCAAAAGACCACTTGCGGAATCGTGGCAACGGAGTCAGAATCGGGACTCGTGATCTGTGGGGGGCTGCGAAGCGCCTTGCGGTTCAGAAGGGACGAGATGACGGACGACGACTATTTAACGTACCCAGGCTTTAATGTCAGCTTCCTGGTTCCACCTCGGCACGACACGGACAAGATCGACAAGGCGATTGCCGAGATGAAACGCGACGTAACGGAGAGCGCCGAACGAAACCTACCGGCAGATTGTCAGCTTGATTTGCAGGATATGGTTTGATGCCGCGCGCGCTTCTTTCAAGAGAGATGGAAACCGCGTGGGTCCGAGCAGCGTGGGACTTGCGTTCGATCCGCTGTCAACGCTACACCGCAAAGCCTACAATAGCCGGAAGTTTACCTCAACCTGAATTCGAACCTTGACCGGCTTCCCGGCTTTCATGCCGGGCTTGAACCTCCACTTCTGTACGGCCTCAATCGCCCTCTCATCAAGGCCCAAGCCAAGGCTCTTAGCGATACGAATATCTTGCGGGTTGCCGTTGGCATCCACAACCAGCGAGACGAGCGCGGTACCTTGGTACTTGGCTTGACGCGCTTCCTCCGCATATTGCGGAGCGACCTTCAATGTTATAACCGGCGCGCTCACGTCGCCACCGACTGTGAATATCCCGGTACGCTCCTGGTCCTGTTGCTGGGCTTCGTCGCGCTCCTTCTTCGCGAGTTCGGCAGCGTGTTGTTTCTGGCGCTGAACTGTTTGAAAAGCCACGCTCTGGGCGTCGGGTACTGGAAGGCTTGGGTTCGGCCCCGTGAGGGCGCTGCAGGATGGCATGCTTGGCATCCGTTCGATGTCGAACGGTGCTGGTTCCTCTTTGTAAAACGGATGGGACGTCATTCCCCGAAACCAAAACCATTGGCCTTTTTTCTTCTGCAGACCGACGAGAATTTCATGCATGAAATTGCGGCCATCTTCCCATTCACCCCATTCCGTCGCCACACCTCCGTTGCGTACGGTGCGCCCACGAGCGGCTCCACCCGCAATAAATAAGACGCCGCTCCACTGGATTCCATTCAGGCGATCAGCTTCAGAAAGCGCGCGCCCCTCAGCTTTATAAGAAAAACTTTTCATCTCCGAAAGTGTCCATACTTGGTTCGGCGACACCGGTAGGCCGCCCTGATACAGCTTGCCATCTCGCACCTGAAAGTCCATCAAGGCCCAGTAGGCGAAGAACCGCTTCCCGCATTCTATGATCTGCTTATCCGCCCATTTCTTGGCTTCATGCTGTGCCTCGGCATCCACTGACGAGTGCGTTGATTGCGCGATTGCGGTGCTGAAACTCGCCGTCGAGGTTGTAAGCAAGACCGCGCCAACCGTGAGAACGGCTTTCATGTATCTGTCGGTTCGCATGTTGGAAAAATAAGCCCGGTTCATGGGGAGCAGAGCGCCTTTTCCACGACTCTAGCACGAAATACGCAGTTTTGCTCGTGGTGTTTTTGCTCGTGCTCACACAGCGTGAAGGTGTGGGAGCCAGCAGGGAACTTCCAGCGCATTACCGCCGGTTTTTTCGCGATCTAGGGCAAGAAGTACGGGCGTGCAGAACCGCGCGCAAACTGAGCCAAGAGGACATGATCTCTTACGGCTTTAGTGTCCGGCATTGGCAGATGATTGAGGCCGGTCGCCCAATCACTGTTTTCACGCTATTGCGGGTGTGCGAGGCCTTTGACATTCCCGTCGAGCAACTCGTGGCATCTGTGGCACATCATCTGCATGGGCGCAAGAAAGAGTGATTACCCCTCGCTGGACGCGTGCAATCAAGGCTATGCCTCAGTCTCGGCCGCAACAAGCATTTCGCGTGGAGGTTTGGCGTCAATCGCCCTGACGATGATGCGCCCGTTAAATCCACCAACGGGCAACGTCTCCAGCAGCATTTCGAAGCCCTTACCGTCTTGGTGCGCCCATGCCGGCCCTAATTCAAGCCAGCGCGCCTTGTTCGGTTCGACCTTCTTCAGGAAATAGGCGTGATGGGTCGGTGGCTTGTTCCAGTCGGCTTTCTCGCGCATGAATCGATTCCCCGGTTACTTGGAAAGGCCTATACCACCGATTCAGTGGAGATTAAAGCTCCCAATATGCGATCCGGCTTCGGGTCCGTTGGGCCGCTCGGGTTCACTTAGCCCATCGGACTGGCACGGGTCGATGACGCGTTCGTGCCAGTCCCAGATGCGAAGCCACGCCAGTGATTCCCAATTCTCCGACGCCTCCGGCTGGGTCGCTCGTGCGGCGCACCGGCACAGGACCTGGGCAGCAAGCCTCTTGAATAAGCCGCCGAGACGGTCGCGTTCGCGATGGCGGCGCCCCTCTATACGTGGACCCGTGATCGCCTTCGCGGCAGCAATGAATTGCCGGCGGATGGTTTTCGCGACGCTCCAGGGCTTCGCGGGGTGCTGGCTGCGTGCTAGTTCTTGCTGGGGGATTCCGCAATCTCCCCAGCTTGTCATCGTTGGCGGTCGTCTCTCTGCTTTCGCTCGCGTTCCCTTTCCGCGGCCTCGCGATCTTCCCGCTCGCGCTTCTGCGTGTCCATCTCCTGTCCGTAACTGCGTCTTTCGGAGGCAGTCTTGTTGTCAACCGCGCGGCGGTCGCGGGCGTCTCGGCGGGCTTGGGCTTCCTCTTTCGATTGCGGTGGCGCGGGCCTATCGAGGCCGAATAATGCGCCGATCGCGCCAAGCGTACTGCCGAATTCCGCCGCTGCACCCATCATCCCGCCGACAGCTCCGCCAAGGTCAAGCGTTGGGCCGTCGCGTTCGACCTCGCGAGCTTCGGTCTCGGCGGTCCGGGCGTCCTGCTGGTCGGCGCGGTGCGCGCTGGCGCTCAGCTCGGTCCAGTTGCCGTCCGCGTCCTTGTGGCTGTACTCGAAGGTCGCGGCGTGCTCGGCGGAATGATGTGCGGCATAGTCGGCGCTGGCATACCACGCGTTGAGTTCTGTCGGCGTCAACGGCTTTTCGTTGCCGAATTCCTGAGCGAAGAAATGTGAGGCGGCACGGTGATCGTCGAGCCGTGACATCTGCCGGGCAAGCTCCGGGAGATCGGGCGCTGTCTCGCGGGCTACGAACAATTCCGCCTTGTCACTGTGCCGGGTCATCGCAACGTAGCTGCTGGCGCTGCGCCAGTGCTCGGAGTGATATAGATACGTCTCGTCAATGGTGCGCCCCTGCCCCTTGTATATGGTTCCGGCGTAGCCGTGCCGGAAGCCCTGAAACTCGGCGACGTCAAACTCCACAGTCCGGCCGGCGCGGCCGTCAAGGGCAACGGCAAACCTGGTTCCGTCGATTGCCTGCACGGTTCCGGCCTGGCCGTTAAAAATCCCTTGCAGCTTGTCGGTGCCGGTGAACTGAATCCGGTCGCCTTTCGCAAATTCCGCCCTGCCGTGCTTCGTGTCGAAACCCCGCGAGTCGCTGAGCTCGCCTCGTTGCGCGCGCACCTGACGCAACGCGCTGTTAAGTTCCGTCACTTGGTCATTGGTGTAGGCGAATACGAAACGGGATTTCGAGGGATCGGCGGCGCTGTCCTTGGCCCACTTGCTAACAAGCGCGTCGGCCGCCTCGCTCTGCTGTCCCGCCCAATGGATAGCGTCCTTCTCGGCGTAGCGCTTGAGGGCGTCGGCAAAGTTGCCCTGCGCCATCATTTCGGACGCGATACGGTCTTCGCTGCGGCTTTGCCGCTGTACCTCGGTGAGCTCGGCGGCACCGTAGCGCTCTTTCAAAACCTCGAACATCCCGCCGCGCTCGATGCTTGAAAGCTGGCGGTTGTCGCCCACCAAAATCAGCTTCGCGCCGGTCGCGTTCGCGTGGGTTGCAAGCTGTGCGAGAATCCGCGTGTCGATCATTGCAGCCTCATCCACCATAACGACGGTCCGGGGGGTCCACTGGGCGCGGTTGTTGTTGAGCGCGAATAATTCGCTGTGGATTGTGCGGGCGCGGTTAAAACCATCGTCCTTCATGCCCTGCGCTACCGAGTTCGTCGGAGCCAGGCCGACAACCCGGCAACCCTGCGCCTCGTAAGCCTCGCGGATCGCGGACATGGTGTAGCTTTTTCCGGTTCCGGCCTGGCCGTCGATGATCGCTAATCCACCGGGCCCGGTCGCGTGTTCGACGGCGCGCCCCTGTTCCGCGGTGATGGTCCGGAATTTCGCGTTTGTCAGAGTGCCCTGTACTTGGTGCCAGTCGTTGCGGTTGAGGGCGGCGGCGGAGTTCAATACGTGCTGTTCGGTTTCGAGTACCGCCGTCGTGCTGTAACGGGTGCGAGTGCCTTTCACGTCAAGCCGCACAACGTCTGGGTGATTCAAGATCTCGCCCGCCATGCCGGCGCGGTTGGTCTTGTCCTCGATCTCGCTTTGCAAGGCTCGTTCAACGTCATGCCGGGTGAACGTGGCGCGGTTCTTCGTCAAGCTGTCGAGCACGGCGGACGCAAGCCGCTCATACTCATCGAGCGAAAACGCGGCGCGTGGCACCGGCTCCGCAAACCGGCGTTCGATTCTCTCTTTATTTATCGCCGCCTGTGCAAGCGAGTTTTCCCAAGCAAGGCTCGCCGCGTGGGTGTCACGCATGCCGGTACGCTGTTGCTCGCGGGCCTGTTCGACGGTCGGCAGGCTCTCGCGATCGAGGTCGGCGCAATGTGTGCGAACCTCCCCGGCGGTGCTTCCGAGAATCCGTTTGCCGAGGGCATGCATGCCGCCTTCCTGGTCGATAACGATGAAATCCCGACGCTCGCCCTTCGCTAGCGCCAAGCCTTCGTCCGCAAGCGCAGCCGCGAAACTATGGCCGTTGTCCGAACGCTCCCAACATTCGCGGATTTTTAAGCGAACCGCGTGGAGGTCAACACCGAGTCTCCGGGCCTGTTCGTCCTCGTCGCGGGTCGGGGTCATAACCGGGCCGTCCCGATGATTTTTCACCAGCGTCAAGCCGAGTTCGCTCTCAAGTTCGCGGGATACTTCCTTCAAGCGCAACTTGAAAAACGCCGGGTTCTTCGCGGTCATGGTTTCTTCGTCGATCCGCGACCACCCCACATGCATATGGGCATCGCCAGTCTGTTCGTCGATGTGAAAAGTGATCGCCCGCGCCTGGTCGCTAAAGCCGAGTTTCCTTTCGATCCGGTCGGCCACGCGCTGCCACTGCTCACGGGTAAGCTGTTCCCCCTCAGGGCATCGCACTTGCGTATGAAAAAGAGGCTTTTCGCAACGGGTGCCGCAGGCCATGGCATCCACGGAGCGAAACGCTTCCTTGATATCGTCAGAAGCGAAGCCGCGAACTTCGCCTATTTCGACCCGTTCACCGGGCTTCGCCTTCACCATGTAGGCGGCAAGTCGAGCACCGCTATTGTGCGTGTTGCCCTTCGCGATCATGGCGCTCCTTTCGTCCCAATGATTCGCAAATTTGCCGGACCGCGGCGCGCGTCTCGGCGATCGCGGCGGAGCTGTCGTTCGCGCCTACGGCTTGCACAGCATTGAGGCGCTTGTTTAATTGGTTGAGGTTGTTGCCGGCGCGGTTGAGCTGCGCGACCGCATAGGCCAGCAGTTCGGCGTTAAGCGGAGGGCTGCGCCGGGCCCGCGGGCCGGCGCTGCCCAGGCCGCAAGCGCGCAGGTAGCTACCGATGCTGAGGCCAGCGTCACGAGCCTTCATATCGAGCGCCGCGTATTCTTCCGGCGAGACGCGAGACGCAACAACGCGGACTCGCCCGCCCTTCGTCCCTCGGTTCGGCCTGCGCTTCTTTTCGAGCTCGCTCATACGCGCTCTCTGCAAGCCGGAAGGCGCGGAAACCCTGCCGGTTTCCGCGTGCCGCGGAACGCGGCAAAAGGGGGGATGCAACGGGGGCTTTGCCCCCTTGCAAGTTGAGCCGCAACAGCGGGCCGGAGGCCCGATGGCGCGGCGCGCAGTGGTGAAACTGGTTTCACCACTGACAACTTGCTGTCTGCAATACCACCCATATGACCTACGTGTGACTTCGGTTACGGCTAATAGAAACTGATTCCCGATTCATGCAAACTCCCGTGTGTAATCAGATCGAGTCCGAAACAGTCGGCTACCTCCGTTATGCAGCGACGACGGCCGGGTCAAATTTGATGCGATGGGCAGTAGGGACAGAAGGCCATCCGACGTAATGTCCCGGAAACGGAGCACGCGAGTGTCGCGGTCGTGAGCGCTGCAAGGCGAGAGGCAGCGCGAATGGCTCGATGATGTCGCGGCTGCGCGGATAGGCGAGTTCGGTCATCGGATGATTTCGAGTGAAAGCATCAAGAGGCAAGAAGAACCGCCCGCCAGAACCGCAGTTCCAGCGGGCGGCACGCCACACTATTCTGCGGCTGCGTCTTCCTCCTTAGGTTCGGTGCACACAATGCGCCCGCTGACGCTGATACCTTCCGGTATCACGAGGTCGAAACCTTTGCCGTTGCGGTGCGGCCAAACGGCCCCGATTCGGTGCCACACGGCCTTTTTGCCGCTGCCCTCTTTCGGGTCCGTGACGATGTATGCGAGATGAGTTGGTTTAGACATGATGACTTTCCTTTCAGTTGATACAGAGAAGCCCGACAACACATCCAAGTGCCGTCCCGATGGCGAAGGCGATCAGGTAGAGGCGTTTTGGACGTTCCATGTTGGTTCCTCCGGTTGCTGGATGCGGGATTGCGGCCAGTGAGGCCGCGTCAATGAAGTACGCCGCGTCGTCAAGCAGAAAACGAGAAAGATCGGCTTTCGTCTTGCGGCCTGTCCGCAAAACGAACCGATCTCTGCGAAGTTTTGTGCTTCGACGGCGTTGAGCGGCGGACGAAATTAGCGTTACCTCACTGGCTGCAAATCGCATTTCAGTCGTAGCGAACAAATCAACGATTCGTCGATAACCGTCGCTCTGTTCCGTTCACACGGGAATGCTGCCTGGTGTCGGACAACAAGCCTCGAAAAAAAAAACAACCGAGGGTTGACAACGAATCGGCATGTGTTGTATATTCTCTACTTATTAGAACACAGCCTTATAGAGGTGGCAATGGCAAAAAAAACGAAGGAGAAGGTCGACCTTCTCGGAACAATCGAGTTGCTGGTTCTCAACGCGGTGACGCGCTTGGACGAGGCTTACGGTGCGTCCGTCTTTGAGTCGATTCTGGAAGTGTATCCACCCATCTCGGTCGGATCTGTATACACGACGTTGGAGAGGCTTACGTGGAAGGGATACCTGACGGGTGAAATGGGCGCGCCGGAGCCCGTTCGTGGCGGCCGCGCACGAAAATATTATCAGGTGACCGCGCTCGGCCAGAAAGTCCTGGCGGCGACTCATGACACAATCGACGCGGCGAGATCAATCGAGAGGCCGGCGCGCGCCCTGATTGGCGCACCAGCAACACCCGGCGAACGTCGGCGGTAGGAAGGGGCACTGCGCAGAATGCACAAACCGGTCCATTATGGTTATCTCCTGGATTACAGGCTGATCGCTGGTCTTATCCATCGGCTTGCCTCCGTGACGCTTATCCTGGTTCTCGCTCTCGTCGCAACCATCCTGCATTTCATTGCAGCGGCCAGAAGAGGCATCGTCAAGGTGTGCGTTTTTGTTATTGTCACACTGACTCTTACGCCGACTCGGGTCGGCGATCACACCGCGGCAACAATACCGCAAGTCCACTCTCTGCCTAACATGATGTTGGCCTATACGCAGTTTGTGGGTTATTTGCTCTGCGATCGCTTCGACGGCTCTTCCTGGGCATTGATTCGCTCTAACGGACGGCATGTCGAGGTTTTTATGATTAGCGAGTGCGCGGCCCACCCTGACGTCGAAAATGTATTGGATCATAAGCTGGGTTTTGAGGCTGTCTCCTCAAAGCGTATGGGCCCTTTGGTTCCGTGGGAACCCAGCCTCTTCGAGTCCGGTAGCGGCGCGACGAAACGGGAGTCGCCGATCTTTACAGACTCATTGGGCGAGCCCCGCCAGACAATCATCTTATGGCGACGTCGTCGTGATGGCAAGTTGTCAATCGGTTTCGAAATCTGGACGCCGGATCGAGGATTTCGAGCGGAGCCGATGGACGAATTCGATTCTGGCCCGTGGGACGCCGATTTTGGCCTGTGGATGGCTTCCGAAGGAGGGTTTGAGGCCTTCCGTGAAGTCTTTCAGGTCGCATGCTGGATGAACATTATTCTCGCGTGTTTGAGCATGCAGTGGGTGACGCGAAGAGCTATCAATTCGATCACGGCCGCACGCGAATTGCGTGCGCTGGATGATCAACAGCCTGTCTGCGCTGACGCCATAGCCTATTTTTGGCGTGGTCGGGAAGGAGGGAATGTATATACGCAGCTGTTGGCGGAGATCTTCAGGCCAAAATTCAGGTTCCATCTGGCCATCGCTCGACGGCAATATTACCGTCAAGTGATCGGGGATATCCCGATGCTCGCGGGAGACCAAATCCGTGATTGGTCACGATGGATCCGGCCCTTCCGGCTGGTTATGAGGAGGTAGGCCCAGCTTGACGCGATAGACTTCAACTGTAGCCTCGAACTCTGCATGTAGCTGATAGATGCCGGCGCGCCTGGACATATCGCTTGGCAGGAACCTTAAGTTCGCTGCACGGAGTGCGGTCGTTGGGCCGCGGCATTTCTCTAAATCGACAAAGGCGAGGCGGAACGCAAGTGATTCCGACTGTCGGATCGACCATTTCGCTTCGAACTTCTCAAGCTGTTCGCGCCGTGCGGCGCGATTGAATAGGCCAGTCACTTCGAGCGCAACGCGTTCTAGACGTTTGGCCCAACGTAAGTGAGGCAATAAGAGCGGTACGCCGCGGGGAATTTGCATTTCCGGGGGGATGTCCATCGGGCGAAGACTACGAGGATTTAAAGCGTAGCGCAATTTAATAATTATCTAGTTGTTAAAAGAAATTACGAAGCAGTGAAAGCCCCAAAAACACTCAACAAAATGCCTTTTGAACGGAGAAATCCACTATGCGCCAACAAACGTTAAATACGGAGCCGTCGCCACCTGTCACCGCAGACGGAGCGGCTCCCGCTGAGGAAGCAACGAACGGCGTCCGACGATTGCGGTCCAAGAGGACACTGGAGCAGAAGCTGCAAGAGCAGCAGGAGCAGATAGCGGCGCGGCTCGCGGGGATCGCGGCAAAAAGGAAGGCAGACACCCGCGAACGGATGGCGCGGCTTGATCAGATCATCGGGGCGGTGTGCCGGGCCGATCAGTCCTTGCACGAAACCATTAAGGAGGCGCTCGGCAAGGGCGCAAGAGCGCCAAAGGACCGCGAGTTTTTGAGGGTAGAGGGGTGGCTGTAGGAGGCAGAGTTTTTATGTCCGAACGTATGGTAATCGCGGCTCAAGACCCGCGTACGTATAAGTTTCCTTTTGGTCATGACCAGCGGGGCGGCCTCCTGTATTGGGCCTGGTCGCTAGCGGAGTTGACTGTCACCCTGTGCTGCACGCTGTTCAGCTTTTGGTATTGCAGCCGTTCAATTTGGGCGCGGTGGTGGGGGTGTACGGTCCTGTTCTATGGCGGCCTCGCCGCGCTCGCGGCTGTTGGGGCCGCTATGGGCGTAATGCATATGAGCGATCCGACCGTACCCGAAGGTTCTGTGATCGTGTCTGCGGTTTTCACGTTGTTCATGCCCGGAATCATCACGCGCAGCGAGTTGATATCTCTTATGGAAGTCTTGGACGGTGATAAAACGGCGGGGCCTCTCGGTGACGCCCGGCCCGCGGGAAGCCGCGAACTAGGGGGCCTGTCATGAACGAAAGGTTCATCGGCTACGATCAGACGGGAAAGCCGTTCACGTACAAAAAAAGGGAGGAACTGCGTTATCAAGAAGCGCCGGAGAAGGCTCCCTCAGAACTGTTTGGTTACGGTCCACCGGCAAGCAGTGAAGAATTGAGCGGGCTGCTATGACCGGCATACCTGTTGGTTTCGATGAGAACGGCCGACAGCTCACCTACAAGCACGAAGGTAACTCCAGCGGCGAAGGCCATCTGTTTTTGTCCGCTGCGGCCAGGACGGGAAAGATGGTGGGCATTCTGGCGCCGGCGCTGCTGCAGTACGACCAAGGCTCGTGCATCATTATCGATCCAAAAGGCGAGCTTACCGCCGTCACCGGACCACAACGGGCGCGGATGGGACAACGAGTGATTATTTCTAACCCGTTCAACATCCTGCCTGATGTGCTCGCGCCCGATACGCCGCATCATTTCCGGGGACTCGAGAAGTGGGTCACGTTCGGCGCGAAATTCAGCCCGATGGCGGCGCTCGATCCGGGTTCGGATACCTTCGGCGCGGACTGCGACAACATCGCTGATTCCATCGTCACTCATGAAGGGGGCGACCGCGAAAACCACTGGAGCGATAGCGCCCGCGGGCTCGTTGCCGGCTTGATAGGGCATCTTGCCGCGAATGAAGAAGACGAGCGCAAGAAAACGCTTGCCATGCTGCGCCGGGCGATTACCTCTCCGTCGATGCTGCAACGCTTTGCGCACGAAGCGCAAATGGAGAACGCCGGCCAAGACGAATCGGTCGCCGAAACGCTCGAACCGTTCGCCGACAAAGACGCGGCCAACAAGGGTGAAATTGCATCCATCATTTCGACTGCGCGAACACAGACCCGCTTCCTCGGCACAAGCGCTATCGCCAAGAGCCTGAACGGTTCCGATTTTCGTTTCATGGATCTGAGGCAACAACCGACGACCGTTTATCTGGTGCTGCCGGTGAAGTACCTCAATAGCTGCGGGAAGTGGTTCCGACTTGTACTGGCGTCGGCTCTCAACGAACTCCTTACCGAAACCAAGGGGCTCCCAGTGCTCTGCGTTCTTGACGAGTTCGCACAACTCGGGAAATTGGGAGTCGTCGAAAACACGCTTGGTCTCGCAGCAGGGCTTGGCGTTCAGCTTTGGCCCGTCCTTCAGGATCTGACCCAGTTGAAAGATCTCTACCGTGAGAGGTGGGAAAGCTTTCTCGGCTGCGCGGGCGTACAAATGTTCTTCGCACCGCGCGAGTACACAACTTCAGAAGAAATCTCGAAGCTGTGCGGCGAGACGATGGTGAAAGTACCGTCTGAATCGAAGAATACCTCAAAAGACAATATCGGCTGGAAAACCGGGACCAACCAGGGAACAGCTACGAGCCTTACCCAACGCCGCGCCTTGCTCCCGCAGGAAATCCGCCAGTTGCCGGGTAACGAATTCCTCATGTTCTGGGACGGTCTGCCGGGACGGTTTATCAAGGCCTACCGTAAACCTTATTGGCGAATTCCCGAACTCAACGGCGAAGCGGGCTTGTCAGCCAAATTGGGTCACGCGCTCTATAGCCCTAACCCGTACTACGTCGTGCAAGCGGGGGGCAGATGAAGGCCGTGACACGAGGTAGAACCATGAAAATCGAGCGAGGTGTGAGTCAGCGTTATCCGCAGTTCTATGGCAAACTCCGTGAGTCGATTGTGACGACCCACGAGCGACTAA
The DNA here is from genome assembly GCA_003135055.1 of Bryobacterales bacterium. Lineage (GTDB taxonomy): Bacteria > Acidobacteriota > Terriglobia > Bryobacterales > Bryobacteraceae > PALSA-243. Next base: position 2,653 of record PLDF01000375.1, on the reverse strand, counting down.
TCCAGGCCGACCTTGCAACGCCGGACATTAAGAAATATCTTTACGGCGTTCGGGTGATTCTGAGTGAGCGTCTGGTCTCGACGGCTGGCAAAGCGAAGCCCACGGAGAGTGTCATCATCCTCAATGTGCGGTTGCTGGCGGTGCGCCCCGATCAACTCCTTAGAATCCTGGTGCATGAGGTGGCGCACTTGCTAGCGTTCAAGCTCTACGGAGACCGCGGACACGGGCAGGCATGGAAACAACTCATGGTCACGCTCGGTTTCGAGCCGTGCCGCTGTCACTCGCTTGATACGAGCAAATACCGCCGCGCCAGGACTGGGGATCAAGTGTCAGGGTTGGACAAGTCGCTGCCAGTGGGGCTGGCGCAGCGCGCAGCAACTGTTTACGCTGTTGCAGGTTCGCGGGTGGGACGAAGGGTGGGCAGTAGGGAAGGAGAAATAGATGTTCGATCCTGAATTGGAGGCCTTCAAGACCGGCATCGATCTTCGGGCCTATGCCGCGAGGCAGGGCTATGAATTGGATCGGCATGAGAGCTGGCGCGGTTCCGCGGTTATGCGTCACGCTGCCGGCGACAAGATCATCATCAAACGGGACGCCGATGGCCACTACGTTTATTTTTCGATTAGAGATGACCGCGACAACGGCTCGATCATAGATTTTATAAAGCATCGGCGGCGCTTGACCTTGGGCGAGGTCCGCAAAGCATTGAGGCCTTGGATCGGCATGCCATCCTCGGCTTTGCCCCCCTTCCCTCCTCTGCCCAAGGTCGCGAAAGATCGCTTCCGCATCGAGCGCGAGTACGACCGCATGCAAGACGCGCTGCGACATCCGTATCTTGAGAACGAGCGCGGCATCCCCGGTGGTGTGCTGAGCCTTGATCGCTTCGCGGGCCGGATAAAGATTGATTCGCGTGGGAATGCTGTGTTCCCCCACGTCGATGCCGAAGGTCTTTCCGGTTACGAACTCAAGAACCGCGGTTTCATTGGCTTCGCCAGCGGGGGTATCAAAGCATTATGGGTAAGCAATGCAAAAGACGACGACAATCGTATTGTTTTCTGCGAGAGCGCGATTGACGCCTTGAGCTACGCGATGTTGTTTCCCGACGATCACACACGGTACGCCTCCATTGGCGGGAAGCCGAGCCCGGCACAAACGGAACTCATCAGGGCCACCGTGGCGCGCATGCCGGTTAGCTCTGAAATTATTGCGGCCATGGATGCGGATACTGAGGGCCGGAAGCTGTCTGATGTGGTGAAGCGAGCTGTCGAGCTGTCGGGACGTGTCGATCTGCGATTCCGCCATGACGAACCGGAGCGCACCAAGGATTTCAACGACGAACTTCGGGCAAGACCAAAACTATCTGTTCCCTACCGTCCGGAGGAGCCTTTCGTCGCCTGATGGTGCCGCCATGCTGGTTGAGAACACCACCTTCGAAAAGCATTATCGGATCGGCGAACTGGCGAGCATGTGGGGCTTAGGGCGCGAAACAGTGCGGAAGCTCGTCAAAGACGACCCTGGTGTGATCAAGGTTCGGATGGGACGGAAAAAATCCCACACCTTCTACAGCGTCCCTGAATCCGCCGCGCGCCGGATACACACACGCTTGCTGAACCTCGCCTAACCGGATGGGGCGGCGCGCTAGATGGATCAGTCATTGTGGCAACGGTGGAGAGACTCACAGAATGCTGTTTACCTAACGCCCCAACGGGCATTGGTGGCGACTTGCTGATTTCTACAAAGACAAAACTATTTCCGGTGCGTTCGGCGTGTCAAGGAACGCAAAGAACTGGCTGTAAGGAAGGAGAAATCTTGTTATGCCCGAACAGATGGTAATCGCGGCTCAAGACCTGCGAACGGCTACGTGGTGGCCTTATGGTCTTCGTCATGACCAGTGGGTAAAGCGCGGCCTCGCGCATTGGGCCGGGTGGAATATGGTGATTCAGGCCGGTTATTGGTTCCTGGCCATACCCGGAATTTATGATCCTCCTGATGAATTTGGTTTTTCACGCAGTTGGGGCGGAGCTTTCGTCTATTCGCTAGCGGTGCTGATTGTCACCCTGTGTTGTACGCTGTTCGGCTTTTGGTTCTCGGTTCCCCAGCACCATGATGAAGGTAAGCGGCGCGATCCGGTCAGCCGTTTACTTGACGCGCGGGCGGTGAGCATGTGGTTGTTCTTTTTCGGCTTCGCTGCGTTGATGGTTGTTGGGGTGTGGAAGAAGCCGGACCCGACCGTACCGGAAATTATTGTGGGCCTATCCGCGATGTTCACGCTGTACATGCCCGGAATTATCGTGCGCATGGAGTTGTGGGAAGCGTTCACCGGCAAGAAAAACTGGGAAGCGCTCACCGGCAAAAGCGCGGCGGCGCTCCCTAATTCAGAACCGGCAAAGACGCACGAATTAACCGGGCTGCTATGAATGGTATTTTCGTCGGCTTCGAAAAAAACGGCATGCCGCTAACGTACAAACGTGAGGGCGACAAAGTGCGGTATGTGTCCTGATTCCGGCGCTTTTGCAGTACGATCAAGGCTCCTGCATCGTCATCGACCCGAAAGGCCAGCTCGCCGCGGTCACGGCCGCGCAGAGAGCAACGGGTAATTATCCTGAACCCGTTCGGTATTCTGCCGGATGAGCTCTGTCAGTGGCGCCGAGCG
>PLDF01000486.1 GCA_003135055.1 Bryobacterales bacterium | reverse complement strand
CCGCCCCGCTGATGGCGGCGGGGCGGTCACGGCGCCCCCGCTCGGCCTGGCTCGCTGATGGCGGCCGGGGGCGGTTAGGGCGCTCCCGCTCGGCCTGGCTCGCCGCGAGCTGGGCGTCACAGCGCCGGCCGCACAACTGCCCCGCCGGCGGCCGCCGAAGTGCATGGCTCGCGCCTGGGAATCTCGCTTAGCTCCTAGAGTGACCCGGCCAGTTCGGTTGAATCAGGCGTTCAGGTACTTGTGAAGCGGCTCCCAATAATTGAACGGCCAGCCTTCACTCAAATGTTCCCATTGGTCCTCGGGAAACCCCGCGTGATCCAAAACGATTCGGGTTCCGGGGCCGCGTGCAGCCAATTCAAATCGCACAATCGAATAGACGCCGGAAGGCCACGACGCGGGACGCCACGCCTGCACGATCCTCCGATTCGGTATCAGTTCAACGTTGCGGCCTTCAATGCGCCCGCCGAACAGCTTGAATGCCGCGCCTGGCTGGGGTTGGATCTCGGCCGTATCCTTGGTGAAGGCGCTGAATCGTTTAGCGTCGAGCAGCGTTTCATAGATGCGTGCAGGCGTGGTCTTGAAGTCGATTTCCTGGTGAATGGTTGTGCCGCCCTTCTTGGTTTGAGCGTGAGCCGGGACGGCCCCGAGGCTGCCGAGAATCAAGCTCATCTGGCGCCGCGTTACTTTTTGTTGCATTCAACCATAGTCGCAAAATACGATAGAGATAATATTCTAGGAGATGGCCAATGCCGCTCTCCGAGCTGGGCGGCGGACGCCAGTTAGCGCGGGCCGCGGAGGCCGCCAAGAATGTCAACCGGTGACCCTTCGGCAATGCAGGAGGTTGTACAACGCATCCAACAGTTTTTAAGGCTCCGGAGCGCCGAGATCGGCGCACTCCTAAAAGAGACAGNNTCGCTGCGCTTGCGTTTGGCCAAAAGGCGGCTCAAGGCCAGCTGATATGGGAGATCCAGGATCTGGTCGGAACGGAAGGGGCGCGAGCAATCCAGGGTTTGATTCAGTCCGCTTACAAGCCCGCAAGCGGCACGACGGTGACTATACTTGGCGTCCTCACGCTGGTTTTGGGAGCCTCCGCGGCAGTAGCGGAGCTGCGCGACGCGCTTAACACAATTTGGCATGTTCCGGCGGCGGCGGCCTTTTCAAGCCTTCGCGGCTTTCTTCGTCTGGTAAAAGAGCGGTTCTACTTGTTTGGATTGATCTTGGGCGTGGGCTTCTTGTTGTTGGTGTCGTTAGCGCTGAATGCCGCCATTGCCGCTTTGGGCTTCCGATTTGGTTCACGGCTGGCCGTTTCCGAATCCGTACTGCGCGTGGCCGTGTTTTTGATTTCGTTTCTGGTGATCACATTCCTGTTCGCAGCCATTTACAAGTTTTTGCCGGATGTTCAGTTGAAATGGAGTGACGTCATAGTAGGAGCATGTTTTACGTCCTTACTGTTTACAATTGGGAAGCAGCTCATCGGACTCTATCTCGGCAAAGCGAGTTTCGGCTCGACTTACGGGGCGGCCGGTTCTCTTGTCATCGTGCTGGTGTGGGTGTATTACTCAGCACAATTGTTCTTCTTTGGCGCCGAGTTCACAAAAGTCTATACGGAAAGATTCGGTTCTCGCCTGGACGATAAGCTTAAAGTGCATCCGCCTAAGCCTGAGAGCGTAATTGTAGATCCCATTACCGGCTTACCGGCGGGAAAAGGCAACGAGGGGGTTCCCGTCAGGTTGACATGACCATTTTATGTAGTTCCGCCCTACGATTTCGGGGGACAGATCTCGATGGACCTCGAAGATGCAGAAGTTGCCAACTTGCCAAGCCGGATGCAGCCGGATTCCAGTCATGACTACGCCCAGTACCGCCGATTGATCCAAGCTCCAAGGAAGCCAACCTGTTCGTGTTCTGCTATCTCAGCCGGTCAGCATGACATCGGTGCGCACGCTTCCTCCAAAGGCCACGCGAAAAACGGTCTTTTTCGCGCGGCCCGAGTCGGCTCGCCGAATGCTCATCGAGCCAATAGAGATGATTTAGACTTAGAATGGGGTTTGCCCGAAGAACGAGGCTTGCGCAAATCCAAGAACTTTGAGAATCGCCGTTGTGGGACGCGGCCGAGGCCGGAAGGATTATGTTTTTGTCCGCTGCGAAACACTGGAAATATTGCGTAGCGCGCCAATTCGCCATCGTTTTGCTGACGCTGTACGCCTGGGGCCAAACCCCCGGCCACGACTGGCGCCCGTCCATTCCGCCCTATGACTCGCGATTCTCCGGCGTGGTGGATCGAGTGGACGCACGGCATGTGCTGCTATTCAAGCGCGGCCCGGACGACGCTGCGCGTCTGGCGCCGCCGATCGCACAGGAGCCGCAGCGATATGTCCGCATTTATGAGAATGGGGAATTTGAGATCTATGAAGTGCGGCGAAGCGCGCCGCACGCGAGCTACCTTCCTACGGCATGGAATCTTTGAACGAGCTGCGAGCCTTTCCGGAGGCGTTTCCGTCGAACCGTTTGGTGGTCTTAGGGGACGTCATTCTCGACCGCTACTGGTGGGGTGAGTGCGACCGTCTGTCTCCGGAAGCCCCTGTGCCCATCGTGCGCAAACGGCGCTCCACGGTGCGGCCTGGAGGCGCGGCGAACACGGCCGCGAACCTGGTGGCCCTGGGCGCGGTGGTGGCCGTCGCCGGAGTGGTGGGCGCCGATGGGCCGGCCGCGGAATTACGGAATGAGCTAAAGGCCGCGAGCATTGCCGCATTCCTGGTGGAGGATCCGGCGCGGCCCACCACCTGTAAGACTCGCATCATGGCGTTCCATCAACAGGTTGCGCGAGTGGACGAAGAAGAGACCGCAGATTTGCCGGACGAGTTAGCTGGGGCGGTGGCCCGGTGGGTCGCTGGGGAATTGCCGAACTGCCAGGGCGTCGTGATTTCGGACTACGGCAAGGGGTTCCTTACGCCGGGACTGCTGGCAAAGGTGATCGCGCTCGCGAACGAGCAGGGCTGCCGGACCTTCGTGGACCCCAAGGGGCCCGATTACAAAAGGTACGCCGGCTGCTTCCTGTTAAAGCCGAACCGGTTGGAATTGGGGCTCCTCACGACCATGCCGGTCCGGAATCGGGAGGAGACTCTGAAGGCGGGGCGGACGCTGGCGTCGTGGATGCCCGGCACGACGGTCCTGGTTACCGAAGGAGCCGACGGCATGACTGTCTTTGCCCCCGACGGACGCGAAGAGCATGTCTCCTCGGTTCGCAGACAGGTCTTCGATGTGACGGGCGCGGGAGACACCGTGCTAGCGACGGTCTCTTTGGCGATTTGCGCCGGAGCCACGCTTCGCCATGCTGTGGAGCTGGCGTCCCGCGCCGCCGCCATTGCCGTAAGCGGAATGGGAACGGTGGCCGTGACGCGCGAGCAGTTGGCCGGCGCGCACTGAGCCGCACGCAGCGAGGCCGGCTGCCGGCGATACTTAGATAAGACTCCGTACGATCAATAAGATTACAGTCGTCGTACATATCGAAGCTGACGCCAAAATATATGAACCCCTGCAACTTATTGAATGCGCCGAAGAAAAGCAAAGCTAGAATCGCCGCGTAGTAAATTGCCCACCGAACCCGCCTCTCTTGCACGGCCAGGATCTGGCGAACGCTATGCGTCCGTAGTTCCCAATGAATGGAAAGCAGGACGATAACACAAACACGGCAAACGACGGCCTCCGTCTTGTCCCCACCCAGCAGAATATTCATCTTCACGAATGCCGGACTTGTTAGCCGATGGGCTAGTCCGCCCCAGCCGGCCGTAAGGCGCCTCACGATGCGAAAAGCGCCGCCCAAAACTTCGCGCGCGGAACAGAATGGCGGCAAACCAGGCCAGGCTGAACGCAAATTCGACCCGCACAATCCGCATCGGCCAGTTCCATCGAGCCAACAAACGCCTGCGGGACGAGCCGGCCCGCCGGTCTCTCCCGTAGGAATTCGAGCGCCGGATATAGACCCGTGAGCCATCCCCAGAAAACGTACGGTCCACGCGGCCATGCCAGGGTCCGCCGGCAGGAAACGTCAGGAGCAGGACGAAATCGTCTCCACCACGGCGATGTTCCAAATCCGGCGGGCTGTTTCCAGGAGGGCCGGCGCAGTATATGCGCGGCCGATCGGCAAGGGCTCAAGGCGTGGAAGACGACGCAATTACCGGGCGCTACGGGTCAGAGCCTGTTATGGAGTTAGCACCACATGAACCTTGCTCGACTCAACCACCTGCCCCGACGACCCCAAATACTTCCATCTATAATAGAGGGCGCGCTGCGAGAATGCCGGTATGGTAATGGTGCAACCCGTGGCGCACGGCAAGCCCGAGTAGGATTCCGACTGTTCGAAGTAAAACGGCGTAACTGTATTCACCGAGCCGCTTGCCGCCACGCAGGTTTCCTGCCTGGACGTGCAATAATAACTTCCGGGATCGCCGTTTTCCGCGTATCCAAACTCCACAATCGCGCTTTGTACGGCGCTGCCGGGCGGCGGGTCGACCGCGACCGGAACCGGGATGAACGTATTTCGCGCGACTCCATCCTGGCTTGGATACGGCGGAAAAATCGTGATAAGATCCTCGTGCGCAACGCCATCGAGCCAGCGGACCCACGATTCCATCAGTCCGCTATTTGGCGTCACCCCGACATTCCAAAATACGTCCTGCTGATTCCATTTCGAGTAGTTAGGACCCAGCCGCCGGAAGCCCGCTCCGGCTAAGTCGTGCTGAATTACGCCATATTGAACGACATTCCCCGTGTAGGCGCCTAGAGACGCAATGCAAATCGCGTTCGTGTCGTCGGCTTGTTGGGCAACTCCCGGGTAAGCACAGAACGGGTAACCGACATAGGGGGCATTCACATATACAGCGCCTATCGATGAACCCGGCTGGCACTCACCGGCTACCGAAGCATAGCAGTACTTATACGAATCCTGCGGTCCGCCGCCAATAACGCTGCCGGGGCCGCTCACATCCACCAACGCAAAGCGCCCTACGTATGCCATTGTCGTCAGAAGCTTGCGGTTGAGAATCGATTGCGCGCCGGTGGACACCCATAGCTGACCGCTTACTGGCATGAAAGGATTAAGAGTGCCAAACGTCCCGCCGAACATTGGCCGGGCGTCCATGCACCACTCGTTGAAGCAAGGGCCCGGATGGCTATCCACCTCGTTGGGAGATCCGATGCCGAATACGCCGGCAAACGCCGGGTTGATCGCTATAACGTTGACTTGACTCTGAATCGCAGTCGCCACATTGCCGAAGCGAACCTGATTGCAGGCTCCGCTGGCCGTGAGAAGATCGATGGGACATAACGGACCAAGATCGTAGGGGAACCCACCAGCCGCAATGTCAATGCCATTGCCTGTAAAGGCATGGCCGCTCAGAATAGTCGTATCGACGATCATTGTCTGGCCGTTGGCATTCGTTCCATACGGATCGCCGCGGTAATTCCACACCCCTGTCTCCGACCCTTGATTATTTTGCTTGCCGCAAACCGGGTAAAGGACGGTTCCGGCGTGGGCGGCGATCGGATAGATGTACCCGCGCTGCACCGTCAACTGCGTCGCGCTGGCGATCGCCACCACGCGAAAGACTTCAACGTCGAGAGCGCAGGTAGAACAGGCGGCGGCTTGCAGCAGGTCTCCCACTTGCATGTTTTGCAGAAACGCGGGGGTGAGGGGCCCTCCAGGGGCGCTCGGAGGCCCATTCACGGTGATGGCGGTACACACAGTTCCAGTGACTCCTAATGGGTTTGGCGGACAGACGCTTAGCCCGCCGCCGCCTCCCACACTCTGGGTAAGCGGAGTGCTAGTGAGGTTCATCGAATAAGTGGCGGGTCCATATATCCCCAGGTTGTTGCTGGCAAAGCGAACCCACCCGGACTCGGGCTGGGCCGTGGAGTGAATCGTGCACCAGGTAAAAGGCGGCGTTCGATAGCTCGCTGCACCCGCTACTATATGAAGACTATTCAGGTCCGTGCCGGTTGGAGTGCCGTCTCCGATGTTAAAGACGAACAGCCAGCCGGGCGAGTCTTGGCCGGTGGTTCGCGTGTAAAACTCGATATCGCCGTCCGAGGAGATTCCGCCCCAAACGAGAGAGAACGCCGGATAGCCGCTCGCCGCAAAGTCCGGATTAAACAGCGGAACCACCTGGCTGACCGAATCGCTCTTATTGGGCTGCATCACCGTGACCTGCAGGCACGGCTGCGTACCCGCGCAGAGCGGTAAGATCTGCCCGGGCGCGTAGCGGGAATGATTGCCGGTGTACTGTACTTTTAAGATGCTTGCCCTTTGCTGATCGAAATACAGGAACACGGTGCAATACCAGGTATCTCCATTTTGCGGATCGAACTGGTAGGACACGCCGGACTGTCCACATATCTGGGAACTAGGCCACTTACCGTCCGCCGTGGGAGCTAAAGCCACTTGACCGAGATCGCGCAGATCGCTTCCATCGGCCGCGACCCAGTAGAGTTCCTGGTTCACGAAACAGTTGTACCCCGCCTTGCCGCCAACATTGACAGGGGGCGAACAGTCTTCCTCATATTGGGGCGTCGCTCCCCATCCCGGCATGTTCGTACTGCCGTATAGGAAGGTGGTGTAGCCGATCGATATGCGGTCGGCAGCGGCTGTCTTCTTCCAGATGAGCACGCCGAAATTGTTGGCGGAATAACTCACCGAGCTCTGATCGGAAACAGGGCCGGCGGATAATGTGAGCTGCCGCTCGCTCTGGACCGAACCTATGGTGAATTGCGCGCCGCCGATGTTAATAGCGCTTCCGGCCGTCCACTTGATGCTAAAAGGGTTGCCGCTTACCAGCGTAACCTGCCGGGTGGCCGCCGTATAGCTCACCGCTCCCGTCGCCAGCGAGACATCGGGCCGCACGATCGCCGGCTGGCCGGAGCCTTGCCACAAATTCATCAGCGCCTGGCTTCCAAACGTGTAACTGGCCGGCGTTCCTATAAGAACAGACTCTTGCGTACCGCTGGTACAGGCAACTCCATTTACCGTAAGGCAGGCGACCACCTTACAGTCGTCGCCGGAGCAGCTGGGATTGCCGATGGAAGCCTGATGGATGGTCACCGTCACCCAGTCGAGAGACCACCCCTGGCTGGCATAGACGGAGCCCCCGGGCACCGAAAGAGTGTCGGCCCTCAAGAATAGCGGGCAAGTCCCGGACGAGCATGGGCCGGTAAACGTTGCGGCGGCGCCGGTGTTAGCCAGGGGAGCCGCCGGATTCTGCCAGGCCGACTGAACGTCGATCGCCGTCACGAAGTTCTGCGTGGTGGATGGCGTCCCCACGGGCGACGTGGCCCGGAAAGAGCGTAGTCCGGTCAGCGGATCGATGAGAGCCTGGCTTGGATTGGACCATTGCACCCCCGGGTAGGCATATTGTCCGGGATTGGCCCGGTCGGCCGGCGGCCCTTCATTATGCGTGTCGCCCAATGGGATATTCTGCGTGCGGAACTCCTGATCGAAACTTTGGGTGCCGCAAGTCAGAGTGAAATGGTGGCGCGCGTTCGCCTGCAGAGCCCTCGAGTGGCGGTCTCCATCGGAGGCAAACTGGGCGTTCCGCAGCCCGATCACGAATGTCCTGGTCCTCCCGGCAGGCGCCGCCGGAGACGAACTCTGGCCCGCCGCGGGCATCTGCCCCGCCGTAATGTTTCCCGGACGTGAATCCTGGTCGGCTCCGCTGAATAAGGCCGGGTTTACGTCGTCCACTAACACGCCCACGTTCCCCGCCGCAGCCGTTCCCGCAGTGGCATTCAAGAATGTAAAGCTTGAAAGTGACGGAACGCTGGCGATGGTCTGCCAGGCGTTCCATGCGGACACGCCGGAATTTTCGATATAGATCACGGCTCCTGTGAGGAGGCCATGAGGGGAATTGGTTTGAACCGTAACCTGGCCGGCGGATTGGGTTGCCGAAGCCATCGCTAACGACCGGTCCATATCGGCCACTTTAAGGCTGCAGGCCGCTTGTATCGGGGAAGTGTATTGCAGAATCGCCTGCGTCGCCGTGCTGGAAACGCCGGTAACGTTGATTTGAGCGACGAGCGCCAGCGGAGCCGCCGCTAAAATCGAGATGTACTTAAATGCGAAAACCATTTCTCTCCTATGCTATTGTAATATGGCGATTCCCTGACTCTTGGCGTGGCATCGCAACATGGGGCGCCCGGATGCGTTCGAATCGATACCGCCGGCCGAGGCGTGACTTGTTTCACCGCGGACGCCGTGAAGGGCAAGCTAAAGCATGACCCGCCGCTAGTGTACTTGCCAGGACAATAGCGTCATTCCCGGCATGGTATTCGAGTTGAAACTGTCGCAATAAATACCCACATGGTCGGCAACCGTGAAGAATGTGCTGGGGCTTGAATCGATGGTTTGCCAGTTAACGCCATCGTTACTAAGCTGCATGGTCTGATTGGTTCCATCGTCATGCAGCTGCATATGTATCGGCCCCGCAAGGGAATAGGGTAACAGTCCTCCATTTCCAAGATAGCTGGTCGGGCTGTTATACTTGCTAACTATGAAGGTAAATGGGGAAAGCGTGGTGCTGGCGCCTGCATAGCCGAAAGTACGGACGCCGCCCGGGAATCCTCCCGTGGCGCCCGCTTGATACCAGAACAAACCGCATGCGGGATATCCGCCGGTGCTTCCGCCGGACGTGCCTGGATACACAAAGTTAGAGATACTCGGCAAGAAGGTCGCCGTGATGGTATACGGAATCGACGGCGTGGGGGTCATCTGTCCCGCCAGACTATGCACTGACGAAGCGCCCGCCTGCAAGTACATCGCGCCGTTGCTGGTTGTAACTGAGGCCGATCCCTGGTTTAACCAGGTCCAGGTCTGTAGGTTGGGAGGAATTAGGCTGTACATTGGCCCGTAGTACAAGCCGCCGGTCAGGAGATAAGGTAAGGTTATGGCAATCGCTCCCGCGCCGGTTGGGGTCTGAGGCGTCCATTGCGTTCCACTCCATGTCAGCACCTGTCCGGATGCAGGCGCGGTGGTCCCGATGGTTTCGCCCTGGATCGCTTTCACGGTGGCTGCCGCAGTGGTTCCGGA
>PLDF01000041.1 GCA_003135055.1 Bryobacterales bacterium | reverse complement strand
ACAGTTGAGAATCGCTCGCGCCCCGGCCGAAGGCGCTGCGAAGCATCCTGGACGTGTGTCCCCAGCCATGCGTGATGTACACGCAATCCGGACGAATGCGTTCCGTAGCCTTGACAAGAACCCTGTTGCTGACCTGACCGTCGAGATTGCGAAGACGCACATAGTCCCCACTCTTCAGACCAAGTCTCTGCGCTTCCACTGCATTCACCCAGACCGAGTTCTCGTTCTGCAGATCCATGAGAAGAGGATTGGTCTGGGTGCGGCTGAAGGAGTGCGTGGGGGCGCGGCCGAAGAGAAGCCGATAGGAACCCTGCGGCGGTTGCTCAGGAGGCGTGTATTTCGGAACCGGATCGAAACCGGCCTTCTGCAGCTGCGCCGAATAGAATTCGATCTTCTTCGACGGCGTGTCGAACACGGCCGGCGCTCCGTCTTCGAAATAGATTGGCCGTTGCGGACCAGGCAAAATACCGTCGCGCTTCAGGTCTTCGAAGCTGTAGCCGGCCGCTTTGAGGCGCGCCGCAAGATACTCCTCGATGTCCTTCCACGGATAATACGCACCCAGGCCGAGTTTCTCCGCGAGCGTTTTGGCGATCCACCAGTTTGGCTTCTGGTCGGCCGGCGCATCGACGACCGGCTGGCGCAGCGCGATAAACGGCTGCCGAAACGGCTCCGAATGCAGCTCGTCATAACGTTCCAGATAGATGGATTCGGGAAGGACCACGTCGGCCCAACAGGCTATCTCGCTCGGAATCGTATCGACAACGACGAACAGATCGAGATTCTGAATCGCTCGAATCGTCTCGGCCTGATTGGGCAGAGAGTAGAGGAGATTCGTCGCATAAACCAGCCAGCCCTTGACCGGGTAGGGCTTCCCGGTCAATGTAGCTTCCCGGATCCCGGTGCTGATCGCTTCATCTGCAAACGGGTATTGGTTGTTGGGATTATCGACCGGGGGCTTTTCGGACTTCGGATAAGGCGGAACGGGATAGCCCGGAATCTCCATCCCCGCCGGAATGTACAGGCCGCCTTTCCGGCCCCAACTTCCCATCAGCGCGTTCAGCAGAGCGATCGCGCGGCTACGCTGCGCATCGTCGCCATACCAGCTGGAGTGACGTCCAGGATGGATGAGCGTTGCGGGGCGGTAGCGCGCCATCTCCCGCGCCGTCGCGCGAATCAGATCGGGATCGATCCCGGTTTCCGGGTAGGCCCACTCCGGTGTGAACGGCTGAATCTCCGCGGCGAACTGCTCAAAACCCAAGCCGTATTTATCGACGTATTCCTTGTCGTAAAGCTTCTCGCCGACGATGACATTCATCCACGCGAGCAGCAGTGCCAGATCGGTGCCCGGCTTGACGGGAAGGTAAAACTTCGCCTTGCTCGCCGCGACAGAGAAGCGTGGGTCGGCGACGATGATGCTTGCGCCTTTTCCGACAGCAGCGGCGAACTCCTGCACCTGCGTGTTATGCATGTTCTCGCCGATGTGCGATCCGATCAGAACGATGCACTGGGCGTTCTCGATGTCGGTTCTCTCCGGGGAACCCACACCATCGCCGAAGGTGAGGGTGAAGCCGACATCGCGTGGCCCGCGGCATTGAGCGAAAGAGGGTGCGGCAATGTTCTCTGTCCCATAGGCGCGAAGAGTCTGTTTGAAGAATTTTCCGCCCAGGCCGTGGATGAACGCTGCGAAGGACTCCGGTCGATACTCCGCCTTGATCTTCTGCATGTTGCCGGCGATGAAGCTGAGCGCTTCATCCCAGGTCACGGCCTTCCACTTCTCCTCACCGCGCTCGCTCACGCGAAGAAGCGGAGAACGAAGACGGTCGGGATCGAAGTGCGCTCCGATCCCTCCTGTGCCGCGCGGGCAGAGACGGCCGCGAGAAAGAGGATCGAGCGGATTGCCTTCAATCTTCCATAACTTGCCGTCGCGCACCGTAGCGATCGCGCCGCACTCCCAGAAGCAAAGATTGCAGAAAGTCGGCACAGTGCGCGTGCCGCGCGCAGCCGGTTTGCCGGATCCGGCAAGGACATGGAGCGAGGCATCCAGCGAGCCGGCTGCGGCCATGGTTCCGGCACCGATCTTCAGGAAACGTCGACGGGAAAGGTTCATCATCGGGGCAGTTGCCTCTCTCTTCTCGATCTGAACCTGAAAGTGACGCACGGACAGTGACCTTCATCACCTTCATTTCTCACGGGATGGATTCGGGAAATCATTGTGCTTGTCCTTCAAGTTGAGAAGTTCGATCCGGCCATAAGGGCAGCACGCATTTCGGACCGAGCGCCGAACGGTAGTCTTTGTAATCGGCGAAGACCCGGGCAATCCGCGGGTCTTTCTCGTTGTGACATGTGAGGCAGGCGCCCACAAGAAGGATCCTTCGCTGCTCATCGAGGGAGAACGGCCGGGCCCCTTTGCGGGTCCCTGAGCTGCCGCTGGGCTCTCGTAAGAATCCAATCCATGCGTCGGAGGGCAAGCCATCTTCCGGACTGGCAGCGTACTGCGGGGTGAACCGCCACTCAGCCGTTCGGCCGGTCACGACAT
>PLDF01000438.1 GCA_003135055.1 Bryobacterales bacterium | reverse complement strand
GCTGGCGATGGCCCTGTCGATGGGCGTTTTCGCACAGGATAAAGGGATCGAGCCGGATTGGGACATCCGTCCCGTGCTGAAGGAAATCGCCGCCCATGCGCAGCGCATGGTGCCGGTGCTGGAACAGATCGACGCGAAGGAGATGGCTAAGAACGGCGCTGCATCAAAATTGCGGAAGAGCCCAATCGGTTGCAGCCAGGCATATCCACCATTGTCGTCGGTCAAGATGCAACAGAACCCCCAACGATTCTTTGGGAAAGTGCGGTTGTTTTGTACCGGGGCTATGCTGATCAGTGGCGGGCTCCCGCCTCCCACAGCAGGCGGATGATCGCCTGGTTTCCTGCACCAACGGCCGACGAAAGCGCCGTCCCGCCGAGTTTGGGCGAGGGGACAGCAGTTGCGTCCACGTCCGCGCCGACATCCAATAGGCTCTTCGCACAGTCCAGCGCATTTTGCCTAACGGCCGTAATTAGCAGCGTAAGGCCATCCTGGTCGCGGAGATTCGGGGCCATGCCAGACCGAAGCAATGGGTAGTGTATCAGTTTGAGGCGCTTTAATAAACGGCCTCGTCGGAGAAATCTGTGGGTCACCGATACGCTCCAATGGGCGCGGGGCGCTCGGCTCGCGCAGCCCGCGAACCCGATGTGGGATAGCGCGGCTTCAGCTTTTCCTGTTCGTAGCCAGTTGCCTTTCGAACTAGTTTGCCCTCTCCGGTAAACGCTACGCCGTTTATCGAGGTAAGCAGCGGACGGCCTACTACTTGGCGCAATGGCGGTTCAGAAATCGGAAGACGTCATCGGCCCAGACGGTGGATCCAAAATAGCCAAAGGAGTGGCCGTCTTGTGTGGAGTTGCCGTATGGGGGATAGATCTTGACCTCGTACGCCTTGCGCGCGTCCTTCATCACTGCCGAGAGAGTCTTGCTCGGTGATAGGTCATAGTCGTTCGCGGCCTGGAAAAATAAGATTGGCGCATGTGCATTTCGAACCGCACGAGTCATACGCACTTGCAACTCGGGCGCCTGTGCCCAACTTTGGGCGCCCCCGGCTGAATCGATGGCCGCGCAGTAATTCCCTTGTTCGGCGCCCAGCACGGTCTCGATACCACCGAATGAGGTCCCGGCCACAGCGATGCGATCCGGCTGAACGAAGCTCTGCTTTCGCAACCACGCAAGGGCCGCCAACTGATCGTTCAGGTGATCTGTCTCCAGCAACCGGACCATTTCCGCGGCACCCGCGGAGATGCCGCCTTTCTTCTCGGCCGCATCGATCTGATCGCCGATGTATGGACCCGCCGAGGTACTCAGGCCTTGACCTCTCCGGTAGGGTCCCAAGAACACCCATCCATGGCTCGCGAATACCGGACCGAGTACGTCGAATGCCGACTTGCTCACCATTCCAGCGGCGCTCCCGTGGTTATAGACGACAGCAGGAAACGGTCCTGCTCCTTCCGGCTTGTACAACGCTCCGTGAAGTGTGATCTCCCCACTGGGAAACTCGACGACATTTTCGACGTGATCGCGCACCAACTCCTGATCCGGACCAGCGGCCCGGCGCGCACCAGCGCGGACGCCGCAACCTGCTGCGGACAGAACCAATGGCGAAAGCAGCAACGAGAGGAGGATCAAGAAACCATGCCTAGGCATCTCTTCATCGATTCTAGCTCAAGGGTCGCCCAAAACGAGCGTGTCGATAGATAGGTCATGGGTGGTCGCGCAGCGTTTACCGATTCTGGCGAGAACAACCAGCCATCAGCCCCGAGGTCCCCGAACATTCTGGGATGTATCCGCGCTGACAGGGGCTGCACTTCGGTGCGTGACATCGGCGGTATTTTAGCGCCTATACAGGGGCCCAGGGGGCACCCCGTGCGCTACGCCGCAAAACTAGCCGGCCTGGCTCTTCCGCACCCGCTTCTTCGGCTCCTCTTCCTGGGGCAGCGCTTCCTGATCGTGCGATGCGGCGGCTGTGGCCACCTGGGCCGGCTTCTTCTTCTCAGCCAGGCTCTTCTTGAGAGCTTCCATGATGTCGATGACCGGCGCCACGTGAGCGGACGGAGTGGCCACCACCTTCTTGCCTTCGATCTTCGCCTCGATCATCTTTTGCAGGTTCTCGCGATACTCGTCGCGATACTTCTGCGGCTCGAACTCGGCCTCGAGCGACGAAATCAGCATCTTCGCCATAGCCAGCTCTTTGTCCTTGACCAGACTGGTGTCGGTGCGGAACTCTTCGACGTGACGGATCTCGTCGTTGTAATACATGGTGTGCGAAAGGATCCCTTTGGAGCCGGGGCGCAGCACGATGATGTGCTCGCGGTTGTGCATCGCCACTTTGGCGAGCGCGTAATACTGCGATTCGCGCAGCGCCTGGAAGAGCAGGGCGTATGGCTTCTCGCCGCCTTCATCGGGCGCGACGTAGTAAGAGCTTTCGAGATAGATTGGGTCGACTTGATCGGACTTCACGAATTCCAGAATCTCCATCACCTTGGCGGTCTTGGGCGCCACCTTCTTGATGTCCTCATCGTCGATTTCGACGTAGTGGTCTTTCTCGTATTCGTAACCCTTCACCAGCTCGCTGCGCGGAACCGGCTTCTCTTCCGCCTGGCAATAGACCACCTGCTTGATGCGCGAGTGATCCTCTTTGTGCAGCAGGTTGAAGCTGATGGTCTCGCTGCGCGCTGCGCTGAATAGACGAATTGGAAACGAAACCAGGCCGAAAGTCAGATGGCCCTTCCACACGCTCGATGCCATAAGCACGCTCCTAGAGAACAGACCCGCAAAACCAAGATACTACAAGAACCGGGGCGCATGGAGCCTGCGTAAAATGAGTTGCAATGGCGGCGGGCCAGACGCGGAAAAGCGCGCGCCCGGGAAAGTGGACGTTGGCGTGCCCGGTCCCCGCCAAGCGCGCCTCCGGCGCGTTGACCGGCCGGGAGGCCGGTCCCACTCTATGCGTAACTGCGGATAGCGGCGGCTTCGTCTTCGTGCACTTCGAAGACGGTGTACAGCTTGGTGATCTGCAGCAGATCTTTCACCCGCTTGTTGAGGTTAAGCAGCTTCAACGAGCCGCCGGTATTAGTCACTGTGGTGTAGCCGGACACCAGTTCGCCGATGCCCGAGCTATCGATGTAGGTTACGTCGGCAAGATTCAGCAGGATCTTGATCTGGTTCTTGGCCACCATCTCGCGCAAGGTTTCGCGCAGCGCGCTCGACCCCTCGCCGAGAGTGATTCGGCCCGCCACGTCGATTACGCTCACGTTCCCCACTTGCCGGGTACTCAACTTTACGCTCACTTTAAATATGCCTCCTGGCGAATAGCCGCCATTTCTACTTTGACTCCACGTTTTTAACTAAAGTTACTTCGGTACCGCCCGAATCCAAATGGCGGAGCCGCACGTCGTCCATGAACGACCGGATCAGGAAAATACCCCGGCCGGAGGTCCGCAGCAGATTCTCCGGCGCCAGCGGGTCCGGCAGACCCTCGAAATCGAAGCCTTCGCCCTCATCGGCGATCACTATGGTGAAGCGCTCGGAGCTGTGCGATAGCGAAAACCGCACCTTTTTGTTCGCGTTATACCGGTTGCCGTGAGCGACGGCGTTAACCATCGCCTCTCGAACGGCCATGCCAATTCTCATCAAATCTTCTTCATCGAAACCCGCGCGGCCAGCGGCGCCCGAAGCCAATTCTTCGGCCTGATCGACGCTGTCGAGCGTCGAATCGAGAAACCGTTCTACGATCTCCGGTACGTGGCGCGTGTTTTCCCGCATAGACGGCCGGGGGGCCAAGCGAACCGTCAGAATAAAGTACCGGTGTTCCCAAAGTCAAGGGGAGGAGGGCGAAACAAGTAAGACAATACTTCGACGAAGAGGCGCTGAGGCGCAGAGATCGGAGGGAGAAAACTTCAATGTCTTCTCTGCGTTTAACTCTGCGTCTCCGCGTCTCTACGTCGAAAAAATGCCGCGAACTCAGCCTAACTCAGCCAAATCCGGCTCTTGCAAGTAGGCGAATAAAAGGCGAAGATAAACCATGGCTTTGGTGGGCATCGCGAAGCTGGCATCGCAGGGCGAGCTGCTTGAGGCGAAGCGGCAGGTGCAGTACTTTGAGCTCCCCAGCCGCAGCATCCTGAACCGCACCAAACCGGGAATGCCGTTCCGGTGGACCATCAATCCGTATCGCGGCTGCGAGTTCGGCTGCAAATATTGCTATGCGCGGTACACGCACGAATTCATGGAACTGGCAGTCACGGATTTTGAGGACAAGATTTACGCGAAATCGGCGGCCGCGCACCTTCTGCGGCAGGAGCTGCGCCGCGTGGATCGCGCGGAGGGGATCGCGATCGGGACGGCGACGGACCCGTATCAGCCGGCCGAGCGGCGGTACGAAAGGACGCGGTCGATTCTGGAAGTCTTCGCGCGCGAACGGGGATTGCACATCGGGATCATCACGAAATCGGATCTGATTGTGCGCGATATCGACGTGCTGCGCGAGGTGGCGCGCGGCAACGTGCTCGGCGTGACCGTGACCATTACGACGCTGGATGAAAAACTGGCGCGGCTGATGGAACCGCGCGCGCCGCGGCCGGACTTGCGCCTCGAGGCGGTGCGGAAGCTGAGCGAAGCGGGCTTGCATGTGGGCGTAAACCCGAACCCGGTGATGCCGCTGATCACCGACGGCGAGCGGCAACTGGACCGGCTGGCGAAAGCGGCGCGCGATGCGGGGGCGGAATCGTTCGGCGGCGGGCCGCTGTTTCTGATGCCGTGCGCGCAGAAGGTGTTCTTCCCGTTTCTGGAGCAGCATTTTCCGGAACTGGCGCCGAGATACCGGGAGCAATACGAGAAGAGCGCGTACCTGGGCAAGGGTTACAAGGACATGCTGCGGGCGCGCATCCAGCGAATTCGCGATCGCTACGGGCTGGTATCGGGACACATCGAGTATCAGCCCGAATTGTGGCAGGGGGACGAGCAGCCGACGCTATTTCCGTTAGAGTAGGACCGATGGACCGATAAAGTAAAACCGATGAACCTGGCGGCATTCGATTTCCACTTGCCCGAGGAACGGATTGCGCAGGAGCCGCTGGCGGATCGGGCGGCTTCGCGGATGCTGGTGGTGCATCGGGCACAGGGCCGCTGGGAGGACCGGGCGTTTCGCGATTTTCCGGCGTATCTGCGCGAGGGCGATTGCCTGGTTCTGAACGATTCGCGCGTCTTTCCGGCGCGGCTCTACGGGACGCGGGCGGGCCATAGCGGCGAGGTGGAAGTGTTCCTGTTGCGGGCGTGCGGCGCGGGTGGCAGGGAATGGACGGCGCTGGTGCGGCCGGGGCGCAAGCTCGGCGTGGGCGAGCGCATACGGTTCACGGATGGTTTGGAAGGCGAGATTACCGGGCGCGGCGAATTCGGTGAGCGGACGATCCGCTTCGAGAGCGACGGCGATTTGCTGGGCGATCCGCCGGGCGATCCGCTAGGTCATCTACTAGACGAGTTCGAGAAGATCGGGCACGTGCCGCTGCCGCCCTACATCAAACGGGGCGACCAGGCGGCCGACCGCGAGCGATACCAGACGGTATTTGCGCGCGAGCGCGGCTCGGTGGCGGCGCCGACGGCGGGTCTCCACTTTACGACGGAGATTCTAGATGCGTGCCGCGCGCGCGGCGCGGACGTGGCATACGCGACTCTGCACGTGGGGCTGGGGACGTTCCAGCCGCTGCGTGAGGAGCAGGTGGAGCGGGCGAAGCTGCACTCGGAGAGTTACCGGATTACAGAGGATAATGCGGCGCGGATGCGGGCGGCGAAGCGGCTGGTGTGCGCGGGAACCACCAGCGTCCGCACGGTGGAGAGCGCGATGCAACGCGGAGAACTGCGCGGGCAAAGCGGCGAGACGGATATTTTCATTTATCCGGGCTTCGAGTTTCGCGGCGCGGGGGCGATGCTGACCAATTTCCATTTGCCGCGGACGAGTTTGCTGCTGCTGGTGTGCGCGTTCGCGGGGACGGATCTGGCGTTGGCGGCTTACCGGCACGCGGTGGAGGCCGAGTACCGGTTTTATTCGTATGGGGACTGCATGCTGATCGTGTAGGCATGCCTGGCAGGTTGACTTCAACCAAACGCATTCATATAATGCATAATATGAATGCATCCCATTTGACCGTGCGTAACCTGCCCAGTGAATTGGCTGCGGCTCTGGATCGGGAGAAGCAGCGGCGGGGCACATCACTGAACCAAACTGTGATCGATCTGCTGCGGCAGAGCCTGGGCGTCAAGGGCACTCGCAGCAATGGTGTGGGACGGCTGGCCGGTACGTGGACTGAAGCTGAGCATAAGGAGTTTCTGTCCGCAATACGGAGCTTCGAAGAGATCGATCAGGATTTGTGGAAGTGAGCCGCTACTGTCTTGACACGGTAGCCTACAGCCATTTCAAGCGCGGCGAGGCCAGGATAACCAGGATGCTGGATCGCGCCGAGTGGATCGGCGTCCCGGTGATTGTTATTGGCGAATTGTGCGCCGGTTTCGCCAAGGGGTCGAGGTTTCAGCAGCATCTCGAAGAGCTGGACGAATTTCTCGCTTTGCCGATTGTGGAAACGCTGCCAGTCGACCGGCAGACTGCCGAAACGTTCGGGGAGATGATTGACGCCTTGCGGCGCAAAGGGCGCCCGGTTCCGTCGAACGACGTCTGGATTGCCGCCACGTGCGCGCGCACCGGGGCAACCCTGCTGACGTGGGATGCCCATTTTCGATTGATCCCGCGGGTTGGAACGATGGTGCTGGATTCGACTCAGTGAGCGGGAGTGGCTTGCAGTCACGGTGATACTTTCGGGCGGATGTACTTCACACGATCAAAATCCGAGGTCTTATGCTTACCAAACGATTTGATGCGGCACTGTGCTTCGCAGCCGAACTCCATCGATCGCAATTTCGCAAAGGCGCCCACGTTCCGTATCTCGGTCACTTGCTCGCCGTAGCGGCGCTGGTGATTGAAGATAGAGGTTCGGAAGATGAAGCGATCGCCGCTTTGCTCCATGACTCCTTGGAGGATCAGGGACAATATTATCCAGGCGGGCGCGAAGCGCTGCGAGACTACATCCGTAACCAGTTCGGGGCGGAAGTCGCTGCTATTGTCGATGCCTGTACGGACGACGAAGGATTTGTGAAAGACACGACGGGGACGGCGGCCGAGCAGCGAGAGCGCTGGTTGGAGCGGAAGCGGGCGTACGAGAAAGGCATCGCGCACAAGACTCCGCTGGCGCTCCGCGTGACGGCCGCCGATAAGACCCATAACGCGGAATCGATTCTCGACTCCCACGCAGCAAGTGGCCCGGAAGTGTGGCTTCACTTCCGAACCAAATCCCGCCAGGATCAAATCGACGTTTACCGCGGCGTCTCTGCGGCTATTACCTCACGGAACGAAACGTTCCTGCCCGATATGAGGACTGGTTTAACGAAACGGCTTTTACGGGCCGTCAACCTGATGGAGGGGCTATCTTAGTTAGTTAGTTAGCAGGGGATTTGCCTGAATGTCGCCGTCATAGTCTTCCACAACGGTGTGTCCTTCAAGTCGAATCGCGGCCCGGAATTATCGCACAATGGAGACATGGTCACCCTGGACACATTGCGCGCGGAACGGCGGGAGGAGATCCTCCGGCTTGCCGGGCGGCGCGGCGCGCACAGCCTCCGTGTGTTTGGTTCCGTGGCCCGCGGTGAAGCGAATGAGAACAGCGACCTCGATCTGCTGGCTGCATGGGAGCCGGGCCGCAGCCTGATGGATCACGCCGGGCTGGTTCAAGATCTCCAGGAGTTGCTCGGGATGAAGGTCCATGTCGGGACCGAGAAGTCGCTTCACTGGTACGTGCGCGAGCGGATCCTTCGCGAGGCAACGCCACTGTGAAGGATGACCGCCTATACCTTCATCACATGCTGGAGCGCTGCCACCGGATAACCCGCTTCATCGGGCAGGGCAGAGAGGCATTCATGGCGTCTGAAGAATTGCAGGATGCCGTGATCCGGAACGTCGAAAGTAATCGGCGAGGCGGCCAAGCGGGTTTCGGCGGAGGCGGGGGCAAGCGCACGGGTTAGTAGCCAGTGTAGAGAGCCGGCTGAAAGCCGGCTGCAGCCAGGATTGGCTGCCCCACAAGGCTTGTCGCCGCGACCAGAGTAAGCTTAGCGTCTCGCGGCAGGCCGGCCCCAGGTTGGACACCCTGCGCCATAAAGTAAAGTTCTAAATCCGCGTTACCGCCCCTTCCGAAGCCGACGACACCAGCTTCCAATACTTGGCGAATACGCCGGTCGTATAGTGTGGCGCCGGCGCCTTCCAATCAGCCAGGCGGCGCTGCAATTCCGCGGGGTCGATGTCGAGATCGATCGCGTTGCGGCTGGCGTCGATGGTGATTTGGTCGCCTTCCTGTACGGCTGCGATCGGGCCGCCGTTATGAGCCTCCGGGGCGACGTGCGCGATCATGAAGCCATGCGTGGCGCCGCTGAAGCGGCCGTCGGTCACCAGCGCTACGCTGTCGGAGAGGCCCATGCCGACGATGGCGCCGGTGACTCCGAGCATCTCCTGCATGCCCGGCCCGCCGCGCGGACCTTCGTAGCGGATGATCACCACGTCGCCCGGCTTGATGGCGCCGGAGAGCACGGCCTTTCCAGCATCCTCTTCGCAATTGAAGACGCGGGCGGGTCCCTTGTGGACTTTCCGGTCGACGCCGGAGAGCTTGATCACGCAGCCTTCCGGCGCCAGGCTCCCCCGCAGAATCGAGAGGGCGCCGCGCGGCTTGATCGGATTGCTCAGCGTGCGGATTACTTCCTGTCCGGGAGTTTCTTTGACATCGGCGGCCTCCTCCGCGAAAGTGCGGCCGGTGATCGTGATGGCGGCGCCATCCGCCATCTTGCCTTCGAGCAGGCGCCGCGCGATCAACCCAATGCCGCCGGCCGTATCGACGTCCACGGCCATGAAGCGGCCGGCGGGTTTCAGGTCGGCGAGTACCGGCGTCCGCGCGAAAACGGTTTCGAAATCGTCGATAGAGAGCGGCACTTCGGCTTCGCGCGCCATGGCGAGAAGGTGCAGCACGGCGTTGGTGGAGCCGCCGCTCATGGCGACGCCGGCGATCGCGTTATCGAATGCCTTGCGCGTGCAGATGTCGCGCGGGCGCAGGTTATTGCGCACGGCGTCCATGACCAACTGGCCGCAGCGATAGGCGACGGCGTCCTTGCGGCTATCGATCTGTGGAACCGCGGCCGAGCCCATGGGAGCGAGGCCGATCAACTCCGCCACGGTGGCCATGGTGTTGGCGGTGAACTGGCCGCCGCAGGCGCCGGCGCCGGGGCAGGCGCGGTTTTCGATCTCACGCAATTCGTCGTCGCCGATCTTGCCGGCGGCGTTGGCGCCGATGGCTTCATAGACGTCCTGAATGCTGATGTCCTTGCCCTTGTACTTGCCGGGCATGATGGAGCCGCCGTAGAAGACGACGCCGGGCACGTTGGTGCGCAGCAGCGCCATGGCGGCGCCGGGCGTGGTCTTATCGCAGGCCACCAGCGCCACGATGCCGTCGAACATGTGGCCGCGAATCAGCAGCTCGATGGAATCGGCGATCACCTCGCGGCTGATCAGCGAAGCCTTCATGCCTTCGGTGCCCATGGTGACGCCATCGCTGATGGCGATGGTATTGAACTCCATGGGCGTGCCCCCGGCGGCGCGGATGCCTTCCTTCACCTTCACGGCCAAGTCCCGCAGGTTGAAATTGCAGGGCATGGTTTCGATCCAGGTGTTGGCGACGCCGATGATCGGCTTGGCGAGATCTTCGTCGGTAAAGCCGATGGCTTTCAGCATGGAGCGGGCGCCGGCGCGGCTTTTGCCCTGCGTGATGGTGTAGCTTTGGAGTTTCATAAGAAACAACCAGTTTAGGGTGCGGGAGGGGACGCCGCAAGCGGGCGCGCGACGAAGAGAAACAGAGATGGAGTGCCGCAAAGGGTCGCGGGTGTGAATTTTAACGCGGAGGCGCGGAGAGGCGGAGGACTCGCGGAGTTGAAGAAGGGGAGATCTCAGAGACTCATAGTCAGCACCAGTTCTTAGAACGCGGGGTGCGTGCACTCAACAGGGGAGACCCGGAGGAGGCGGAGCCGGTGAGAAAAGCGCAACTCCGGCAGCTTGCCGGCCTTGTGACCGCCGTGGGCACGACAGAGGCGGAGACGATTCGCGGTGACTTTGCCGCACCATAGTACCCATTTATAAGAATCCGCGTTCGTGCCTACGGCACGATCTTAGGAGACGAGCGCCAAGCTGAACGCGCTTCCCGTTTCAGTCCCCTTCTCAT
>PLDF01000310.1 GCA_003135055.1 Bryobacterales bacterium | reverse complement strand
CACCGGCGCCGTGCATGAGCTCTATGCCGGCACGCAGAAGGTGAAGGAAGGCAACTTTGCTTATCGCGTTCCGGTGAACGGGTCCGATCAGCTTGCCGAGCTGACAACCTCGTTCAACACCATGACGGAGAACCTCGGCCGGCTGATCGTAGTCGCCAAGGAAAAGGAGCGGCTCGAATCCGAGCTTGAGATTGCGCGCGAGGTGCAGGCGCAGCTTTTTCCCAAGGACGTGCCGGCCACCGAGACGCTGGAGCTCAAGGGCGTGTGCCATCCGGCGCGAACCGTCTCCGGCGACTATTACGACTTTATGGCGCTGCCGAATCAAATCGCGTTCGCCATCGGCGACGTAGCGGGCAAGGGGATCTCGGCCGCNNCCGCCTCGGCCTCGCCATCGGCGACGTCTCCGGCAAAGGCATCTCGGCCGCGCTTCTCATGGCGACCATTCAATCCACCATGCGGACGCAGTTGGGCGACGTCGATGGAAACACTCCGCAGCTTTCCACCGCGCGGCTGGTGTCGAACCTGAACAAGATGCTCTTCGCGACCACCGCGCCCGAAAAGTATGCCACGTTTTACTTCGCGCTCTACGACGAGGCGAAACAGACGCTCATGTACACCAACGCCGGCCACCTTTCGCCGCTGCTGGTGCGCGGCTCGAATATCCTGCCGCTCGATTCCACCGGCACTGTGGTGGGCGCGTTCGCCTGGGCCACATACGAGGAGCGCACGGTGAAGCTCGAGCCCGGCGACCTGGTGGTGGCGTACACCGACGGCATCACCGAGCCGGAGAACGAATATGGGGAGATGTATGGCGAGGAACAATTGAAAGATCTATTAGTGAAGTACGGAAACACGGATTCGTCGGAGATCATCGCCCGCACCATGGAAGCGGTGAACCACTGGACCAAGTCGCCCGAGCTGCAGGACGACATGACCATGGTGGTGGCGCGCAGAATATGAAGCTTCTCACGGCGGAGGAGATGCGCCAGGTGGACCAGCGGACCATCGCGGCCGGCACTCCAGGCATAGTGCTGATGGAAAATGCGGCGCAGCGCGTAGTGGAGTTTCTTGCGCATAAATTTGCGCCGCTGAACGCGCAGCGCATCGTGGTGCTGTGCGGCAAGGGCAACAACGGCGGCGACGGCATGGCGGTGGCGCGCCAGATCCGCACGCGCTTCCCGGCCGCCGCATTGCGGGTGGCGCTGCTGGCCGATCCCGAGGAGCTGAAAGGCGACGCCGCGGCCAATTACCGCATGCTCCAGGCGTGCGGCTGCGCGGTGGAGCATCAGATTATGCCCCAGGCCCGCGATGCGACGCTGGTAATCGACGCCTTGCTGGGGACCGGCGTTTCAGGACCCGCGGCGGGCCGCGCGCTCGAGGGCATCCGCGAAATCAACGATGGATTTCCGCGGGCGACAGTAGTCGCGGTGGATATTCCCTCCGGCATGAACAGCGATTCGGGCGAGCCCGTGGGCGAGATCGCGAGCGCCGATTATACCGTCACCTTCACCGCGCCAAAAGTGGGACAGGCGCTGCCGCCGAACTGCGATCATGTGGGCGAGCTGATCGTAGCGCCCATCGGCAGCCCGGCGGAGCTATACGCGCAAGCGCAGCTTGAGCTGCTCGATCCGGCGATGTTCCGGGGGTTGCTGGCGCCGCGGCAGCCCTCCGGGCACAAGGGCACGTACGGTCACGCGCTGATTGTCGCCGGCTCGCGCGGCAAGACCGGCGCGGCGGCCATGTGCGGCATGGGCGCGTTGCGCGCCGGCGCGGGCCTGGTGACCGTGGCCAGCGAAGAGGGCGCTCTGGCGGCCATCGGCTCGCACGCGCCGGAGCTGATGACCGAGCCGCTGGAACATTTCGACCGCATAGCCGAAAGTATGACGGTGATCGCGATGGGGCCGGGCCTGGGGCCGAACATGCACCTGGTGAAGGGCGCGGCGCGGCGGTGCACGCAGCCCATGGTGCTCGATGCAGATGCGTTGGTGGACGGCATCCACGGCGAGGGCCGCGTGCGCGTGCTGACGCCGCATCCGGGCGAAATGGCGCGCATCAGCGGCAAGAGCGTCGCCGAGATTCAAAAGGATCGGGTGCGGGCCGCCCGCGAGTTCGCCATGGAGCGTGGCCTGACGCTGGTATTAAAGGGCCAGCGCACGGTGATCGCGTTCGCCGATGGGCGCGCGTGGATCAATCCCACGGGCACGCCGGCGATGGGCACGGGCGGAACCGGCGATGTGCTCACCGGCATGATCGCGGGCTTCCTGGCCCAGTTTCCGCGCCAGCCGGATGAAGCCGTGGCCGCGGCCGTGTATCTGCACGGTCTGGCGGGCCAGATCGGCGCGCGCGCCTTGGGTGAGAAGTGCCTGATTGCCACCGACATTCTGAAGTATCTGCCCGCCGCCATGAAGGAATGTAGCGTGGAGAAATGTACCACGGAGGAATGTGCCAACCTTCCGGACAGCGTCTGAGGCCGAGACAGTGGAACTGGGCCGCCGTCTGGCCGGCGAATTGCCGCCGCGCGGAGTGGTGTTGCTGATCGGAAATCTGGGCGCGGGCAAGACCACGCTGGCCAAGGGAATCGTCAGTGGTCTGGGCGCGGCGGATGCGGACGAAGTTTCCAGCCCCACGTTCACATTGATCCACGAGTATGGCGAAGGGCGCGCATATCACGTCGATCTCTACCGGCTGGAGGAAGCGCGCCAGGTGGAATCGCTGGGCTTGGAGGAGCTGTTCGATCGCGATGCCATGGTATTGATCGAATGGGGTGAGCGCTTTCCGCAGGTCCTGCCGGCGCGGCGGACGGAGATCCGCATGCGCGCTCTCGGTAACGACGAACGCGAAATCGAGGTAGCGCGTGTCTTCAGCTTGCCCATCCAGTCATGAATGGAAGTGTGAATTCTCCGGCCGCGAGATTCAGTGCCGCCCAAACACCGTCGCGGCAGGGTATGGCCGTTACCGGCCACCCCCCGCACAGACCTGGGCTTGCCGCGCTACCGCACACGGTTCTTACCTTGGATATGCCGCGGATATGCCGCCTTTTCGCGACTGGCGTGGAATCGCGCGTCTGGGTAGTCATGAACAACTCTTGGAACGGTTAGCCATGGATCGATGATTTTCCCCAGCTCTTCCCAGGTGGGCCGCCTTTGGCTCGAAATACGGGCCGTATTTATGAAACGGGGTGCTCATCTGCGGGTTTTGGTAAGGGCTCCCGCCAGCCCATCCGCGGGTTCCACGTTCCGGCGAGCATACAATTCGGAATTCGCGGAGAGACTCATGGCCTCAGCGCGCCAGCGTCACCACGGCTTGCGCTTCGGCCGAGCGCCCTTCACCCACCGGTCCCACTCTTTCCGCGGTTTTGAACTTCACGGAAACGGCGTCGAGCTCGAGCGAAAGCGCGCCGGCCAATCGTTCACGGATAAGCTGGCGGTATTCCTTCAGCTTCGGCCGCTCCAGGATCACGGTGGAATCCACGTTCACGATGCGATAGCCGCGCGCTTCGGCGAGCTGCTGGGCATGACGCAGAAATACCAGACTGTCGCAGCCCTTCCATTGCGGATCGGTATCGGGGAAGTGCATTCCGATATCGCCCAGCGCCGCGGCGCCCAGTATGGCATCGGTGATGGCATGCGCCAGCACGTCGGCGTCGGAGTGTCCTTCCAGGCCGAACTCGCAAGGCACGGTCACGCCGCCGAGGATCAGCGGCCGGCCGGCGGCGATGCGATGCACGTCCCAGCCGAGGCCGGTTCGAATCAGGCTCAACGGCTGGATCAACGGCCGGATTCCTTTGCCGCGAACTCGCGGAAGAAAAGGTGGGCCAGGTCCATGTCGCCAGGCTTGGTGATTTTGATGTTGCGGTCGCTGCCCAGCACTACGCCTACCTCCACGTCCAGCCGCTCCACCAGGCTCGATTCGTCGGTTCCGGTGAAGCCGTCCTTCTGCGCCAGCTCGAACGCGCGCACCAGCAATTCGTAGCGGAACACCTGCGGGGTCTGCGCCAGCACCAGCTTTTCCCGCTGCAGCGTGCCGCGAATCTTGACGCGGCCGGTGCCATGGCTCACCTGCTTGACGGTATCCGCCACGGGCACGCCGACGATGGCGGCGCCGGTCGCGGCGGCTTCGTCGAACACCTTGTGAATGGTTTCGATCTCGATGAACGGCCGCACCGCGTCATGCACCGCGACCAGATCGGTATCCGCGGCAAGCGAGGCGAGCGCGTTCGATACCGATTGCTGCCGGCTGTTGCCGCCCTCCACCACCCGCACGCGGCCCGCGGCGAATTCCCCGGCCATCATCTCCGCCACCCACTCCATTTCCTCGCTGCGCACGGCGATTACGATCCCGGTTACAGCGGCGATGGAAGCGAACTTGCGAACGGTATGGACCAGGATGGGCGCGCCTTCGAGCAGCATGAATTGCTTGCGGCTGGTACCCGTTTTTTCCGCGGCGGCGCGGCCCATGCGAGTGCCCAGGCCCGCGGCGGGCAATATGACGGCTACTCTCATGCGAACTTACGATTCTATCGTGGTTTTCTCGGCTGCGAGACTGGTCATGGGCTGAGGGTCGCTTTTGCGCACCGGGCGCTCATGCCGTTCGGCGCCGGCGGCGGCGTACATGCGGTCGTCGAATTTGCCGAAAATCATTTTGCCGGCCGTGGTCTGCAGCACGCTGGTGACGGAAATATCGATGGTCTTCGAGATCATCTTCTTGGCATTGTCCACCACCACCATGGTGCCATCGTCCAGATAGGCGACGCCCTGGTTGTACTCCTTGCCCTCTTTCAGAATGAAGACGCGCATGGTCTCGCCGGGCAGCACGATGGGCTTGAGCGAATTGGCCAGCTCATTGATATTCAGCACTTCGACGCCGTGAAGCTGCGCCACCTTATTCAGGTTGAAATCGTTGGTGACCACTTTGCAGTCGAAGACCTTGGCCAGCTCAATCAGCTTCATATCCACTTCGCGCACGTGCGGAAAATCCTCTTCCACAATCTGCACTTTGAGATGCGCCATTTTCTGCACGCGCTGCAGAATGTCCAGGCCGCGGCGGCCGCGGTTGCGCTTCATGGAATCGGCCGAATCGGCCACCAGTTGCAGCTCGCGCAGCACGAATTGCGGAATCACCAGCACGCCATCGAGAAAGCCGGTCTCGGCGATATCGGCGATGCGGCCATCGATGATCACGCTGGTATCGAGTATCTTGAACGACTTCTTCGAGGTGTTCTCCATGCCGAAGATGCCGCCCAGCGCCGCCAGATTGAGCATGTCGCCCTTGGTTGCGCCCACCACCAGCCCGATGTAGCCCATGAACAACAGCAGGCACACCTGCACAAAGGGCTCCGGGTTGGCTTTGCTGAGCACGAGCGAGATGAGGAACGCTCCGAAGATGCCCAGCACGGAGCCGAACGCGGCGCCGATCAGGCGCGTGAGGCTTACGCGCTCCAGCCGGATTTCAAAAAAGACGATGGAGCAGCCAATGAGAAGGCCGCCGCCGGCCGAAATCCACGGCGAAAGATGAAACGGATGAAGAGCGTAGGCGGAAGCCGAAAGCACCAGGACAAAGATCGCGCGAACCATCGCCAGATCGAACAAGAATGCACCCCCTTCAGGAACGAGACTCTGCCACTGAATAAATGCAGTGAACGCAAGAAAGAGCGGTGCGCACCGCGCCAAGAGTATATCACCTTTGCAGGGCATGCTGGCTAAGAGTTGTCCAATACAAGATGATCCTGAAACAGAACTTGATTCCAATGCAAGATGATCCTGAAAATGGGAGGAACAGGGTAGGCGTGCCGCTGGGGAATGCACATCAGAATGCGGAAAGCCGAGAGTCTGACAAATTCACAAATCAACGAGTTTTTGAAGGCGAGCGCGGGGATCGAGTTCAGCGCGCAAAGCCGCGCGGAGGTGTACATCTGGGTCGAAAAAATGCTTGTCGACCAGGAATATCAGGAGCAACGGAGGAAGCAGCGGGGCGCGATCCGGGCCTACTTGAGCAAGGTCGCCGGGTTGAGCTTGGCGCAGATTACGCGGCTGATTCGGGCGCATGCCCGGACCGGGAAAGTGGAGGCGAAGGTCTATCGGCGGCAGCGGTTCGCTGCGAAATACACGCCTACCGACATCGCGCTGCTGGCGCAAGTGGACCGCGCGCACGAGCGGTTGAGCCGTCCGGGCCGCGCGCTGACGCGCAACGACATTCTGAACGCCGTATGGGGCAATTCGGTGATGGTGACGCCGCGCAGCATCGACCGGTGCGTCACCACGCTGCGGGCGAAGATCGAATCCGACCCGCACAACCCCGAATTTATCCGCACCATCCGCGACATTGGCTACCGGTTCGAAGCATAATCGTAAGGCGCCCGCGATGAGCGCGAAGTGGAATCCGCATATGGGCCACGGCGCGCCGCTATGAGCCGGAACCGGCCGGTCTGCGGCGATGACCGCGCCGGCGGTCCTCCGCGAAACGGTCATCAAGCCCTTGCTTGCCGCCAGCCTACGGCCCGAGTCTCCGCCGCGCCGTTCCTCTTTCCGGTCACCCTGGAAACGCCCTCGCGCAAGGAGCGCTTTCCCCAGGGCGCCGCCCGCACAAGCTGCGTGACGAACCGGGCCGCGCTCATGCTCCGCTATCGCGCCGGCCTGCGCATCTCCGCGGCCGTGGCAGCCGGCGACATCGACTTGCAACGCATGCTCAGGCGAATAAAGCCGAGAGTCATCGAAGGAACCCGACGCGCTTCTCGATGGCGATGAATTCGGGATCAAGGCGCAGGAAATCGAACAGGTGAGTCATCATGACCAACGGCTCGTCTTCGTGGAGATCTGTCGCCTTCTTCAGCCAGAATAACGTTTGATCGCGGTCGCCCAGGCGGGCATAAAGATCCGCCAGGTTCGTCGCGGAGAAGGGCGCCATATAGTTCCCGGGTTTGACCTGGCCCAGAAGAAAGTCCAGCCGTTTCCGATTCAACGCGCGCTCTCCACCGGCGCGAAATGCGTCGCGAAATGCGTTGACCTCGGCTTCGGAGGCGCCGGAAAGCAGCTGCGATCGCAGCCACGGTTCAATCCATTCGCCGGTGCGCCCCTCGGCCTTGAGCACTTCAGACTCGGCGATCAAAACACGCAGCGCGGCGGGATCGATCGCCATGCTTTCATTGAGCACGGTCCTCGCTTCGGCAATTCGGCGCGCGTTGATCAGAGACAGGATGAAATCGTAGCGAATCGGAATCGAAAATGGATCGGCTTCCACCGCTTGGCGAAACTCGCGGGCGGATTCGTCGTGCCGCATCAGCAGCTTCAGAAACTCCCCGTACCAGTGGTGAGCGAGCGCATAATGCGGGTTCAGATCGATGGCCCGCCTGAACTCGCGGTCGGCGTCTTCCCATTTCCATTCGAATTTATATTCCTGAAATGCCATCGCGGTGTGGGCCTCCGCGGACTGGGGATCGAGCGCGATCGCCCTTTCGGCCGCCGCCTTCGCCAGCGGCGCACGCGCCAGCGGGGCCATCCCGGACACCGCGAGGTTGTACGAATCCGCCAGCCCCGCATAGGCAAGCGCGAAATTCGGTTCGATCGCTATCGCTTGCCGGTACATCTTGATGGCGGTCCGAATCGTGTTTGGAGTACGCAGCGCCCACTGTTCCCGGGCGCGCAGGTATAAGTCGTAGGCCTCGGAATTCCGCGTCTCATGCCGGGTGAGCATCGCGCGATCGCGCGGGGAGATCTCGGCGACAAGGCTGGTGGCGACCCGCTCGGCGATGGCGTCCTGAATACCAAAGATGCCGGTGAACGTCTCGTCATAATGCTCCGCCCAGATTTGCGCGCGATCCGACGCGCGGGAAAGTTGCGCCGTGACGCGCAGCCGGTCTCCCTCCCGCTGCACCGAACCCGTGAGCACCGCGTCCACACCGAGGCGCCGCGCGGCATCGAATGCGTCCTCGTTGGCCCGGATCGCCTCCGCGGGAGGCACGCGTAACTGCCGCAAGCCGCTTAGCCGGGCGATAATCGCCTCGGTCATGCCTTGCTCCAGGTGCTCCTGGTCCGATCCCCCAAGCGCCTTCAGCGGCATCACCACCAACGAGGTTACGCCACTCGCCGGACGGCTGGCCAATTTCCAGCTTGTCCAGCGGTATATCCCGAAGGCCAGAGCTAAGATGGCAAGGGCCGCGGCGCCCAGGCGGCGAGCCCGCGGGTAAGGCCGCGCCGCGACTCCGCGCAGCTCTGCCAGGTCGCGCTGAAGCTCACGCGCAGTTTGATATCGCTTTGCGGGATCGCTGGCAACACCCCGGCGAACCAGCCGCAAAGCGGATGCGGAGATGGTTCCGCTACGCCTCCGGGCCCCTTCGCTGCCGGAACCGCTGCCCAGCTCGCGCGGCAGCTCCGCCGTCAGCATTTCATACAACACGACCGTCAGGCTGTAGAGATCGGCGCGGGCGTCCACAGCGGCGCCGGCAGCCTGTTCCGGGGCCATGTAATCGATGGTGCCTACGACGTCGCCGGCCAAGGTAACCGACCGCGGGCGGGCGCCGGCCTGTTCGACGGGCTTGGCGATCCCGAAGTCGATGATCTTCACGAAACCATCGCGCCTGATCATGATGTTCTCGGGCTTGATGTCCCGGTGAATGATCCCCGCGCCGTGGGCGGCTTCCAGCGCCGCCGCGGTCTGGATCGCGATATCGAGGGCCGCCGCGGCCGGTAGTGGGCCGTTGGCAAGGCGCTGGCGCACGGTTTCACCGTCGATGAACTCGGTCGCGATGTAGCGCTGCCCCTCGAAGACGCCCGCGCCGTAGACCGTGACGATTCCGGGGTGGTTGAGCGCCGAGGCCGCGCGGGCTTCCTCGACGAATCTGCGCACGCGGCGGGCGTCTTTGCCGAACGCCGCCGGAAGCAATTTAAGAGCGACGCGGCGGCCCAGCGCGGCATCTTCGGCGAGGTAAGTCTCCCCCATGCCGCCCGCGCCCAGCAGCGCCTGGACATGATAGCCTTCAATGTCCCGGCCCACGACCGGCGGCGAAGAAGCACCGGCCCAATCGGCGGCGATCCGCGCGGCAAGCGATTCGTCCATGCCCCCCGCCTGCGACTCCGCATCCAGCAGCGAGAGGACTTCTTTCTTCAGCTCGTCGTCCCCGCCGCAACCGGCTTCGACTAATGCCGCTCGCTGGTCCGCGGGCACGGAAACGGCTTCATGGAAGATCCGCTCGACAAGCTGCCAGCGCTCAGGGTTCAGCACCTCAGGACAGCTCGCGTTGCAGCCACGCTTTGGCGAGCCGCCAGTCGCGCATCACGGTGGCCACGGAGACTGACATCGCCTCCGCGGTTTCTTCGACGCTCAGACCGCCGAAAAAGCGAAGCTCGGCGATCCGGCATTTACGCGGATCCTGCGCTTCCAGCCTCTTCAGGGTCTCGTCGAGCGCGATCATCTCGGCGCCGCGATCGTCGGCGACATCGAGGTTCTCCTGGAAAGTCACGCGGATTGCGCCGCCGCCGCGCTTGGCATACTGCTTCTTCCGGCAATGATCGACCAGAATGAACCGCATCAGCTGGGCGGCGACCGCGATGAAATGCGCCCGGCTCCGCCACTGCATATCGCGCTCGCCAACCAGCCTTAAGTATGCTTCGTTGACCAACGCGGTTGGCTGCAGGGTCTGGCCGGGCCGCTCGCGCGCGAAGTAGCTTCGGGCAAGCCGGTGCAGCTCGTCTTGCACGAGGGGCATCAATTCGTCGAGGGCGCCACGGTCGCCATCGCTCCAATTCTGAAGCAGGCGCGTTACGTCTGGGCTCCCTGGAGCGCTCATACCTTACCTAAGGAAAATCATACCTGATTTTCGATTTTTGTGATGATCTTTACAATTCCTCGGGGACTGGATTACAGGCGGCTGTGCCCGCGGCGGCCACCGCCTTCTACGATGCGGAGGGAGACTTCAACGGCGATGGTGGTGGCGTCCAATGACTTCGCGAGCCCGTCGTCGCGGTCACGTGACGGCGTCAGGGAAGCGCTCGCGATCAATCCCTGGGAAGGTGCCGGATCGCTAAGGCCCCCCGAAGAAGAAGGCATCCTGGACCGTAATCGGTTCACTCAAGAAGGCCTCGCTGCCTGCCCGCAGCCCGGGCACTGTATTCCGTCGCTGGTCGAACGGCAGAACCGTGAGGCCGGTCCCTTCCACTGCGCGCACTAGCCGCTCTTGGATCGCGTCGGCTGTCTTTCGATCGTCCGCACTCAGGTGCGACCGGTGATCCGCCTCAACTGTGTTGCCCGCGGAGTCGAACGCGCAGGGCAGGCCCAGCGGCGGCGAAGCGTCCGTGCCATATTCGGTTTCCTCGAGCGCGTAGTCCATCACGATTGCGACGGGCGCCACCAGAGATACAAGCCAACAGAAAGCCTAGACTGTACCCGATAACCTCAGGCTCATCGAATTCCTCCGCACCGAACTCGCTATCAGTTTCGGCGTCGTCCAGCGCATCATCATCTAGCGCATCTTCGGCCTGATCGTCCTCATCTTCCCCGGTATCTTCTTCCTCATCGATTGGAAGTCCGGTCTTTTTTTGCAGCTCTATGACGAAGAGATGGTAGGAACGGCCCCCTTCCCGCCAAGCCTCATCAAGCCCGTTCTCATCCTCATCGCCGATCGAACCTGCGTCCGGAGACGCCTGGCGTTCGTGGAACATCGAAGCGCCGCTCACCTTTGAAAGTTTTGCCTTCAGCTCATCGTAAATATCCCAGAAATAAGACTCTTCTTCCTCTATGGGCATGTCGACAACGCCGTCGGGCCAAGCCTTCTTAATCAGTGTCGCGATGGTTGCCGGAGTGGCTGAGGTTTTCTTCCGAGCGGGCCGCGAAAGTCGCGAGCTCTTACTGACCCTTTCCATAGCTTCTCATCGTACAATCACTGATTAATCGCCGTCCAGCGGCCCTCCGGCGCCTCGTACGGTGACCGGGTGGTTTTGCGCACTTGCGGATAATCACTCCCTTACTTTACGGTCGTGGCTCTGATCGGAGAACAAACGTGGGTCAAGCGATAGGATCGGCGCGGTGAGCCGACAGGCAGGCATCGTGCGCGGCTAAGCTGCCGGTGTCACACTGAGGGCTCTCTATACAAGCGGGGTAAGTCAAGCGAAGACGATCTGTCTCGGTCGAATTCTCCCGCGCGAGAGTTGAGCGCTTAACCGATTTGGGGGAGCCAGCTCTCAGCGAACGCTCCCTAACGGTCGCGGCTCTGTAAGCATTTGAAACCACGTCGAGTCCGAAACGGAGCCGCGACCGCCGGAGCGAATTACGGCACTGAGTGTAGACCTGGATACAGCCGTTTCTAGGATCACCAAGAGCGGCGATATCAAGCAAGCGAGTTACCGCCTCAGCCGCACGTCCGCCGTCGCGGCATTCGGCGTCTATTTGCCGGTGCTGGTTGCCTGCGGCAGGAAGGGAACCGCGATCTGCCGGGTCCACGTCGCTCCGCTGGCGTCCCGGCCGGTGAATACCATCACCACCGACGACGGCACGGCAATNNTCAAACTTGCGGAAAGCGTGCCATGCGCGGGCAGCGTGGTGCTGCCAAAAAATCCCGCGATCGAGCCCGCATAGCTCACCCCATTAAAAGTCAGCCCGGTCACCGTGGTGGCCACGCCCGCGGTTTCCTTCAACTGGATAGTGAAAAAGAAGGTGGCGCCATTCGCGTCCGGCGCCTGCTGATACACCGGATTCGGAGTCACCGACGGCGTCACTGCGGAGGTGGCAACCGGACTGCCCAGGCTGAGGGTTGCCGCCGCCGATGAGGGGCTGAACGTGGGGCTGCCCTCGTAGTAAGCCTGTACCGTATTGCTTGCCGCCGTCAACTGGCCGCCGAAAACCGTGATGGACGCGGTGGCGGTTCCTCCCGATCCCGAGAGCGTCGCGGTTCCCACCGGATTATTTCCCAGGGTGAATGAAACCGGTCCCGTGGGCGATGTGGCGCCACTTACAGACTTCACGGTAGCGGTCAGCACCGTGGATCCGCTCGCCAGGATAGTGGCCGGGCTCGCAGTAAGCGTAGTGGTGGTGGCGCTCACCGGAATGCCGCCCCATGCCGTGATCAGGTTGTACGCGTTCACGGACCCCAGGCCGGTCACCAGGTCGTAACCCACGCCGGCCGTGTACCCAAAGCTGCCGCTGGCGCAATTCGCCGTACCCACCTGGCACGGAACGATGTTGTCCCCCGTGGTCACGTCGTGAAAAACGCCGGTTGCGCCTGACGCCGCCATGCCGTACAGCTTCGGGTTGATGTTGCCCAAGCCGGATTTTGCCTGCACCTGGTTCTGCACCAGATATTGATTGAGCAAAGCGATCATTCCAGCGAAAGAAGGCGCCGCGGCCGACGTACCGCCCACGCCGATCGCCGCACCCTCCGAAATGACGACGTAGGGGTCGTTGGCGTCCGACGCGGCCAGGGCGACGTCGGGCACATCGCGCGCGCCGTCGTTGGGAACACCAGGACCCGTTTGCCACGCGGGCTTCTTGTAAACCGTACTGGGNNCCCCCCGCCGCTAGCCCCAATCGTCCCCCCCAGAGCCTCGCTCGCCAACGTGTCGTTCCACGCTATCTCGGGGATGTAGGAAAGCGCCGAGCCGCCGCCGGGCCCGTTGTTGCCGCTCCAATAGCTGAGGCTTCCTTCGTGGAATTCCGTCCCGCCCACCGCGGTAACTTCGGGAACGCTGGCGGGAAGGCTGACTCCCAAGCCCTGGGTTGCCGTGGCGACGTCATAATCGCAGCCGGCCGCTCCCGAATCGCCCGACGAAGCCAGCCAGGTAATTCCCAGCGCATTGCCTTTCTGCGCCTCCACCTGAAACTCGGTAAGGCCCAGCCGATTCGATGCCACCGAGTTTTCGCACAGCCCAAAGCTCTCGCTGAGCACCGGCGCCAGGTTATTGTCGATGGCATAGTAAGCCGAGTAGCCCGCGTCGTCGCTGTAAACGTAGATCAGGGTCGCAAATCGGGCCACCGCGCCGGACCATTCCAGGTCCAGGTCCGCCTCTACTTCGTCGCCGGTGACCCCTGGGTAAGTGCCAGTGGGAACCATTTGGATGGTGGTTGGGGGCAGGCCCGCGGTGCTGCGGAACGTCGCGATGTCGCCGGGGTCGATGTCGCTCTGTCCTACGATCGCAATGCTCTGTCCCGCGCCCAAATATCCGTAGCTGTAAAAGGGGGAGAGATTGTAAATAGTCGCGAGATCGTCCGGCATCAGGAAGTGGGTTCCATCAGTCTCCGTAAGGTTCGGCTGAGCTTGCTTCCGCGGAGCCTTTGGATGAAAGTCGTGGAGCCCCAGCACACCCGCCACCATGGGCTCGATGGCCGCAGGCAATGACAAGTCCGTAGCGTTCGCGAAGTGAGTTTCGGCGCCTACCTGGTAACGGTGGATTTCCGTATGCAGCGCCGCCTGCACCTGGCTGGCCGTGCCGCTGAAACTGATAAAGTCGCGGCCGCGAGCCGTATACCGCACGGCGAAGCCCTGGGAGCCCAACCAGGCGGCGACCTTGTCCAAATCGGCCGCACTGGTCCCGAACCGCTCGGCATAAATCTCCGGCGTCAGCCAGTTGTGGTAGCCCGGCGATGCGGCGTCCTGCTGCTCCGCCAGCAACTGTTCGAGCGCGGCCTGTTGAGCGGCCGACGGCCTCAGCATCAGCGTGATATTGCCGAGCTGGAAACCGGGTTCCACCGCCCCCCGATCGTACTTCGGTTGCGCCTGACGGGGAACGCTGCCTCTGACGGCTATGGCATAGCGGGCATCGATCGTGGCAGTGATGCGATCCTGCTGGGCCGGTAATACGGACGCCAACAAGCAGACAAAGAGTGTGGCGCGGACACCGGGGCGCAGTACCATGACTCGTTGTACCGCTCAGAGCCAGGTGGTGTAAATTACCAAAAGGTTAACAGAACGGATATAGCTGAGGGTAAGCTGGCGCACGGGCAGGACAGACCGGGAGGTCTGTCCCACTAAGAAACATCTTAGCCGCGCCTCAGTTGTCCGAATAAATACGGCTCGACTTTCTTCACTGCAAAAGCGCCCTCTTCGCCGGTGATATACCCTCTTCGCCGGTGATATACTTCAACTGAGCTTCACCCCCTCGCCCATGCGAAGCCGAAATGCGATCTCTAAAACCTAAGACTACGAGAAGTGAAACCCTTCCAGCCAGTCTTCCAAAATGCCCCACTGGAATCCACGGACTCGATGAGATCACGCTCGGCGGTCTTCCGCGAGGACGAACCACTCTCGTCTGCGGCGGCCCCGGCTGCGGGAAGACGCTGCTCGGCATGGAATTCCTGGTCCGTGGAGCAACGGAATTCGACGAGCCCGGCGTCTGTCTCTCTTTTGAAGAAACCGCCGGCGAACTCGCCGCCAATGTGGCCTCGCTCGGGTTTAACCTGGCCGCCTTGGTCGCGCAGAAAAAGCTGGCCATCGATCACGTATATCTGGAACGGGGTCTGATCGAGGAGACCGGCGAGTACGATCTGGAGGCCCTGTTCGTCCGGCTGGGTCATGCCGTGGATTCGATCGGAGCCAAAAGGGTATTCCTCGACAGCATCGAGGCTCTTTTCGCCGGGCTCGACAATGAATCGGTTTTGCGGTCTGAGCTGCGGCGCCTTTTCCGGTGGCTCAAGGAGAGAGATCTCACTGCCGTCGTCACTGGCGAGCGCGGGCAAACCACTCTTACCCGCAACGGTCTGGAAGAGTACATTTCGGACTGCGTCATCGTGCTCGATCACCAGGTCACCGAAACGGTTCTGACCCGGCGCCTTCGCGTAGTCAAGTACCGGGGCTCCACGCATGGGATGAACGAGTATCCCTTCCTGATTGAGAGCGACGGCATCTCCGTGCTGCCGGTGACCTCGATGGAATTGAAGCATTCGGCGCGCGACGACCGGGTGTCGACGGGCGTTCCCGCTCTGGATACGATGTTCGGCGGCAATGGCTATTTTCGGGGCAGCAGCATTCTGGTGTCCGGAACGTCGGGCACGGGGAAAACAAGCTTGACGGCTCATTTCGTCGACGCCGCCTGCAGCCGCGGGGAGACATGCGTATTCTTCTCTTTTGAAGAGTCGGCGAGCCAGATTGTGCGCAACATGCGGTCTATAGGAATCGATTTGGGGCGCTGGATCGACAAGGGCCTGCTGCACTTTCATGCCGTTCGGCCGACGACGTTCGGCCTTGAAATGCATCTGGTCAAAATCCACAAGATCATCAAGGAGTTCCATCCCAGTGTCGTGGTAGTGGACCCGGTTACCGGATTGCTGCACGCCGGGACTCCATCCGAGACCAGGAGCATCCTGCTGCGCCTGATCGATTTTTTGAAAGAAAAGGAGATCACGGCCCTCATGACAACCTTGACCGGGGGTTCGGATGCCCAGGAGGAAACTGAGATAGACATCTCTTCCCTGGTGGATGCGTGGCTGCTGGTGCGCGATATCGAGAGCCGCGGTGAGCGGAACCGGGGCCTCTACATCCTCAAGGCCCGCGGCGTCGCCCATTCGAATCAGATTCGCGAATTCCTTTTGACCGATCACGGCGTCGAGCTGCGCGAGGTCTATTTGGGCGAAGCGGGAATGCTCACCGGCTCCGCCCGCGTCACGCAGGAAGCGAAAGATGCATCCGAGGCGCTGCTCGCCCGGCAGGAAATTGAAAGGAAGCAACTGCTGCTTGAGCGCAAGCGAAAGGCGCTGGATTCTCAGATCGCCGCTCTCCAACTTGACCTGGAGACCGAAGTGCAGGAATCGCGGCAGCTGATTGCGCAGGAGCAGCTGAAAGTAATGAAATGGGAGAAGGACCAGGGCGAGATGGCCACGAGCCGCTTCGTAAACAAAGGTCCGCAGGAAATCGGC
The DNA here is from genome assembly GCA_003135055.1 of Bryobacterales bacterium. Lineage (GTDB taxonomy): Bacteria > Acidobacteriota > Terriglobia > Bryobacterales > Bryobacteraceae > PALSA-243. The sequence goes on along the minus strand of PLDF01000310.1, from coordinate 20,828 downwards.
GGCAAGAGCGCTAAAGCGCGTGGAGCCCGAAAATAAAATGCCGACGACATCGCAACGGGCCGCCGCCAAGCCCCCGATCGCAAGATGGGAGTTGAAGCTGTACGTCGCGGGACAAACCGCGAAATCGCTACAGGCTTTCGCCAACTTAAAGCGGATTTGCGAGGACCATCTCTCCGGCGAGTATCATATCGAAATCATCGACTTGTTGAAGAACCCGCAACTGGCAAAGGGAGACCAGATTCTCGCGCTTCCGACTGTTGTGCGGAAACTTCCGGAACCGGTCAGAAGAATCATCGGCGACTTGTCGAATACCGAGCGCGTGCTGGTGGGCCTCGACCTGCGGCCGCGGCAGCCGGGGGCGGGGGCGAGCGTATGAAGCGGCTAAAGGCGCGGGACGACACCAAAGCATTCGAGGACTCCCTGAGCGCAGAACCCGCGGTGCAGTACCGCCTACGGCTTTTCGTAGCCGGAAACACTCCCAGGTCCGCTCGCGCTATCCGGAACATCCGAGCCATTTGCGAGGACATGCTGCAAGGCCGCTACAATCTCGAAGTGGTCGACATTTATCAGCATCCGGAGCAGATTAAGCCGGAACAGATTGTCGTTATCCCGACGCTGGTGAAGGAACAACCGCTCCCGTTGCGCAAGATGATCGGGGACCTGTCCAACAAGGAGCGGGTCCTCATCGGGCTGGATATTGTCCACCATCGAATTTCGTCCAAGTTGCAGGAGAACGAACATGTCACCTGACACACGTGAAGATCTGCTGAAGCGCATTCGAGATTTGCAGGAACACCTGGATGAAACCGAGGAGACCCTACGGGCACTTAGGGGGGGCGAGGTAGACGCAATCGTCGCTTCGGGTCCGGAGGGCGATCGAGTCTATACGCTCAAAGGCGCCGATCAAGCATACCGGATCATGGTGCAGAAGATGGCGGAAGGCGCCCTAACTCTTACGGCCGATGGTTTGATCCTCTTCTCCAACGAACAGTTTGCCGCGATGCTCCGTAGTCCTCTCGAACGTGTGATTGGCTCCCGCCTGCAGGATTTCCTCGCCCCGGAAAATGCGGGCATAGTCTCCTCGCTCCTCAGGGGAACGGGTGTCAGGAAAGCCGAATTGCGATTGCAGACGGACGGCGGGACGTTCGTACCGGTTTACTTATCCGTGCAGAACGTAGTTTTGGACGGAACCGAGTGTCATTGCCTCATTGTCACGGACTTGAGCGAGCAGAAACGCCATGAAGAGATAGTCGCCGTCCTGGAGGCAGTCCCGGTGGGAGTCTTCATTGCGCAGGATGCGGAGTGCCGGAGGATGGTGGGCAACCGCACGGCCTACGAACTATTGCGCATGCCGTCCGAGCCCGATGGCTCAAGGTCCGCGCTCGGATATGAGAATCCGAGGTCATGGCGCGAGGTCAAGGACGGCCAGGACATCCCGGCCGGGGAACTGCCGATGCAGACCGCCGCGCGCACCGGTCAGCCCGTGCATGACTACGAGTTTGACATGCTGTTCGACGATGGCACTTATCGATGCTGGCTCGGTAATGCCGTGCCCTTGTTCGATGAAACGCGGCGATCGCGCGGCGCTGTGGGCGCATTCGTCGACATTACCGAGCGTAAGCGGGCCGGAGAGGCGATCGAGGCGACCAACGCCGAACTGCGAAACTTCGCCAACGCGCTCACGCAACACCTTCGAGAGCCGCTCGGTATGGTGGTGAAATTCACCCGGCTGCTGGCAGATGAGTACCGGGGAACGCTGGACGACAACGTAGACACGTGTATCTCCAATTCCCTCGCATGCGCTTTAAGAATTGAGAGCCTCATGAAGGCGCTACTCGATTACTGGGAGATTACGGAGCGGGACGGAGAGAGCCTATCGCCCGTCGACTGCAACGATGTGCTATCGCAGACCCTGCTGAACCTACAAGAGGAGATTCGGCAGAGCGGCGCCACGGTGACCTCCGATCCGTTGCCGACCGTGGTAGCCGAAGACGTTATGCTGGGGCGGGTTTTCGAGACCCTGGTGAGCAATTCGATTAAGTACCGGGACGCGGCAGCGATCAGGATCCACGTCTCCGCCGCGAGAATATCCGACCGGTGGATGTTGTCGGTGCGGGACAACGGCATCGGCATCGATCCGAAACACTCTGAGTTCGTGTTCGGCATGTTCAACCGTCTGCACGGTGACGAAATTCCCGGCACGGGAATTGGACTCGCACTTTGCAAGAAGGTGGTTGAACGTCACGGTGGACGCATCTGGGTGGAATCGAGAGCGGGACAGGGCGCCGCTTTCCGGTTCACCATTCCCACTTACCTCGATTCTGCGCTCCCGAGATTTTCGGCGCCGGGGCTCGCCCCTAAATCAGTTTGACGAGCGCGGGAACACGGCTCGCAGAGCGGAGCCGGCGCCCTACGGAAAGATCGGGGAGAGCATTCCAGCACTCAAGTACTTGCCGGTTTCCACCCACAGCCGCTTGCCGTCGGTGCGTATGGTGACCAAGCCGTCCTCATCGGTGCGGTAGACGGCGGTGTGGTGGTCCGCGAGCCGGTCGAGAACATCGCGGTTGGGGTGGCCGTAGCTGTTATCGGGTCCTACGGAGATCACCGCGAACTCGGGCGCCGCGGCATCCAGAAAACCTTCAGTGCTCGATGTCCGGCTGCCATGGTGACCTACTTTCAGAACGTCGGTGCGCTCGATTTCGTTGTCTTCCACCATGCGCCGCTCGATGGGCTTCTCCGCGTCGCCGCACAGCAGGAACGAGCGCGCGCCGTAGCGGATGCGCATCACCAGCGAGTCGTCGTTCTTGGGAATATCGCCGGGAACGTAATCCGCCAACGGCGCCAATATCTCGATTTCCGCGCCGCCGAATTGGAACTTCCGCGGCCCCGTCAGGGGAACGATCCTGGTCCCGAGCTTGGCCGCTTCGCCTTGCAGCTTTCGCCAGGTTGCGCTATCGGGAGTGGCGCCGGTCCACAGTTCCTTGGGACGGAAATCGTCCTCGATCGCCGGCAGGCCGCCGATGTGATCTTCGTGCGCGTGAGTCAGTGCGACTACATCGAGCGAGCGGATGGAGCGCTCCCACAAATAGGGCGCCACCACGTCTTCGCCGATATCGAGCTGCGTCCGGGAATGCGCGCCGAACGAGGGGATGCCGCCGCCATCCACCAGCATGCGTTTGCCATCGGGGAAGACCACCAGGATGCTGTCGCCTTGGCCGACGTCGATGGCGGTCATCTCGAGCTCGCCGGGGCGGGTGTCCGGCGGAAATGGGTGCCAGAGCAGCAGTGTGAGAAACACGCCCAGCGCGGCGCCCGTGGCGATACGCCAGCGGAATCCCCGTGAAATGGCGAAGGCGATCAGCGCCGCGGCGATGGCCACGCCGAGCCATACCGGCGGCGGCGGAATGCGCCAGTGCGGCTCGATAGCGGCGTGCCATCCGACGATGGTTCGCGAGATTCCCAGCAGCCATCCGGCAAGCCAGGCGACCCATGTCCAGCCAGTGAACATAGCGACGAATCCGATGGGAACGGCGATGCCGAGAATGGGCACGATGAAGGCGTTGGCGGAGAGACCCGAGAGGCCCACGCGATGGAAGTAGACCACCATTGGCAGCGCCAGCCCGACCTGGCTCACGGCCGAGACCGCGGCCACTTCGAAGAAGAAAAGAATGCATCGCGCGGGCGTAGTCACCGCTAGCGACGCCAGGCGCGCCGGCATCTTCAGAGCGAGCCGCAGCGTCTCGATCAGCAGCCGCATTTCGATGCGGAACTGCGCGGCGCGCGGCGCAAGATGCATATCGCGGCCAATATCGCCGAGCTCGGAAAGGCCGCGCATCAGCGGGCCGGTTGTGCCGTTCAGCAGCGGAGTGGCGAACGCTCCCAGAAAACCCACCGCCAAAAACGTGAGTTGAAAACCGGCGTCGAAAAGCTGGTCCGGCTCGAGCAGCAGGAACCCCAGCGCCACCGCCGCCAGCAGATTCAGCGGACGCCGCTCGCGGTAGAAGTAGCGTGCGATGGCGAAGAGCGTCAAAGCGGCCGCCGCGCGGACGCACGGGGCGCCCCATCCGGCGATGACGGCGTACAGCCACGCGGCGCCCGCGGTGAGGAACCAGGCGGCCTGTTCCGGCACGAAGCAGATGCGCAGCAGGAAGAGGAAAAATGCCGCCAGTATAGCGACATGCGTTCCCGAAACGACAAGCGTGTGAAACGTTCCGGTGTTGCGGTAATCTTCGGTCCAGACGCGCTGAAGCTGGTAGTTTTGGCCGAGCAGGATGGCCTCTACCATGGCGGTTTGATAGTCGCGCCCCTGGTACATGCGCGCGATGCGGTCGAGCGCGTTGGCGCGCAGATCCATGGTGAACTTCGCGAAGGCCGAACCGCAATGGCCGGGCAGAATGCGGAGCGTGCCGGCCGCGCCCGACGCGGTCCAATAGATGTCGCGGCGCGCCAGATAGTGAGCGTAATCGAACGCGCCCGGATTGCCGTAATTGTGCGGCTTGCGTACGCGCGCATCCAGCTCGATGTTCTGCCCATAGCGTAGCGGCGGCAGCGGCTCATTGACGTTGCGCGTATAAAGCGTGACTTGGGCGCGCGCGTGCGGTTCCAGCTCGAGCACGAAGCGCTCGCGGTCGCCCGAAACCGCGGGCGGCTCGACCACGCATCCGCCCAGAATCACCACCTCACGGCCTTCGGCGTCAAGCTCGGGCGCGGGGCCGGGCTGATGCGCTACGGATGTCAACGCGCCGGTGAAGAACAGACCAAGACAACAGCAGGTACCGGCGAGGATGCGCGAATGGCGCAGAACAGCCACCACGCCGAGCAGGAGAAAGGCGCCGGTTACGAGCAGGAGTTCGGTTTGCTGGAAGGGTACGAAACGGGCAACCAGGATCCCCGAGGCAATGGCAGCCAGGGGACCGAGCAACGGATCTTTCAAGGAAGGCTGATTGTAGCAGGCGGCGCCGTGGGGCGGGCTTATTGCCTGGTTAGCGTTGGATAGCGTCGGGATGTGTAATCAATGCAGGCAACCCAACCGTAGGGCGCCGCCCGATCTTCCGAAAATGCCTCGAAAATGTTTAAACACCGAAGCCGCCCCGAAGCCCGTGCACGCAGCTCCTCCACTTCCGGAGTGAAGGCAGCGCACCGCCGAGGTGTGAAGTTTGGCCGGAGGCTGTGGCTCACACCCGAGCAGATCGACCACGCCAGCAAGCTGATCGACAAAGGCGAAACGCGCCAGTACGTTGCCGACCTGTTGAAAGTCGGGCGTTCGACGCTCTACCGCGTCTTCCACTCTAGTTCTCGGTGGGTCTCTCCAAGCGGTCGATGACGAGAACGTCGCCAGGCCCCTTGGCCGGTACGAGTTTCAGCCCGACCTTCTGTACAGCGGCAGAGATCGCGGCGAATGGGTCAGCCGAAATCACGGCCGCTCCCGGATCAGTTGGCGCATCGCCGTCCCCGGGAGACATGTCGTCGAAGGACAGCTCCAGATGGATATCAAACGCTCCCGCAATCCCGGTCTCGTCAATGACGTCCCGGCGCAATGAGCCCGAGAACTGCCTGCAAAGGCCCGCCATCGTCTGACCGTAAGTGTAGAGCCCGCCGTTAGGGCTAGGCTCATTGAAAGCGCCACAAGGCGGGGTCCATGGCTTTCCTGGCTCCGGCGGGCCTGGATCCGAAGTAACGCACTTTCCGGCCTGCGCCACCTGAAGCTTGGGGCCGCCCTTGGCCACGGTCAACTCATAGACCGGGACGGTTCTGGTGTAGCGACGGATCTTTAAGTGAAACTTCTCTTCGAGAAGCGCCTGCATCATGGGTCCGCTCATCATTTCCAGCCCTGGAGCGCCCCCGGCTTTCGCATCGATATCGTAGCGGACGGAATTGACCCAGGCCGGGCCCCCCTCGATCGGAACTTCCGAGCCCGGCGGCCTCCGTTTACCATTTGCGAATTGAACGTATGCCATCCGAACGAGACTCATTACGGTTCGGCATTCGAGACTCAACCTTCCGGGAGACCAGCTGCGCCCGCCCCCACCTGCGCCTCCGTCCCTGCCGCCTCCCTCTCCGCATTTCGTGTCGGGCTTGACAGAGATCACTTCGAATTTCGATGTGGCGGCGGATTGTGCCCGCATTTCAGGCCCGCTCATAATGCCAAATGCAATCGCTCCAGCCACAGCTGCCCGCTGTAAGACTCGCTTCAATCCCAGTTTCCTTCTGGCGCTGCTTAGAACGAGCGCCGCGCTTCGCTTCCTCAGATTGTCGTTTCCCAAAGGTGTGCCGTACCTCATTTCGGCCTCCTCCTCAAAATCGTTGACGCGGAGGATCGAAGGTAGTCCCAGTCGCATCTACGAAGACTATACTACGAAGATCATCGTTAAATCAAGGGGGCCGATCAAGGGGACCAGGCAGTGGGTATTTCAAGGAAAGCCGATCGTAGCAGGCGGCGCCGTGGGGCGGGGCTCAATGGCCAAGCATGGCCTGCCCTAACCGAGCCGCTCCGAGCGCTCGGCTCTTGTGTGTCAATCCGTGACTCAGCTTTGTTGGCTTCATTGGGCCGGCCCTGATCATCCGGCGGGTTGGTCGTAACTTCATAGGACGAGGCGACGCCTAGCAACTTAGTATGATCGGCACATTCCGGAGGCGCAACCTTGGCGGGCAGGCAGAGCGGGACCGTAGTGGGATTGGCGTGGTGCGCTTCGTTCCTGGCAGCGGCGGCGCTATTCGGACAGCAGACCGCGACGGAAGATTCCGGCCTGGTGATTCGCTCGAACACCAGCCTGGTCCAGGTCCGCGTAGTGGCGGAAGATTCCAAAGGCCGGCCTGTTACCGATCTGCAACGGACGGATTTCCAAATCGAGGACGACCGTAAGCCCCAGCCCATCACGCTATTCTCGGCGGATCGCGGCACGCGCCCGGCGCCGCCTGCGGCATCCAATCCATCTGCCGATCAATCGGCCGGTTCCCATCAATCGGCCAGCCCGGAGGAGGCGCCTGCCGGTTATTCGTTACTGCTGCTCGATTGGCTGAATACCAAATATACCGACCGCCTCTTTGCGCAGGAGCAGGTTCTGAAGCTGCTGAAGAATTTCCAGCCGCGGCAGCGGGTTGCGATCTATCTGCTGGATCGCGAGCCTCGATTACTTCACGATTTCACTTCCGGCATGGACGAGCTGCGGCAGGCGGTGGAAGACGCAGGCGTTGGATTTCCCGACCCGCAGGACGACCCTCCCGGCCGGTTCGATGCGCGATATAGCGGAAAAGGGGGCGGCGGGAATACGGAGGAACAGATCTTCTTTTGGCAAAACAGGATTCTCGATACCCTGCACACGCTGGAAGTAGTTGCGGACCATCTGGCGCACGTGCCGGGCAGAAAGAGTCTGATCTGGCTTTCGCCCGGATTCCCCATAACGCTTGACGGTAATGTGGTGAAGGGCGCGAGGCCGGACGAGTTAAACTTCATACGGAACATCGAAAGAGCCCTGGCCAGACTCAACAAGGCGGATATTGCCGCGTATACCGTGGCCGCGTGCGGCTTGTCGCTCACTTGCCGCAGTTATGGAGACTCGCTGAACGAACTTCCATCGCGTACCGGCGGCACGATATTCGCAGGCCGCAACGATCTGGATGAGGGAATGCGATTGGCGTTGGAGGATATGCGCGTCAGCTATACGCTGGGATTCCATGTGCCGGAGAGCGCGGCGCCGGGGATTCACGAGATCCGCGTGCGCGTTAACCGGCCGGGAGTCAAGTTGCGATACAGGGAGTCATACGAGTTAGCTGGGAGTGTGCGGTGAGAGGGAACGAAAGTTGGAGTGCTTTACTCCCGCTCCCGTAGAATCGCAGCAATCACACGGGGGTTGCGCCGTCCGTGGAATACGGCCACCACCCACAACGGTTTCTTGTCCGGCGCGTAGGCGATCACATACTCACGCACCAGCTTGAACCGCAGCGGGCGCGAAGTGAGCTTTGGGCGCCGATAGCCCTGATGGGGAAACGCCACCAGGGCGCGAATCCCGTCGAAAATTTCCTTTGTCATCCGGTCGGCTGCGTCCGGGTTGTCCTGTGCGATGAATTCGCGGATGTCGTCGAGGTCGGTGAACGCTTCGGGGTGGAGCGCGAATCCCATCATGCGGGCTGGCGGCGCTGGGCCTCGGTCTTCTCCATCAAGCGCCGGAACGCTTCCTCGCCGTCGATCGGCTTCACCCTGCCGCTTTCCAGATCGTCGTACCGGCTATCGAGCATTTCGCGCGCGTACGCCAATTCGTCGAAATAGCCGATCACCGCGTCTTCCACCAGTTCGCTGCTCGGGCATCCGCTCTCTTGCGCCATCCGGTCAAGCTTCGCTTGAACTTCGGGGGTGAAATGCACTTCCATTGCTTTGGCTCCTCCTCTCATAATACGTCAGCAGAGCCCGTAAACCCGGCGTGCTATAACCAATCCATGCGGAAAGCACTCCTCGCCCTGCTGCTGGCTTCTTCGGTTTTCGCCGCGGATTCCCGCCCGAAGGTTCGCGCGGTCACGGCGTTCGTCGATATCGATGCGAAGAACTATGCGGCGCAGATCGATAACACGATGCGCTTCCTGAACGGCGCTCGCGATGCCTACCGCCGCGCCGGCTTTGAAGTGGAGACGGTGCGCATCGTCACCCAGCCGTTTCCAAAGTACGCTGCCGGCATGAAGCGCGAGGAAGCTGTGGCTTTTTTTCACAAGCTGAACGATCTGGCGGCCACCTCGGGGTTCTCGCTGAATATCGGGACCTCGATGTTGAACGACAACGACGATGCGGCGCCCAATGCGCTGCTGGCGGAAGTTCTATCCACGGGCAAGATCAACGCCAGCCTGGTGATCGCCGGCGACGACGGCATTCATTGGCGCGCGCTTCACGAAGCGGCCAAGCTCATCAAAGAGATTGCGCAGCGCAGCCGCGGCGGCGAAGGCAATTTCAACTTCGCGGCGACGGCGATGGTGAAACCGTACGGCCCGTTCTACCCCGGAGCCTACCATCTGGGCGGCGGGCGCGCTTTCGCGGTGGGCCTTGAAGGCGCGAGCGTAGTGACCGATGTTTTCGCGCAATATCACGACCCCGTCGAAGCGGAGAAGCGTCTCTCTGAATCGCTGGCGAAATACATGCGCGAGGCTGAGACTGTCGCCATGGGCGTCGCGTCCACCAGCGGATGGACCTACCAGGGCATCGACCCCACGCCCGCGCCACTGGGCGAAGTCTCCATCGGGCGCGCGATGGAATCTTTCATCGGAGGTCCGTTCGGTTCAAGCGGCACCATGACCGCGGCACGCATCATCACAGCGGCCGTGCAATCCGTACCGGTGAAGCGCACGGGCTATTCGGGTCTGATGGTTCCGGTTCTCGAGGACACAGTTCTCGCCCGGCGCTGGGCGGAAGGGACGTACACCATCGATTCGCTGCTGGCTTACTCAGCCGTTTGCGCGGGCGGCCTCGACACCATCCCGCTGCCTGGCGATACCAGCGAAGAGCACATCGCGCGCATTCTGAGCGACGTCGCTTCGCTGGCTTATAAGTGGAAGAAGCCGCTGGCGGCGCGGTTGCTGCCCGTGCCCGGAAAGAAAGCCGGAGACCACACCGAGTTCACCGATTCGCGCATGGCGAATACGGTCATTCATTAGTGGGACCGGCCTCACGGCCGGTCGCTTGGTAGGACAGACCATCGCCTTTCGTGGTCTGTTGTGTTTCGCTAAAGTACAGCCCGCCTGACAGGGTCGAAAAACCACCCCGAACATCGGGGAATCCCCGGAGCGCCCCGGGTTTTTTCATGAAGTTTCGCGGGCNNGGGTCCGTACACGGCGGTTCGGCGGGTTGAGCTACCGGCTGGAAGCCAATCTCGGAAGCCCCAGGGAGTCGAAGAAAGCGTTGGACAGTGCCTGTCTCAAAGCGATGCTTTTACTCAGGCGCCAGGGACCTCGGCTGCTGCCAGCGGTATTCGCCGCTAGCTCGCGCGAGATGCCAAGCGAAGCAGAGCGTCGAACCGCCGACGCCCCGTCTTCCACTCGACCCAGTAGGCGCAGCGTAGCCGCCTCCGGACCCACGAAACTGGCCCGCAACTCGGATCGCACCGGCTCGGGCCACACAAAGTTCATCGATTCGTGCCGGGCAAATCGAACTCCCGCAGGATTTCGCCATGCGCAACCACCTTACCGGCACGAATCTCGGCGCGAGCATTCAAAATGGCGCTAGCATCGCCTTCGGTGGCGGGTTCATCGTCGACTGGCGCGCATAATGCCGCACGATAGGCCGGGCTACTTGCCAGGAACCCCGGAAATCGCTGCGCCGCGGGCAGCTCGCCTTCCGGGATCCGATCAATCAGCGCATGCAAAGGATCGCGGCTCACGGAAGCCCTCCGCCTTCAGCATACTGCATCGTCTTTGGGATTCCTTGAGGAGTGCGGGAGGACCGAAGCGCATTCACACGATTGTGTGTGGCGCCACCACGCTCAGGATGGTCAGCGGCGAATTTCCCTCCAAGCGGTTATTCACGAACAGGAACAGAAACTCTTTGTTCTCGCGGGCGCGGCCGATCAGGATTCGCATGGAATCGCGCGCTTCCGGGTTCGGGTCGCGAATCTCGGTGTACGGCTGAAACGTCTCGACGGCCGTCTCATAGGTGCGGCCGTGGCGCAGCAGCGCGCGGCACACCAGAAAATCCGCCGTCATGGAATCGGGAATCGCGATCTGATGCCGCAGCTCGGGCATCTTCGACCATGCATTATAAACGTGCGCCACACCGTGGTTGCGCAGGCAGGCGAAGTAATCCCGTTCGAGGAAGTCCGGCGTGCGGATCTCCACGGCGTAGCGGAATTCGGGCGGCAGCGCGGCCAGGAACGGGTCAAGGCTGTCCAGGAAATCCGGCAGGCCGGCGAAAGTTCGGCGGCTGAAGGCGCCGAATTCGAAGATCAACACCGCGGTCTGCGCGCGATACGGCATCAGCGGGCGCAGGAACATTTCGTATAACAGGCGTGAGTTGAGGAACTCCGGGTTCTCATGGCCGGCGTGCGGGCCATAACGGGCGTGCGCTGGAAACACTTTGCACGTGATCTGTTCCGGCACTTTGAAAGCAAAGCGGAACGGCCCCGGAACCTGCGCGAAGAGTTTGCGCCAGAACTCTTCGCCGGGAAATTGGTAGAAAGCGAAATCGCCGCAGACGGCCGGAAATGTTTCGGCGTACTCGCGCAGACACTCGGCTTCGAAGAGCTTGCGCGAGAAGCGGCCGCGCGAAAGATAGCGCTCGCGCGAGTAGATCTGGCCGAGCCATCCCTCGTACTTCCACGAGCTGCCGCCGATGCAAATATTCTGACCCGCCAGGGCGCGCAGCTTGCCAGCCAGCGCGGTCCGGTCGAAATCGCCCGGTTCGTCGAAGAGCGAGCCTACCACGCTTGCATGGCCCGGTAGTAGAACGGATCGGCGCCGGCTTCGATCAATCCAGTTGGCTTGAGACGTATGAACACCGGCGCGGTTCCACTGTTAAAGCGCGACGTCACCGTAATCTTGTGCAGGCGCTTTTGCAATTCCTCCACCACCGCCGCGGGAATGCGCTCGTCGAGGAACAGGCTGCCGGGGCTCATGGCGTGGTTGTCGAAGCTCGATACCAGGTGCTCGGTCTGAAAGCGCGGCGCCTCAACGGCGTTCTCGGCATTGGCGCCCCACAACGTCGCGTAGAGAAACACTTGCAGCAGCCCCTGATCCTGATCGTCGCCGCCGGGCGTGCTAAGCGCGAGCAGCGTGCCGTCGGGATTGGTGACCAACGTGGGGCTGAGCGTGACGCGCGGGCGTTTGCCAGGGCCCAGCTCATTAGGGTGGCCGGGTATCAGCAGGAAACTTTGCGCGCGCTCGGTGAGCGGAATGCCGGTATCGCCCGCGATCACGGCAGGCATCCACGCGCCGGAAGGCGTGATGGAAATCGCGACGCCATCCTTATCGATGGCATTGACGCAGGTGGTGTCCTTGGCGAGCAGCGCGGGGTCGATATCGCGGTGCGTCAGGTGGGCGAAGAAGGGATGCTTGGGCGGGTTCGCCTCCACATCGCCGGGGCGGAACTCGAGCGAGGCGTTGGGGCCGATCAGCTTGCGGCGCTCGGCGGCGTACTCCTTAGAGAGCAGACGCTCCTCGGGGATCTTGGTGAATTTGGGGTCGCCATAGTAAGTGTCGCGGTCCGCGTAGGCCAGCTTGAGCGCTTCCACGATGGTGTGGATATAATCCGCGGAATTCATTTTCATGGCGGCCAGATCGTACGGCTCAATGATATTCAGCGCCTCGATCATGGCCGGGCCCTGGCTCCAGAAACCGGGCTTGTAGACGGTGTAGCCGTGATAAGTGGTGGAGACGGCCTCTTCGGGCGCAAGATGGAACGCCGCCATGTCTTCGTAGCGCAGCAGGCCGCCGTTGGCCTTCATGAATTCGTCGATCTTGTGGGCGATTTCGCCGCGGTAGAAATAGTCGCGCACGGCTTCCATGGCCTTTTCGCGGGTGGCGCCGGCAGCGCGGGCCTTGGTTTCGACAGCGGCCATGGCGCGCAGGGTGCGCGCAAGATCGGGCTGCCGGAAAATATCGCCGGCGCGGGGAATATTGCCGCCAGGCAGGTAGACGCGCTTGGAGGTTGGCCACGCTTCGAGATACTTGGCAACGCCGCGAATGGACATCGAGCCCATGGTGGCGCGGTACTCGTCGATGGGGAAGCCGTCGGCCAGCTCGATGGCAGGTTGAACGGCTTCGGCGAAGGACTTCGTGCCGAAGTTTTGCAGCGTGACAAGGGCGGCATCCACCATGCCGGGGACCAGCGCGGAGAGGACGCCGGCGACCGGCACCCAATCCTTGAGGCCGCCGGCAGTGGGCGGATCGACAATTTCATCCTCCTTGAGTTTGTGCTTGCGAAAGAAGTCCGCGGTGCCCAGTTTCGGCATGGTGCCCACGCCGGCGATGGCGAAGACCTTACCCGCCTTGGTGCGGACGAGGATGGGCGATTCGCCGCCGAAGCCGAAATGGGAGAATTCCGTGACCGACGCGGCGAGCATGGTGGCGATGCCGGCATCCACCGCGTTGCCGCCGCTGGTGAACAGGCGCATGCCGGCCTCGGTGGCGTATTCCGAGCCGCCGCCGACGGCGCCGCGGGTGCCGCGGGAAGGAAAACGGACAGGGCGCTGCCCCGGCTGAGAGTAGCCGCTGAGGGAAAGGGCCGTCAAGAGGATTGCTGTTCGGAGCTTGATCACTATCCCTTTAGTATAATTTGGTCAACAGTGGAAGATCGGGACGATAAATCACCTGCCGGGAAAACGCTTGCTTACGGGGCGCCCTCTGGGCCCGGCTCCGACCAGAGCCACGACCGTGGGGGAGTGGTTGCCGGCAGGACCGCAAAATCGGAGGACGAGCCGATGCTGTATTGCCCGGTCTGCTCGACGCGGTTGGCCGAGCGCAAATGCAAGCTGCTCTGCGAGCGCTGCGGCTACTATATGAGCTGCGCCGATTATTACTAGGCGATTTACTACAAACCAATGTCCGACATATCCGAACTACTCGAACGATACCGCCGCGGCGCCGAAGTTCTGGCGGTGGCTCTTACGGGCGTATTTGGCGAAGAGGAAGACTTCACCACGGCGCCCGGCAAGTGGAGCATCCGGCAGTTGATGGCGCACCTGGCGGATGCCGATCTGGTGGGCGCGCATCGCTTCCGCCAGTTGATCGCCGAAGACAATCCCACCATCGTCGCGTTCGACCAGGACAAGTGGACGGCGAACCTGGACTATTCGCGGCGTAAAGTGAAGCAGTCGCTGGAGACGTTCCGGCGCCTGCGCGCGGAGAATTACGAGTTGTTGAAAGAGCTGCCGGAGAGCGCTTACCGGCGCACGGGCAATCACACCGAACGGGGAATAATCACTTTGGGTCAGATGCTGGAGGGGTATGCCGGGCACGCGGAATCGCATGCGCGGCAATTGCAGCAGATCCGCGAGGCATATAAGCAGGCGAAGGTGAAAAAATGAGCCGAGAAATGAGCCGGGAAGCGAGCCGGGAAATGGGAGCCAAGTCATGAGAGTGCAGGCTCCGAAAAGGTTGTTATTCGGTCCGGGACCAAGTCCGGTGGCGCCGCGCGTGTATGAGGCGATGCAGCAGAACGTGGTGGGGCACCTCGACCCGTTCTTCCTGCAGACCGCGGCGGAAGTGCGGCGGCTGATCGGGCATGCGTTCTCCACCGCGAACGAGTTCAACCTGGCGCTATCGGGAACCGGCAGCTCGGGTATGGAAGCGGCGGTGGCGAATTTCACCGGGCCGGGTACGAAGTTCGCGCTGCTATCCAACGGATTCTTCGGCGACCGCATCGGCGAGATGGCGCGGCGTCAGGGCGGTGAAGTGGTGAAGCTCGCGAAAGAGTGGGGGCAGCCGTACGACCCGCAGGAAGCGCGCGAGTTCATCAAGCGCGAGCGGCCGCAGATCGTGGCATTCGTGCAGGCGGAGACTTCCACGGGGATGTTCAACCACGCCAAGCCCATTTGCGAAGCGGCGCGGGAAGTGGACGCGCTGACCATCGCCGATTGCGTGACGTCGTTGGGCGGCATGCCGGTGAGCGTCGACGAAAACGGAATTGACATCGCCTACAGTTGCTCGCAGAAAGGCCTCGGATGTCCGCCGGGTCTCGCGCCCATCACGGTTTCGCCGCGGGCGCTCGACCGGCTGAAGAACCGCAAGACGCCGGTGCAATCGTGGTATCTCGATTTGCAACTGATCGACGCGTTCTACACGGGNNTTATTTTACGCATTGCGCGAAGGCTTGGCGCTGGTGGAGGAGGAGGGGCTGACGGCGCGGTGGGAGCGGCACCGCAGGAACCATCTGGCGTTCGTCGCGGGAATTGAGGCGATGGGGCTGCAGATGCATGTGGCGAACGCGGCGGACCGTCTGTGGACGCTGAACACGCCGCGCGTGCCGGATGGCATCGACGACGCCAAGGTGCGCAAGTACCTGTTGGAGGAGCGGGGCATGGAAATCGCCGGAGGATTTGGTCCGCTAGCGGGCAAAGTGTTCCGCATCGGGTTGATGGGGTATGGGTCGCAGGCGGAGAACGTGTCGCTGGTGCTGGAGGCGTTGGGAGAGGCGTTGAAGCAGCAGGGATATGTGGGGCAGCCAATCGTGGCTGGCTGAATTTCGTCGAACAGGACTGGATGCCGAGGCTCATCCAGCAGTCCCCGGAGATTGGATCGCGCCCGCGCTTGCATATCGGGATCCTTCGGAACCACGTCGCGAGTGCGCGAAACGGCGTGGCGGAGCAAGGTGGTCTTGCCAGTCCGGCACAATACTGCCGTTGGCGAAGTGGGGATTGCTTTGCGCCGGTTTCAAAGGTAGGTTAGGGATATGGGTACCGTGAATCTGGAATTGCCGGCCGATCTAGTTTCGGTCGCGCGCCTCAACGATGGCGACGTTTCGAAGGAGGCGGCCAAACTCATTGCCCTGGAGCTTTTCCATGAAAACAAGGTGTCCCTCGGACGCGCCGCCGAATTGTGCCGCACGCCGCTCGCCACCTTCATGGAATTTGCCGCCGCCCACGGCATTTCACCAATTCGTTACACCGATACCGAACTGGAGGAAGACCGGCAGACCCTCACCCAACTCGGATTGTGATCGTCGTTTCCAATTCGTCGCCTCTGATCTCCCCTGCCAAGATTGGCGCTTTTGATTTGCTCCGAAAGCTTTACGGCATGTTAGTCATCTCCGCTGAGGTCTACGCCGAGGTGGTTGTGGCCGGAGCGGGGCTCCCGGGCGCGGCGGACGTTTCAAACTGCCCGTGGATTGAGGTGCGGGAAATTCGCAATCCCACTGCTCTTGAGGAGTTTCAATCACGGCGCTTCGCCCTTGGCCTCGGAGAAATCAGCGCCATGCTGCTCGCGCGGGAGATCGGCGCCCACCTCGTTCTGCTCGACGACCTTGGCGCGCGCAAGCTTGCGCAAAAACAGGGATTCAAGGTCCAGGGCACCGTCGCAGTCCTGGAAGCGTGTTACCGCCGCGGCCATGTCGGAGATTTGCGGCAAGCCTATGAGCGCATGCTTCAAGCCGGCGTTTACCTTGATCGTGATCTTCTCAATGGTATCCTCGCTTCTCTTAAGCTTTCGCCTCTACGAGCGTTTTGCATCGGCTCGACGGGATCTAGCGCCGATTGCGTGACGTCGCTGGGCGGCATGCCGGTGAGCGTCGACGAAAACGGAATCGACATCGCGTACAGTTGCTCGCAGAAAGGCCTCGGATGTCCGCCGGGGCTCGCGCCCATCACGGTTTCGCCGCGGGCGCTCGACCGGCTGAAGAACCGCAAGACGCCGGTGCAATCGTGGTATCTCGATTTGCAACTGATCGACGCGTTCTACACGGGCCACAAATATCACCACACGGCATCGGCGACATTATTTTACGCATTGCGCGAAGCTCTGGCGCTGGTGGAGGAGGAGGGGCTGACGGCGCGGTGGGGGCGGCACCGGAAGAACCATCTGGCGTTCGTCGCGGGAATTGAGGCGATGGGGCTCGGAATGCATGTGGCGAACGCGGCGGACCGTCTGTGGACGCTGAACACGCCGCGCGTGCCGGATGGCATCGACGACGCGAAGGTGCGCAAGTACCTGTTGGAGGAGCGAGGCATGGAAATCGCCGGAGGATTTGGTCCGCTAGCTAGGCGCCGTGGCGGCTCTCACGCTGGATGAATTTCCGAGTGAAACCTTTCGCGGCGAAATTTCCCGGACCTCCCAATCCATCGACATGGCATCGCGAACCTTGAACACGGAAATAGACGTCGACAACCCTACCGGGCGGCTGCTTCCCGGGGCTTACGTTCACGTTCATCTTAAATTGCCCAGTCAGACTCGCTCCGTGATTATTCCATCCAACGCCCTGTTGTTCCGCTCCGAAGGTCTTCGCGTCGGCGTCGTTCGCAACGGTCACGCACAGTTGGTTCCGATCACCATCGGCGTGGACTATGGGGACGCGGTACAGGTGACTTCCGGTCTGAAGTCGACGGACCAGGTGATTGCCAGTCCATCCGACTCGTTGATCAGCGGCACGCCCGTTCGGGCCACGGGAACAGCGCAATGAAGTATCTTCGCCTGTGTCCAGCGCTTCTGTTACTGCTGCTGGTTGGCTGCATGGTTGGTCCCAGGTACCAAAAGCCCCCGGTTCCCGTGACCCCCGCATATAAGGAGCCGTTGCCCGACTCGTTTTAAAGAATCGGGTGACTGGAACACTTCCCATCCCAACGCGGCTGCGCTGCGCGGCAATGGGTGGGAAATCTTCGGTGATTCCCAGTTGAATGCGCTCGAAGGAGCAGGTGACGGTATCCAACCAGGATCTGAAGATAGCCGAAGCGCGCTTCCGTCAGGCGCGCACCATGGTCCGTTATAACCGGCGGCGGAATTTCCGGCCATTGGGGTGAACCCGAACATTGAATCCTTGCGCTATTCACCAAATGAGCCCTATTTTCCTTCCAACGTGGGTACCAGTGCCAGATCGGGGTTCACTCTGCCGTTCGACCTATCCTACGAAGTTGACCTGTGGGGGCGGATCCGCCGGTCTGTCACCTCTGCCGGCGAGGAGGCGCAAGCTACTGCCGCCGATCTTGCGACCGCCGCTCTCAGCCTGCATGCCGAACTGGCGGTGGACTATTTCGAGTTGCGGAGCGCCGATGCACAGCAAAGGTTGCTGCACGAGACCGTGGATCAGTACGCCGATATGGTGAAACTCACCACGGCGCTGCTCAACGGTGGCGCCGCGCCGGAGTCCGACCTGGTGCAGGCGAAAACGCAATTGGATACCGCGCGTGTGCAGGATACCGATATCGGCGTGATGCGGGCCCAATATGAACACGCCATCGCGATTTTGGTTGGCAAACCGCCGGCGGAGTTTGCTCTCGCGCCCGCGCCTTTAGACCTCGAGCCGCCAGCCATCCCAGTTGGCGTCCCATCTCAGCTCCTGGAGCGGCGTCCCGACATCGCCGCCAGTGAGCGCCGTGTCGGAGAGGCGAATGAAGGCATCGGGATTGCGCGCGCGGCCTATTTCCCGAGCCTTATTCTAAGCGCCACCGTTGGCCTGGAAGGCAACTCGATTCGTGAATTTGTTCGACTGGCCCAGCCGGTTCTGGGCTGCCGGACCCAATATGTTGCAGACGATTTTTGACGGTGGCCGGCGCCGGGCCACATCGGAAGGCGCGCTAGCCAAATTACGACGCTACTGTCGCTAACTACCGCCAGACCACCTTCGTCGCTTCTCAGCAAGTAGAGGACAATCTCGCCGAGCTTCGGATACTGGAGCACGAGACGGTGCAGCAGAGGGAAGCCGTGGCCGAGGCCGAGCGGGGAGTTGAGATCTTCACGAATCGATATCAGACCGGCGTCGACCCCTACCTTCAGGTTGTCTCCGCTGAGACTGTTGCCCTGCAAAACGAGCGGAACGAAGTCGACATTTTGCGCCGCCGCATGGACGCCAGCGTCCTCTTGATCAAGGCGCTGGGCGGCGGTTGGGACGTATCCAAGCTACCCCAGATCAGCTCAATGCGTTGATTGCACCTGGGCGATCTCGATGGGCGGTTGAGCCAGTCATGCGGCTCCCGAAGTGGCGGCTGGACGACGCCTAGTGGCGATATTTCGACTCACTGAGCAGGAACCGCGAAACAAGCCGCTCTCAGTCAGAGTCCAGGAATTGGCGGCTCGCTTGCACGAATTGGAGTGATGACGGGAGCGCTTGATGCCGAACACTAATGGAGACACGATTCCTCTTCGACAATTCGGCCGCCATAAGGACAGGATCTCGGTGCTGGGCTTTGGGGGACATCATCTCGGCGATGCACCTGACGAGCCCACGGCGGTGCGCCTCGTAAGGCAGGCCGTGGATGGAGGTATTACGTTCTTCGACAATTGCTGGGAATATCACCGCGGCAAGACCGAAGCTTGGATGGGCGCCGGCTTAAAGGGAGTGCGCGATCGCGTGTTCCTGATGACCAAGGTCTGTACGCATGGACGAGACAAGGCGCTTGCGCTGCGCATGCTCGACGAATCGCTGCGCCGGCTGCGAACCGATCATCTGGACCTTTGGCAGATCCATGGCGTATGCTTCGAAAACGACCCCGCCTTGTTCATCCGGAAGGATGGCGCAGCGGAGGCGCTGGTGCAGGCCAAGAAAGAAGGCAAGGTACGGTTTGTCGGATTTACTGGACACAAGGACCCATCTATTCACCTGAAGATGCTGGCCACAGGCTTTCCGTTCGACTCTGTGCAGATGCCGCTGAACGCTTTTGACGCGCACTTCCATAGCTTTGAGCAACAGGTACTGCCCGAGTTGAACCGCCGGGGAATCGCCGCGCTCGGGATGAAGCCAATTTGCGGCCACGGCGCGCCAGTGCTAAAAGGCGTACGCACCGGCGAGGAAGCCCTAAGATACGCGATGAGTCTGCCGGTGACTACTACGATTACCGGGATTGATGAGCCGGAGGCTCTCCAGCAGGCGTTTAAAGTAGCGCAGGGTTTCGAGCCGATGCCACCGCCAGCGATGCAGTTGCTGCGCGACCGTTGCCGGCAGTATGCGGCTGACGGT
Organism: Bryobacterales bacterium; assembly: GCA_003135055.1. GTDB lineage: Bacteria > Acidobacteriota > Terriglobia > Bryobacterales > Bryobacteraceae > PALSA-243. Next base: position 1,255 of record PLDF01000310.1, on the reverse strand, counting down.
AGATTCGAGCTCTACAAACTGTCGCTGAAATTTGACAACCCCGAGGCCCGCCTCGCTCATGGATTCCCTCTCGACATGCAGCAGGTCGAGGTGCGGGAGATGCTCAAGATGACAGACAACAGCGGGCATCCATTCCCGCCGACTAAGTAATTTGCCGCCTAGATTTGATGTAACTGGATACGATGTAACCAGAAGAACCTTTGTGGAGGCATTTATGCTAGGAACCGCAGGCCTCGCAGCCCAGGGGCAATCCGGCGCGGAAATATCCAAGCGACCGCTGGGCCGCACCGGTTTGGAAGTTTCGGCATTAAGAATTGGCGGATACCACCTCGGCTCTGTGAACAGCGACGCTGAAGCCACCCAAATTGTCAACGAGGCTTTGGATGCCGGCGTGAACTTCTTCGACAATGCCTGGGAATATCACCAGGGCCTAAGCGAGGAACGGCTGGGTCGCGCGCTCAGGGGCAAGCGCGACGGCGCCGTCGTGATGACCAAGGTTTGTACGCATGGGCGCGACAAGAATGTCGCGATGCGCCAGCTTGAAGAATCGCTGACTCGTTTGCAGACCGATCATCTCGACGTGTGGCAGATACACGAGGCGATCTACGAAAACGACCCGGACCTGATCTTTGCCCCAAATGGCGCGGCAGAGGCCCTGCTGGAAGCCAAGCAACAGGGCAAAGTACGGTTTCTTGGGTTCACAGGACATAAAGATCCTTCCATTCACTTGAAGATGCTTTCCCACAATTTCCCGTTCGACACCGTGCAGATGCCGCTCAATTGCCTGGACGCGACTTTTCGCAGCTTCGAGACCAACGTGCTGCCGGAGGTGAATCGGCGCGGCATGGCGGCGCTGGGCATGAAGAGCCTGGGAGGAAGCGGGGAATTGGTGCGCGAGGGCGCAGTTGTTGTCACGATGGGACTGCGCTATGCCATGAGCCTGCCGGTTGCTGTGACCATTAGCGGCATCGATTCCGTCAGCGTGCCGCATCAGAATCTCGAAGTCGCGCGCGGCTTTCAGCCGTTGAGTGCCGCCGAAATGCAGATCGTGCGCGACGCGTGCCGATTTGGCGCCTCGGACGGTCATGTGGAGCTGTTCAAGACAACCAAGAAATATCACTCGTGTCCAAAACAGCAGTTACTCTGAGCTACAGTGCCTGTTAGCATGAGTTAGGGCGCCGCGATAGCCGTGTGGTCCGCCGCTATGCGCTCTTTTGCCGGGTTGCGCTGGGGTGCGCCCTCCTGTCAACGTAGT
>PLDF01000255.1 GCA_003135055.1 Bryobacterales bacterium | reverse complement strand
GGTGAATTTAAAGTCCCGGCGTCGGCGATCAACCCCGTGCCGAACCATGCGGGATTGTATCAGGTCGTCGTATCCGTGCCGAATATCGTCATGCAGAAGAACGGCGATCTCCCGCTGTCGCTATCCGGGGACACTCCGCAGGGTAGTATTAGTACTAACATGGTCAGCATAGCATTGGAAGGAAACCCGTGGTAGCATCGTTTCGGAGCTAATAGAGGATTTCAAACATGACCAAGGTTCCAATGCTGCTTGCGGTGGCTACTTTGAGTTTCGGCGTTGCGCAAGCCAGTGCCATTTACACTAACACCTTTTGATCTAGGTCAAGTCCTGAATTTAATTCAGCGCCGGTCCGGCCGAAGCCGTAAACCCATGCATCGCTGACCGGCATCGGTTATTCCGCATCAGAAACCAATTGCCTTTGCAGACCGAAGGGACCGGGGCAAAGGGATTTTCCGGAATGGTGCGTGCCGCCAACCGGTATTCCCGAGCATACTCCGAAGCGTATTCAGCCGATATGACGGTACAGGATACTGCCGGCAGAACTCAATAAACTATCCGGCGCCCAAGCGAAAAACCGCTTGGCAATGCGCGTTGGAATGTCCTCGATACGGCTGTGCGGCTTGGCCGCTGGATGGCGAAGATATTGGAGAGTGGAGCGCGCGGCGCCCCAGCGGTCTTTGAAGGTGAGCAGCCCCTCATTGCTCCAATCGGTACGCCCCATGTCAAATTCCAGCAGGCCGTTCTCCTTGGCTTCTTGAATGGCCTTCCACATCAGCAGTTGCATAGATCCCAATCTGTGGAAACGCAGATCGGAGCACCCGTACTTGTAAGTCATACTGCTTTTGTAGCGGATCGTGAGGATGGCGGCTGCCGGTTGGCCTTCGTGGGAAGCCAGCCGGATTTTAACTCTTTCTCCAAGGCAGGCGATCAGGTTTCGAAACCATGAAAGCGGCTGCGGCGGTATCTTGTGCCGCCGGCGTGTGAGTATCGCCAGTTGGTAAAATTTATGCAGTAACTCTTCCGAAGCCCCGTCTTCGTAAGTCACGCCTTGTCGCTGCGCGCACGCGATTTTCCGGCGAATACAGCTCTCATGAAACGCATGGAAAAGTTCATTCAGGCTCGGACGCAGATCCAGTCGATGGAGACAGAAGGCAGTTGGACCGGATAAGTCCGGCGGCATTCCGGCGGTCCCGGCGATAGACCGGATTTCCAGATACTTTTCCCTCCCTCGATCCGCTTCCTGCCGCAGGCGCGAAAGCAGGCAGCCGAACTCCTCCTCGCTATCGATCAACGGCGTGCAATGGTCGGAGAATGGGACCGAGACCAGTCGCCGCCCCGTGAGCCAGCTCCGGACGCGGCAAAAAACCAAGCCATTGGTCAAGGGCTCTCCAGGTCCGGAGGTGGTCAGCACACTGGCCCGATACCCGTAGGTTCGCTGCAACCCATCCAGCCACTCTTTGCTATGAAACAGAGTGGCCATGGGGCGCGCTTCCAGAAACTGCGGCCAGCGTACGTCCTGTAGGGGGTCGATTTCGTAAGCCTTTGTCACGACGGCACGAACCAAATATCGCGCTCTACTGAGCGATTTTCAGGTACTAGCGAGCGTACACACGCACAATTAGGCGCAAAGAAACCGTCGCCGGCCTCAAGACGACTGGAATCGCGGCGAGGCGCAAGGCGCAAGAAATGATTCAAATTGGGTACTGATCCCAGATTTATTCTCTTTTACGGGCGCAATGGAATCCTGCTAGCCCATCGCCATCGACTGTTCCGCAAGGTCGATCTGCACCGGGTTGATATGTATCACGCAGTATTCCTCAATTAGAAATGCGATACCGAACGCCGTGCCAGCCGCCACTGCTTCAACCCGTAATGGACGCGCCTGGCACTTCAACCAGAGCACAGCATCCGGCTCGCCGGATTTGGGTATCGGAATAACCATCGTGCATTCTACACGTTCTCCGGACTCCAAAGGCTCTTGGACGAGACAGTAAAAGCCATGGTTGCTGACGTTTTTCGTCTTGCCGGAAACCGTGCGCATGCCTCCCGCTCTCGATACGTGAACTACCCACTGCAAAGCGGCTCGTGGGCGCCTCCGGCGTTCGGATTTCCGTGCAACGATGCCATTGACGGATGGTTCGGGTTGGCTCTTCTGCGTTTCTAGTACCATGCTGGTTCAGGCCTGAGTGACCTTCGTATCGCGGCATCGATCAATGCACGTTCACTACCACCCGATCCGTTCTTAGAAAACGGTAACGATTACCAAATACTAGTGTTTCCCGGAACTCCCGGGCCGCGCGTGGAAAGCACCCGAGACCATATGGTGGAATTCCTATGCGGAGACGTATCGCGCTGCATTTCCACGCGGATCGAAGCGATACCGGCCCGGTGTGCAGGCAGGGCAGGTGACGCACGGGCAGGACGTTTTCCCTTCGCCGTGTACTCAACTCGCATGCTCCCGCCGGAACCTATCGACCGGAACGCGCCCCGATGTTCACCCTGGTGCGGTAAGGGCCGCCAGAGTTCGTCAATCCGAGGCCTGACGGTGGATCGGCAAACTCGTCGATACCGCGGCCGAATGATTCTGTCTCTTGAGAGCCCGAACAGCTTGCCCGCGCCGCAACTGGCAATCCAATAGTCGCGGTAGTCGCGGTCATTGTCCGCGAGGATAAGTTCGGCAGTTGGTAGACAATCGTCCAGAGCAGCAGCTCAAGCTGCTTCAGTCCGCTAGCTTAGTCTTACCCGCAAGAGTTCTTGGGCGCCACACCCGGCAAAATTCCTTGAATTCCGAGTGACCAGCGTGAGGTCATGGTTAAGATCCGTGGCAGCGATCGGCCCATCAACGACGGCAACGGCTTCCCCCCAAGCGCGCTTGCGCCGGCAGCGACCCTATCTTCTTGCAGCTGATCCCTATCCGCTTGCGACAAACGCGCCGTCCGAAGCCAGGCCGCGCCAGGATTGCCATCCCCACAGAATTGGACATGTTCGAAAAGTGACTTGACGCGCGGCGAGTTTGCGCTAACACTAGGTGTTTGAACACGTTCAAATATGCTGCCTGCGGGAGGAGAGCAGGCCGTGAACGCTAGAGAACGTCTTTGAGCCGGGCATACGGACCGCTTTCTGCGCACCAGTGACCGCTTTAGCCGCCGTTGCTGCCGAAAACGTTCACCCCGCTTGAGCGGTGGTCCAGGCGCCGCTTCCGGAGGCTTCAATCAGCCCCTTCGGCTCGTAACGCCTTGACCAGAGCGGGGCCGGTCCCCGCAGTCGGGCGGTAGCCACCTCCAAGGCGCCGACTTCCCACTGATCCCACGTCCGGAGACAACGCGGCGCCTTGCGTACGACGAGCGCCGCACAACCACTGATCGTCCCTTTCAGATCGATGCGCATTTACCTATAGCATAGTCCGTCATTTGGCAATGCTGTCAGTGAGGCCTACGCCGCAAGACGGGGTTGGGCTGTTGAGGAGGGCGTTAAGGCGTGATATCAGTAGTGCTCCGCCGGCGGGATGGTTTCCGAATCCGTGATTCATCCGCGACCCAATGGAATCGGCAGGACCAAACCAACCCTCGCGGATCGACCCCGCTGGCGGCGCGGCGGCGGAGTGACATAGCGGAGTGACATAATGCAAGAACTATGCATCGCATTGCCGTCTGTGTACTCCTTGCTGCTACGCTATTCGCGCAGGCGCCAGCCAAGATTCCCGACCTTCGGTTTGATGTTGTCTCGCTCAAGCCCAGCGAGGGACTAGGACCGGGCGGCGGAATCCGTCCGGAACCAGGCGGCCAAACGTATAAAGCCACCAACTGTCCGATCAAACTCATGATCCAGGTGGCCTACCGCGTCAAGGCCGAGCAGATTGTAGGTGGGCCGGGATGGCTGGATGCCGATCGCTTCGACATGGAAGCCAAGGCGGAGAAGCCTTCGAGCGCCGACGAACTCCATGTGATGCTGATCAACATGCTGGTGGATCGGCTGCAATTGAAGTTTCACCACGAGAAAAAGGACATGCCGATGTACGCCCTCACGGTGGACAAAGGCGGAGCTAAGTTGACGCCGCACGAAGCCGCGAGCGCTGGCGACCCTTGGATCGATCAGGCTGCGGAAAAGTTCTTACACATGAAACTGAAGGCGACGTGCGCTCCGATGGATTACTTTGCGTTTCGCTTGTCCCAGCTCATGGATCGGCCGGTAGTTGACCTGACCAACCTGCATGGCGGCTACGATTTCAATCTGGAGTACACGCGAGATCTGCCGCTCGGATTTCCCGAGGGTGGGAGAATCAACGGGGAAGAACCCGATACTTCGGGTCCTACCGTCTTCGCGGCCGTGAAGCAGCAGTTGGGCCTGGAGTTGAAAGCGCAAAAAGGTCCTGTGGAGGTAATCGTTATCGACCACGCGGAAAAGCCGAGTGGGAATTAGTTAGGGTACTCGTGTTCCGCGTGCAAGCCGCCCTGGCGTGCGAGGAGCGCAGCAAGAGCCGGGCTTGACCGGCACACCTCACGGAATAGCTCGTGACCGGGGAAAAACGGGCCGTTGCCACAGAACGATAAGAGTGAATATCGGTAGCGATTTGCGCGCCGGACAGTTTGCGAAGTACGCCGTGATCCGGCGCAGTCTGAACCGGTAAAGGCTGGCGAAATTCGCGCAGGACGTTCTTGCGATACCATTTCAAGCATGTCAAGAATGAAGGCTAGAACCTCCCTGTGGCTTGCGGCTTTCGCCGCTGTTGCTCTGGTCCACGCTCAAGACCGCCTGAAGACGATGCCGGGCTACGACCAGCATGAAAAGGTGGCCGCCCAAATTGCGGGTTCGGTGAAATCCGGCTCGCTCGCCGTCACTTGGAAAGACGACACGACGTTCGAGTACAACCGCGACGGCAAATTGTGGCGTTACGACGTAACCGCGCAAAAGGCCACGGAGGCGGGCGAAGCAACCGGCGAACCCCGTGGGCGTGGCGGGCGCGGCGGCACTGGCGGCCCGGCGCGCGGACGGCAGGTGGCTTCGGTCACATCGCCGGATGGTAAGTGGAAAGCCTCTTACCGGGATCGTAACATCTGGATTAGCGATGCGGAAGGCCGGAACGAAACCGCCATCACCACCGACGGCAATGAAAAGGACCGCACCAAAAACGGCGTCGCCAGTTGGGTCTATGGCGAAGAGCTGAACCAAACCACCGCGATCTGGTGGTCGCCGGACAGCCGCAAAGTGGCATTCTACCGCTTCGACGAAAGCAAGGTTCCCGATTACTACCTGCAGATGAATCAAACCAAGCTGCAAAGCGCCGTTGATGCGGAGGCGTATCCGAAAGCGGGCGTCGATAACCCCGTGGTCGATGTGTTGGCCTACGACGTGGCGTCGAAGCGCATCGTGAGGCTTGACGTGCGCGACGGCCAGCCGTTCACCGATACCGTTGTAGGCCACTACGTTTACCACATGGCTTGGACCGCCGATAACGCCGAGCTTACTTTCAATCGCGCTAACCGGCGGCAAAACATCCTGGAGCTTGCCGCATGCAATCCGGATTCCGGAAAGTGCCGCGGGGTCGTCAAGGAATCCTGGCCCGATAGTTGGGTGGAGAATTCGCCGGCGATCCATTTCCTGAAGGACGGCAAGCGCTTCATCTGGACCTCGGAGCGCACGGGCTTTGCCAACCTCTATTTATATGACCTTAGCGGCAAGCTCCTGGCGACTCTCACGTCGCATCCGTTTGACGTCGGCGCCGTCTTGAGCGTCGACGAAAAAGAGGGGGTTGCGTACTACCTGAGCTATGCGCGCCTGCGGCTTGCCGCGTGAAGGTGGAAGCGTAGCGAACCATTTGGGGACCCCGTAAATATTGGGGTAAAACAGAAGTTTGCGAAGGTTCCAACTTCGCAGACCGACCCCAAGGAGGTCACCCAAATGGTTACAGACAGAAAAAAGGATAGCGCCAAAACCCCCGTAAAACAAGGCCCCGAAGACACTGCGTCGGAGCCCAATAAAATCAATGCTTCCACGCCCTATGACTTCTCCGGTAAGAATCTGACTCCCTACGGCGGGCTGCTGCCGGTGATCACCATGCTGGAGAAACTCG